>CALRXG020000103.1:0-16233 GCA_943372075.1 Bordetella parapertussis | reverse complement strand
AGATCGCGCCCGATGTCCGCACCACGCTCAAGGTCGGCGACCGCGTCTGCGCCGGCCTGCCCTCCGGCGGCTTCGCAGGCGAAGCAATCGTGGATGCGGCCAACGTCTTCCCGATCCCCGACCGCCTGGGCTTCGAGGGCTCGACGCTGTTTCCGACCATCTACGCGACGGCCTATGCCGGCCTGAAATGGCGCGCCGACCTCAAGCCCGGCGAGACGCTGCTGGTGCATGGCGCGGCCGGCGCGAGCGGATTGGCCGCCGTGGAGATCGGCCGCGCTCTCGGCGCCACCGTCATCGCAACCGCCGGCGGCGCGCACAAGGTCGCGGCCGTCAGGGACTATGGCGCCGACCATGCCATCGACTACCGCGACGGCGGCTTCCGTGACCGTGTGCTGGACATCACCGAAGGCCGCGGCGTCGATGTCGTGTTCGATCCGGTGGGCGGCGACGTGTTCAACGAGTCGTTGCGCTGTGTTGCGCCGCTCGGCCGGCTGCTGCCGATCGGGTTCGCCTCGGGCCGCATTCCCGAGATCCCGGCCAACATCGTGCTGGTGAAGAACCTGACGGTGATCGGTCTCTACTGGGGCTTCTACATGGCGTGGGGCAAGAGCAAGGCCGACGCCGCGCTGCGCGCGCGGGTCGGCGTCCTGTTCGACGAGCTGTTCAGCCTCTTCGAGACCGGCAAGCTGCGTGCCCCCGTCGATCGTTCGCTGCCGCTATCGAAATTCGCGGACGCGCTGCGCCGCGTGGAAAGCCGCGAGGTGATCGGCAAGATCGTGTTGCTGCCGGAGTAGGAAACGCGGACGGGTACGTGAGAGACGCGATTAACGCGCTTGTGGCATACCTACCGGGTCGATCGGCGTTTGCACGCCGAGGCGCGTCTCAATGGCTTCGGCCGCTTCGAGGCAAAGGTCCTCCCGAAATCGCGAACCGGTGACAAGCACCCCGATCGGGAGCCCGGTTTTCTCGTCCCTTCCTGCCGGGACGCAGGCAGACGGCAGTCCCAACAGGTTTGCAGGAACCACCGGGCGCATCAGCTCCTTGGCAGCAGTGGCGCCGGTTTCGTTCGCCGTATCGAAGCCGTGCTCGAACGGCAATTGGGTCCATGTGGGTGACAGCAGTAATGGCCGCTCGGCCATGAACAGCGACCAGGCCCGCGCAATGGCGTGGCGCTCCAGCATGAGGGCGGACCATGCGGCGGGGTCAGACAGCACCGGCACCAGCGCGTCAAATCTATGCAGGAAGCCGAGCGCATCCGCGCCCATGATCTGAGACAGCGGGCCAAGCATCGATCGGACGTCACCCATGATCAGGCGCGCCCAACAACTCACCGCATCCTCGTAGCGTGGCGGGTGAATCTCCTCGACCTCATAGCCGGCATCGGCCAACGCATGCGCGGCACGTCGAACAGTCGCGGCCACGGCCGGATCGGTGCGTCCTCCGGGTGGTTCGGGTATCACGGCCACGCGGATCGGCCGGCGCGGCGATGGTCCCTCAAACGGCGCATCGATCGACCAGGGGTCGCGTGCATGCGCCCCCATCAATACACGCAGCCCAAGCCGAACGTCGGCAACCCGGCGCGCCATTGGGCCTTGGACATTCATGAGCTGAACCGCCAGCAACTGCCCCTCGGCAGGGCCGCAATCCGCATCCGGCACGCGCCCGAACGAAGGACGGATCGAGGCAATGCCACAGGCATTGGCCGGATTTCGCAGCGAGCCACCGATGTCATTGCCCAACCCGATCGGGCTCATGCCGCTGGCGATGGCGGCTGCTTCACCTCCGCTCGAACCGCCGGCCGTTCGATCCGGGTGCCATGGATTGCGCGTGAGCCCATGAAGTGAACTGACGGTGTGCAACCGCAAGGCCATGTCCGGCAGATTAGTCCGACCGATCGGGATTGCACCTGCGGCACGCATCCGCTCCACCACCGGCGCGTCGATCGGAACGACTGCGTCCGCGAAGGCGGTCACACCCCATGTGGTCGGCAAACCCGCCATGTCGATGTTCTCCTTCACCGTGAAGGGCACGCCATGCAGGGGGCCGATCGCCTCGCCGGCGGCAAGCCGCCGGTCGGCCATATCCGCGGCCGCGCGGGCCTCTTCGGCCAGGACGCGCACCACGGCGTTCAGCGCTGGATTGACAGCATCGATACGGGCGAGATGGGCATTCACCACTTCCGCGGAGCTGAGCTGCCGCCGCGCAATGTGCTGGGCAAGTTCAGTCGCAGACAGCCGCCAGATATCGCTCATCGGAACGCTCCCATGTGTGGCCGCAAACTCCACACATGGTACCCGACGATCTCGACGACGCAATGCGGTGGTCACGCCGTATGACGCGATCGATTCGGCGCGGGTCACCCACCCTCGCCGCTCTCGGCGTCGCCACCCTCGTCGCCCGGCACGTATTCCAGAATATCTCCCGGCCGGCAGTCCAGCTCGCGGCAGATCGCCGACAGCGTCGAGAAGCGCATCGCCTTGGCCTTGCCGGTCTTCAGGATCGAGAGGTTCTGGATCGAAATGCCGATGGCGTCCGCGAGGTCTCCGAGGCGGCGCTTTCGCTTTGCGAGCATGACATCGAGGTTCACGACGATCGGCACAAGCATCACCCTCAGATCGTCAGGTCGTTTTCGGACTGCAGCAGGATGGCGTGCTCGAGCACGAATTTCAGCGCCATCAGGAATACGCCGCCCGCGATGGTGCCGACATCGAGGTTGTAGTTCAGCAGCAGGAACTTGATGTCGCCGATCCGATACAGGACGTAGATCACCGCGTTGGTCGTGATCGTATCGATGAACGGCCACACCACCAGAAAGATCCCCATCCACCAGACGCCCTGCAGCGTCTCGGACACGAAGATCCGGCCGTTCGCGAATCGGTTCACCATCCGATGAAGCATGCCGATCAGCACGGCGTAAAACGATACCCCAAGCGCAAACAGCGACCAGAACAGCAACTGGCCCATGGTCGACATGGTGAGCGGATTGGCGACGATGGCCGCGCATTTCGCCTGCTCGCCGCTGAGACTTTCCGCAATCGTGTCCGGCGCGGTCATGGTGCGGTAATAGGCCAGCCACAGCACCACGGGCAGCGCGGCCCAGATCACCCAGAACGCCCGATCGAGCCTGCGAAACCAAAGCTGGCGCTGCTCGCGAACCGATATCCCCATCGTACCCATCCAAAATTTTTTTGCCAAACAGGCCGTTACCGCCAGGTCGCATCATGCCTTGGTAATGTTGTTGACTCAACCTTAAACGTGATTTATTTCATGCTTATCATGAAATTTTTCATGAAGAAGGTGGATGATGACGGTACTCCCCGACCTTGATGGCCTGCCCAACACCCTGAAGCATTTGATCCGCGCTCACCTCACCCGCCGCCTGATCGTGGCGGCATTCCACATCCCGCTGCTTGGCAGCAGTGCCGAGGCCGCCAAGACCAACGACCGGGCCACCGATCCAGCCGGCGTCTGGCTGACCCAGTCCGGCGACGCCAAGGTCAAGGTTCACCATTGCGGCGGCGCGCTGTGCGGCCGTGTCGTCTGGCTGAAGGAGCCGATCGACAAGGCCACCGGCAAGCCGCAGCGCGACGACAAGAATGCCGATCCGGGGCAGCGCACCCGGCCGGTGATCGGCATCGGGCTCTTCATCAACATGCAGCCGGCGGGCCCGAACAAATGGGCCGGCCGGATCTACAACGCCGATGACGGCAAGACCTATGAGAGCTCGGTGACGCTGGTCGCACCCGGCACGCTGAACGTTCGCGGCTGCATGGGAACGCTGTGCGCCGGCGAAGACTGGACGCGGTGAAGGGCTCTGGCCCCGACCCTTCATCGGCCAAGAAGAAACGGAAACCCGCTCACTCGAGGCCGCCACTTTGGCGGCCTCTTTTTATGGGCGGGGGGCTCCTGGTCTCGGCGCGTCCAGGCGATCTGGGATGCCAATCGGCCCATTTTTGCTGCGATGCACAGCAGTTCATGCTGCTATGCAAACAAATCCGTTGTATCTGGCATCTGGTATACATAATTTGGCTACAGATGACGCGCCGGCCCGTTGCCGGCCCCAAGCCAAGAGGGGACATCGATGTCCAAGACCACCACGCTCGCGCTCGCGCCCGCCTCCTCGCCGTTCGGCCGCCTGCTGGCCGCGATCGACCGCCTGCTGATGAAGAGCGCGGAGATCGCCAACCGCAACGGCGACCTGCCGCGCTTCGGCCTCTGAGCCAGACGATTCGCCCGCCCTTGCGGCCACGGCCCGCTTGGTCGCGAAGCACGACCTGAAATTGAACCTTCGACCAATGGCCCCGATTTTCGGGGCCATTTCTTTGCGCGTTGAATTAATCTCCCGATGCAACCTACCCGAATCTCTGCGGCATAAGCGCACGCTGCCCCTGCGACAGCTTGAACCTTGGCATATCGAATACCAAGATGGCGTCCGGGCGCGCCACAAGCACAATGATGAGAAAGCGCGCGTTGGGAGGATCAATGTCGGACATGGTGCAGGCGACTGCGGCACCCGCAGCCGCGCGTGTCAGCGACGCATACCGCTGGACACAACTTGCGATCGGCGTCGCCGCAATGGTGATGATCGCAAACTATCAGTACGGATGGACGTTCTTCGTCCCCGACATCCAGAAGAAATTTGGATGGGATCGCGCATCGATCCAGTGGGCCTTCACATTATTCGTGTTGTTCGAGACCTGGCTGGTGCCGGTCGAGGGCTGGTTCGTCGATAAATACGGTCCGCGTCTTGTCGTGCTGATCGGCGGCATCCTCTGCGCCATCGGCTGGGCGATCAACGCGCAGGCGACATCGCTGAACGGCTATTATCTCGGCATGATCGTCGCCGGCATCGGCGCCGGCGGCGTCTACGGCACCTGCGTCGGCAACGCGCTGAAATGGTTTCCCGACAAGCGTGGACTTGCCGCCGGCATCACCGCGGCCGGCTTCGGCGCAGGCTCCGCGCTCACCGTCGCGCCGATCCAGGCGATGATCAAGGACTCCGGCTTCCAGACCACCTTCCTGTATTTCGGTCTCGGCCAGGGCATCATCATCGTGCTGCTCGCCTTCTTCCTGCTGGCGCCGAAAGCGGGACAGGTGCCGCCGGTGGTGCAGAACGCCAACATCATCCAGACCCGGCGCAACTACCAGCCGACCGAAGTGCTGCGGCAGCCGATCTTCTGGCTGATGTACTTCATGTTCGTGATCGTCGGCGCCGGCGGCCTGATGGTGACGGCGAACCTGAAGCCGATCGCGGTCGACTGGAAGGTCGACGCCATTCCGGTGACGCTGATCGGCATGACCATGACAGCGGTGACCTTCGCCGCGACCATCGACCGGATCCTCAACGGCCTGACGCGTCCGTTCTTCGGCTGGATCTCCGACATGATCGGCCGCGAGAACACGATGTTCATCGCCTTCGGCATGGAAGGCTTTGGCATCTGGATGCTCTACCTGTGGGGTCACGACCCCGTCTGGTTCGTGCTGCTGTCGGGCTTCGTGTTCTTCGCCTGGGGCGAGATCTACTCGCTGTTCCCCTCGACCTGCACCGACACGTTCGGCGCCAAATTCGCCACCACCAATGCCGGCCTGCTCTACACCGCGAAAGGCACCGCGGCGCTGCTGGTGCCGATTGCCAACTACATGCAGCAATCGTCGGGCAATTGGGACAACGTGTTCATCATCGCGGCAGGCGCCAACATCCTCGCCTCGCTGCTCGCCATCGCCGTGCTCAAGCCATGGCGAAAGATCGTGGTCGCGAAATCGGCAACGGCCTGAACAGCCCCCTCGTCGCTGCCAGTGAAAGCGCCCGGCCCAGCCGCCGGGCGCTTTCTCTTTTTTGCCGCCCGCGCATCAGCCGAAAGTCGGTGCGCGAGTCGCCTCATTTGCTGCGACGCAGCAGAATGATGGGCTTGCTTTCTGGAATATAGTATACCAACATCCATCGAGCGCTTGCGACGATACGCCACAAGAATTGCGACACAGGGTCACAACAAGACCGGCGCGCTCGGGAGGACTTGATGGTTTCCAGCAATACGGCCGTCACACAAGCTCAACCTTCGTCCAGTGGCTTCCGCTGGATGCAGCTTGTCATGGGCATCGTCTGCATGGCGATGATCGCGAACCTGCAATATGGCTGGACGCTGTTCGTCGACCCGATCGACGGCGCGCATCACTGGGGCCGCGCGGCGATCCAGTTCGCCTTCACGATCTTCGTGGTGACGGAAACCTGGCTGGTGCCGGTCGAGGCCTGGTTCGTCGACAAATACGGCCCGCGGCTCGTCATCATGTTCGGCGGCATCATGATCGCGCTGGCCTGGGTGCTGAACTCCTACGCCGATTCACTTCCCCTGCTCTACGCCGCCGCCGTGATCGGCGGCATCGGCGCCGGCGCGGTGTACGGCACCTGCGTCGGCAACGCGCTGAAGTGGTTTCCCGACCGTCGCGGCCTCGCCGCCGGCGCAACCGCGGCCGGCTTCGGCGCCGGTGCTGCGCTGACCGTGGTGCCGATCGCCAACATGATCGCCGCGAGCGGCTATCAGACCGCGTTCTTCGATTTTGGGATCGGCCAGGGTTTGATCGTCTTCATCCTCGCCTTCTTCATCCAGCCGCCCGCCGTCCTGATGCCGCCGAAGAAGAAGCAGCTTAATCTGCCGCAGACCAAGATCGACTTCACGCCGCCGCAGGTGCTGCGCAGCCCGATCTTCTGGGTGATGTATCTGGTGTTCGTGATGGTCGCGTCCGGCGGCCTGATGGCGGCGGCGCAGATTGCGCCGATCGCGCACGACTACAAGATCGCCTCGACGCCGGTCTCGCTCGCCGGCTTCCAGATGGCCGCGCTGACCTTCGCGATTTCGCTCGACCGCATCTTCGACGGTTTCGGACGCCCGTTCTTCGGCTGGGTCTCCGACAATATCGGCCGCGAGCACACCATGTTCATCGCGTTCGGCACCGGCGCGCTGATGCTGCTGACGCTGTCCACCTGGGGCCACAACCCGCTGGTGTTCGTGCTGGCGACCGCGGTCTATTTCGGCGTGTTCGGTGAAATCTACTCGCTGTTCCCGGCGACCTGCGGCGACACCTTCGGCTCGAAGTTCGCGACCACCAATAACGGCATGCTCTACACGGCGAAGGGCACCGCCTCGCTGCTGGTGCCGGCCGCCAGCATCGTCGCCACCAACTATGGCTGGCACGCGGTGTTCGTGATCGCAGTCGCGCTCAACGCCACCGCGGCGCTGATGGCGCTGTTCGTGATCAAGCCGATGCGCCGCGCCTTCATCCACGGCAACGAAGCCGCCGCCGCGGCCGAGACCGCGACGAGCGCCAAGACCGCCTGATCCTGATATCTCCAGCTGGTCTGAAAGAGGCGCACCTCGGTGCGCCTCTTTCTTTTGACGCCCTCTTTGGCGGTCAATCTGGAATACTAAATGCCAGATGGCCTTTGGAACGACCTTGCGCTTTGTCGTTCACGCAAGCTCAAATCGTTCGAAGCGTCAGCAGACCTGCCTATTTAAGCTATTCGCTAATGGTAGATTCTCCGCAACGCCGCGTTGACAATTGGTATTATGTATACCAGACTGACGCCATCGATCACCCCACGGAGGTTGCCATGCAAGTCGGAGATATCCTGCGCAAGAAGACCCCTCGCGTCGCCACGGTGCGCATGAACGAGACGGTCGCGATCGCCGCGCAGCTGATGCGCGCGAGCAATATCAGCGCGCTCGTGGTCAAGGATGTCGTTCGCACCGAGGGCAACACCGCCGCCGGCATGTTCACCGAGCGTGATGTGGTGCGCGCGATCGCCGAGCATGGTGCGGCCGGCGCCAACATGAAGGTGTCGCAGTTCGTCTCGGTGCAGCAGCTGGTGTCGTGCACGTCGAGCGACACGCTCGAGCACATCCGTCATCTCATGACCAAGCACCACATCCGCCACGTGCCGGTGATCGACAATTACAGCCTGATCGGCGTCGTCAGCATGCGCGACATCGCAGCCGCGTTCGACGAGGAAGCAACGAGCGCGATGGCGCGGACAGTGACCGCGTATCAAACATCCGAGCAGGCCCAGCCGACCCAATAGCCGTCTCGATCTCGTCGCTTTCAGCCAGGCGCCGCGTGGTCGATCGCCGGCGCCTGAGCAGATTATCGAAACCTTCCGCCCCGCCCCTCACATTTCCGCATGGGCCCGCCGCAGGTCGCCGGTAGACATTTGCCGGACAGGACTGCATCCTTCCATCGACATCCAAGAACAACACCGTGCGCGGCCGTCCGCGTCGCGGAAAATTCCGATGGAAACCGAGGGCAGAATGATCAAGACACGCTTCACCGAAATGTTCGGCGTCGACCACCCGATCGTGCAGGGCGGCATGCAGTGGGTCGGGCGCGCGGAGCTGGTTGCCGCCGTCGCCAATGCCGGCGCGCTCGGCATGATCACCGCGCTGACGCAGCCGACGCCGGACGATCTGCGCAAGGAAATCGCGCGCTGCCGCGAACTGACCGACAAGCCGTTCGGCGTCAACCTGACGATCCTGCCCGCGATCAAGCCGCCTCCCTACGCCGAATATCGCCAGGCCATCATCGAGAGCGGCATCAAGATCGTCGAGACCGCCGGCAACAAGCCGCAGGAGCATGTCGACGAGTTCAAGAAGCACGGCGTCAAGGTGCTGCACAAATGCACCAGCGTCCGCCACGCGCTGTCCGCCGAGCGGATGGGCGCCGACGCGATCTCGATCGACGGCTTCGAATGTGCCGGCCATCCCGGCGAGGACGACACCCCCGGCCTGATCCTGATCCCGGCAGCCGCCGACAAGGTGAAGATCCCGATGATCGCCTCGGGCGGCTTCGGCGACGCGCGCGGCCTAGTCGCCGCGCTCGCGCTTGGCGCCGAGGGCATCAACATGGGCACGCGTTTCATGTGCACCAAGGAGAGCCCGATCCATCAGCTCGTGAAAGAACGCATCGTCGCCAACGACGAGCGCGAGACCGAGTTGATCTTCCGCACCATGCGCAACACCTCGCGCGTCGCCAAGAATGCGATCTCGACCAAGGTCGTTGCGATGGAAAAGGAAGGCGCCAAGTTCGAGGACGTCCGCGAACTGGTCGCCGGCGCCCGCGGCAAGATGGTCTACGCCACCGGCGACGCCGACGAGGGCATCTGGTCGGCCGGCCAGGTGCAAGGCCTGATCCACGACATCCCGTCCTGCGCCGAGCTGGTGTCGCGCATCGTGCACGAGGCGGAAGCGATCATCCGCGAGCGGCTCGAGGCGATGATGTCCGGCGGCAAGCGCCAGGCCGCCGAATAGCGGACACCGCTTCGTGTGAAGACAACGCGTCAAAATAAAAGCTAGAGCTTCGGTTCCGATTCAATCAGAACCGAAACTGCTCCTGCGGGGGTTTGCATGCGTCTGTTTCTGGCGGCCGTTGCGGCCGCGTTCTGCCTGTCGGCCGGATGTGCCGACGCGGCCGGTCTGCGGCTCATCAAGGTGAAGGCGGATGGCGCCGAACCGCTACAGATTGCCGTGTGGTCGCCCTGCGCGGCGCCCGCGGGCGAGGTGCAGCTCAAGACCTCGACCTTGCCGGGAACGACCGACTGTCCCGTGGTCGGTGACAAGCTGCCGCTCGTCCTGATCTCCCACGGTTTCGGCGGCAGCTTCACCGGACATCACGACACCGCCGAGACGCTGGCGGATGCCGGCTTCGTCGTGGTCGCCGTCAATCATCCGGTCGATAGCGGCGCGGGCGATATGACTCGGGCCGATACGCTCGCCGCGCTGGTCGAGCGCTCCGCCGACATCAAGCGTGCGATCGACTACATGCTCCACGCCTGGCCGGATCGCGCCAAGCTCGATCCCGGCAAGATCGGCTTCTTCGGCTTTTCCCGCGGCGGCTACACCGGCCTCGTCGTCGCCGGCGCCAATCCTGACATCCGCAAGGCGACAGCGTTCTGCGACGTACCCTATCGCAAGCCGAGCTGCGAGGAATTGCAGCGCAATGAGCTGCCGGCACAGGCCGCCGTGCATGATCCACGCGTAAAAGCGATGGTGATCGCCGATCCGGCATTCGGCCCGCTGTTCGATCGCGACGCCTTGAAGGATGTGAAAATCCCGACCCAAATCTGGGCCTCGGAGCTCAGCAGCGAGGACAGGATCACCGAGGTCAATCCCGGCTACGTCGCGGCGATCAACGAGAGCCTGCCGATCAAGGCGGACTATCACGTGGTCCGTAATGCCGGGCATTTCGTGTTCCTGGTGCCCTGCTCTGCAACTCTGGCGGCCAAGCTGCCGAAAATCTGCACCGACCGGCCGGGCTTCGACCGCACCGCGTTCCACAAGGAGTTGAACGCCGACATCCTCGCCTTCTTCCGCAAGCAGCTGGATGTCCACCAGCCCTGACGTCACATCAACAAGCGCGCGACGTGCCCGCAACACGCCTCGGCCAACACACCTGGAGAGAACCAGATGAAAGCATATATCTACGGAGCCAACGGCCCTGAAATCACCGACGTGGCAAAACCCGTACCGAAGGGCACCCAGGTGCTGGTCAAGGTCCATGCCTGCGGGCTCAACCGGGCCGATCTCGGCATGACCAAGGGCCACGCCCACGGCGCGGCCGGCGGCGTCGGCACCGTGCTCGGCATGGAGTGGGCCGGCGAAGTTGCCGAGCTCGGGCCCGATGCCAAGGGCGTCAAGGTCGGCGACAAGATCATGGGTTCCGGCGGCGCGGCGTTCGCCGAATACACGCTGGCCGATCACGGCCGGCTGTTCCGCACCCCATCGAACATGAACTTCGACGAGGCCGCCACGCTTCCTGTCGCGCTCGCCACCATGCACAACGCCGTCGTCACCAATGGCGCGCTGCAGCCGGGACAGACCGTGCTGATCCAGGGCGCGAGTTCCGGTGTCGGCCTGATGGCGATGCAGATTGCAAAACTTAAGGGAGCCAAGCTCGTGGTGGGATCATCCACCGATGCGATGCGCCGCGGCCGGCTCAAGGAATTCGGCGCCGATCTCGCTGTTGATTCCAGGGATCCCGGCTGGGTCGATCAGGTGTTGCAGGCGACATCGGGCGAAGGCGTCGATCTGATCGTCGATCAGGTCTCCGGAACGGTCGCGAACCAGAACCTCAAGGCAACCAAGGTCAAGGGCCGCATTGTCAATGTCGGCCGGCTCGGCGGCACCCATGCCGACTTCAACTTCGACCTGCACGCGGCGCGCCGCATCCAGTATATCGGCGTCACCTTCCGCACCCGCACGATCGATGAGATCAGGGAGATCTTCGAGGAGGTACGTAAGGACATCTGGCCGGCGGTCGAGGCACGCAAGCTGCAGCTGCCGATCGACCAGGTCTACAAGTTCGCCGACATTGGCAAGGCGTTCGAGCACATGGAAGCCAACAAGCACCTCGGCAAGATCGTGGTGACGCTGTAGCGGCCTGATTGCCTCCGCGACGCCGGAACGTGCCCGTATGGAACCCGGGCCGCTCGGGTTCCATGAACGAGCATGACTTTCGGCATCCCGCAATCTCCCGGAATAGACCCGATCGAACCGCGTACCTACACTCGGATGCAATTCAATATCGGTGGTACTTGCAGATCGTCCGGCAGTCGAATGCGACCGCCGGTCCGTTACGCGAACGCCGCGCTGCAATCGGAGAAGGGTCATATGCGTACCAACGGCAACCGCCTGCGCTCAAGCCGCCGCGCGAAGATGACGCGCCGAACCAAAGCGGGCGACAGCATCGGTTCCCAGGCGACCGAGATTGCGAAGCGGCTCGCATTCCTCAGAATGATTGAGGCTGTTATCGCCACCCATCAGTCTTCACCAGCGAACGATGCCGCACGACCGCAGCAGCGCCGGCCCCGACAGCCAGCTGCATTGCCGCACCGAGCCACCGCCCCGGCGCAGCCGCGCCTGCGCAAGCGGGCTCGATAGTTCAGTCTGGACCACGTAGCCGTCGTCGCGCCGTCGCTCAGACCGCTCGAACCTCGGCAAGCTGCTTGATTGCGTAGGCGTCGTCCCAGCAGACGGCGGCTTGCCATGCGGCCGATGCCTGCGCGGCGACATCATGCGCGTTGCCGTCGAGACCGGCAGCGTTGTGGGGCAGCACCAGGTCGAGATCGGGGACGTCGACATGCGACTCGTCCCAGTCGATCAACGCCACCCGGTCTGCCGTCATGCGGATGTTGCGCGGGTTGAGGTCGCCGTGGACGACACAGGTCCGACGCCCGACGAGCCGTGCCCACGCGGCTCGGCATCGGGCGACGCCCTCAGGCGGCATGGCGCCGAGGTTGATCCGCGTTCCGGTGTCGGTGTGCAACAGCTCGGTCGACGATCGCCAGCCCGGACGCTGCGGCCACCCTGCCGTCAACTGGTGCAGCCGACGGAGCACGTCGGCCACACGACGCCAGTCGGCCTCCGTCTCGGGCGGCCCACCCTCCAGATAGGTCATCACCACAAGACCGCTCGCGAACAGCCGGCCGTCTGTCGTCGGGATCGGCACCGGCACGGTCAGGCCTTCGCGGTCGAGGCGTTGGAGGAGCGCCGTCTCCCACTCGAGATCAGCATCACTCCTCGCGCCGAGCCGACCGACCGCAGGGCGCCCTTGGACACGCACGCTCCACACGTCGTTGGCCACCCCGCCGGACAGTGGCTCGATGCGCACTGCGTCCTCACCCCACTGCCGGAGCGCCTCCCATCCCGTTGGCGACATCAAGGATATTCCTCGTCGAAGCAAGAAGTTCGGATTGCCCTCGCGGACATGGTCCGCAATCTCGATGAAGTCCTGCACCCTGCGCTTCCTTCGTACACCATAGCCTCATTGATCGAAGCAACGGAAGGCGGCTTCGATCTCTGCGCGCCGCCGGTTGATTGACATCTTGAAACGAGAACCCTCGTCATGCGACCGATGAACTCGCGCGGTGCGCGTCTTGAGACTCGGAATAGTTCGCAACAACTCCACCACCGAGACGCAATTGCAACTGAGTGGCGATTGCGCGTCGTGACTGACACTTGATGTTCACGGACTCCCTGCTAAACCGCCGCCCATGAATTCTTCACCCGCCAGCGCGTCCCACAGCAAGACATCCGTCGCCGCGATCTCGATCTTCGCCAGCGGCAGCATGGCGGTGGCGAAGTTCGTCGTCGGCATCGCTATCGGATCGCTGGCGCTGATCTCCGAAGCGCTGCACTCCTCGATCGACCTGGTCGCCACCATCATCACCTGGGCGGTGGTGCGGGTGTCGGATCAGCCGGCCGACGCCGAGCATCATTACGGCCACGGCAAGTTCGAGAGCGTCTCGGCGCTGTTCATCATCGCCCTGCTCTATGTGCTGGCCGGCGGCATCCTGGTGCAGGCCTACAGCCATCTGCGCGAGGGCACGCCGCCGCCCTCGATCTCGGCCATTCCCTTCATCGTGCTGGTCGTCGATATCGGGGTCAATCTGTGGCGCGCCCGGGCGCTGCACCGCGCCGCGCGCGACACCAAGAGCCAGGCGCTCGCCGCCGACGCGCTGCATTTCGCCTCCGACGTGATGGGTTCGACAGCCGTCATCATCGGCCTGGTGCTGGCAGGCCTCGGTTTCTGGTGGGGCGATGCCGCGGCGGCCATCGCGGTCGCGGTGATGATTTCGCTGTTGGGCCTCCGCATGGCGCGGGAGACGGTCGAGACCCTGCTCGACCGCGCCCCCGAAGGCGCGCTGGAGAAGGCCACCGCCGCGATCAAGACCGTGTCGGGCGTCGTCGATGTCGATCGCCTGCGGGTCCGCATGGTCGGCGCGACGCACTTCATCGATGCCATCGCCACCGTGCCGCGCACCTACCCGATCGACCGCGTCGAGGACATCAAGCGGCGGGCGCAGGAGGCGGTGAGCAAGGCGTTCGGCGACGCCGACCTCACCTTCACCGCGGTACCGGTGGCGCGCGACAATGAGAGCGTGCGCGAGCGCATCATGGTGATCGCGCGCAATTCCGGCCTCGCCATCCACCACGTCACCGTCCACGATATCGGCGGCAAGCTGATCGTCAGCATCGACCTCGAGGTCGACAGCGACATGGCACTGGATGCCGCGCACGACATCGCCCACGAGCTCGAGCGCGCGATCCGCGAGGACTTCGGCGAAGACGTCGAGGTCGACACCCATATCGAGCCGCTCGAGCCGGAACTGCCGTGGGGAACCGACGCCGCGCCGGACCGCGTCGAAACCATCAGGGCCGCGCTGACCGAATTCGCAGCCGGCGGCGCGATCCATGACATTCACAATGTGCGGGTCCGCAACACCGACGCAGGCGAGATCGTCAACTTCCATTGCCGCGCCACGCCCACGATGAGTGTGATCAAGGTGCACGAAGGCGTCGACGAGATCGAACGCAAACTGCGCCGCGCATTCCCCACCGTGAAACGCGTGATCAGTCACGCAGAACCGGCGCGCGCGTAATTCTACGGAGCCGTTCCTGTTTCGGACTCACCTTGAGTATCGTGATTCTGTTTTGGACAAGAATTATTTCGCATTAACGAATCGTTGACTCTCGACAGTCCCGGAAATCTGGATTCAAATGATCATGATTCGGATGCATCGTGGGGAGCATCCGAACCGGGTAAAAATCAGCTTAGAGCGGGGGTCTAAGGCATGGCGCGCGCGCATGCAGCGAACGCGTGCGTCCAATCCGATTCGATCAAGGGATTGGCGCAATCGATCGCGAAACCGGCCTATCACAGGCTCCTGACGGCCGAGCCTGCACTGCGCCGCGCTGTGCCTACTCTCATCATCGCCTTCCTGATCACGATCTGCCTCGGTGCCTTCGTCCAGGTGATCGACCAGAACCGGCAGAAGCGCGGCGCGACGAAGCGCGACCTTGCCGCGCTCTCCGACATCCTCGCCGAACGCCTCGATCGCCTGACCTCGGTGCGTCGCGACCGGCTCGCCAATATCGAGCGGTTGCAGGAGTTGCTGCCCGACCTGATCCCGTCCTGGGGCAACGCCTATGGCCGCCACGTCATCATCACCGGCGCCGATCACCGCGTGCTGGCGCGCGTGCCGATCGACGGCGCAGGCGAGAACGACCGCATCCTCGACATCGTCTCCACCGCGCAACTGATGATCGCGCCGGGACAGCAGGGCGTCGTCAACGACATGACGCTGCCGGGCGGCACCGGCGCGCTGGCGATCTCGCAGCTCGTCAAGTCGCTGCCCGGCCAGATCGTCGTCATCCAGGAGATGAACGAGCCGATCTGGGGATCGGACGCTGCGCTCTCGGTGACGCTGTCGGCGACCACGAGCTTCGTGGTGCTGATCCTCGGCTTCGCTTTCCACTGGCAATCGACCCGGGCCCGCGAGGGCGATCTGATCAACGACGCGGTGCGCGGCCGGATCGACACCGCACTCAACCGCGGCCGTTGCGGATTGTGGGACTGGGACCTGTCACGCGGCAGGATCTTCTGGTCGCAGTCGATGTTCACCCTGCTCGGGCTCGATACCCGCAACGACCTGCTCACCTTCGGCGAGGTCAATGCGCTGGTGAACTCCGACGACATCAACCTGTTCGACATCGCCGACCAGCTGATCTCGGGCAAGATCGATCACATCGACCAGAGCTTCCGCATGCGCCATGTCGGCGGCCACTGGATCTGGCTGCGCGTGCGCTGCGAGCTCAGCCACGCCGCGGCCGACGGCGGCCTGCACCTGATCGGCATCGCGGTCGATATCACCGAGCAGAAGAGCCTCGCCGAGAAATCGGTGGAAGCGGACTTGCGGCTGCGCGATGCCATCGAGACCATCCCGGAGGCCTTCGTGCTCTGGGATGCCGAGGATCGCCTCGTGCTCTGCAACTCGCACTTCCAGCGGCTGCACAAGCTGCCCGATATCGCCGTCAGCCCCGGCACCTCCTACGAGACCGTGATCGAGGTCGGCAGCATGCCGGAGGTGCGTACCCGCCTGCACGAGAGCGGGATGCCGGCGCCAGGCGCCCGCACCTTCGAGGCCCAGCTCGACGACGGCAGCTGGCTGCATATCAGCGAACGCCGCACCAAGGACGGCGGCTACGTCTCCGTCGGCACCGACATCACCCGCATCAAGGCGCACGAGCAGAAGCTGGTCGACAACGATCTACGGCTCCGCGCCACCGTGATCGACCTGCAGCGCTCGCAATCCGAGCTGGAGCGGCAGGCGGTCGAGCTCGCCGACCTCGCCGAGAAATATTCGCAGGAGAAGACCCGCGCCGAGGAAGCCAACGCAGCGAAGTCCAA
>CALRXG020000102.1:0-16372 GCA_943372075.1 Bordetella parapertussis | reverse complement strand
TCCTCTTCCGAGCGCGTCATCACGTCGATCGCGTTGGCGCCGGTGTTCGGGTCCTTCCTCAGGTCGAGGAAGGTTGCGATCGATTCCGCCTGCTTGTTGCGCAGATTGATCGGGTTGAAGTCGAACTTCATGTAGTGGAGCAGCGGCAGGCCCGCGACCGCGACCAGCAGCGTGCCGACAATGATCGGGATGCGATGCTTTTCGAGGAAGTGATCGACCGGCGCCAGGAAGGCGTAGCCGACCGGCTCCTTCTCGCCGGGCGGATTGAGCAGATCGAGCAGCGCCGGCAGCACCGTGATGCTGGTGATGAACGCGATCAGCATGCCGGCACCGGCAATCTTGCCGAGCTCGGAAATGCCCTTGTAGTCGGTCGGCAGGAAGCAGAGGAAGCCGGCGGCGGTCGCCATCGCGGCAAGCGACAGCGGCACGGCCGAGCGGCGTGCCGCGTTCTCCAGCGCCAGTGTCAGGTTGTCGTTCTTGAATCGCTCCGATCGGTAGCGGACGCTGAACTGGATGCCGAAGTCGACGCCGAGGCCGATGAACAGCACCGCAAAGGCGATCGAGAGCAGGTTCAGCGAGCCGACCATCATCAGACCGACCGCGGTGGTGAGGGCAAGGCCGATGAACAGGTTGACGAACACGGCAAAGATGATCTTGCCGGAATGCAGCGCGAGCCAGAGGATGATCAGCACGATCACCACGGTGCCGATGCCGTTGGTGATCGCACCGTCCTGCACGGTGGCATATTCCTCGTTGGCGATCGGCACCGGCCCGGTCAGGCGCACGCGGGCGTGATACTCGGTCGGGAATTTCAGATCGGCGGCGGCCTGCCGGATCGCATCGGTGGCGGATTTGCCCGGCTCCAGCGCCGAATAGTCGATGATCGGCTTGACCTCGATGAAGGCGCGCTTGTCCGAATCGGTCAACGGCTTGTCACTCGTCAGCTCGCGCCAGGAGAAGGTTGCATCGCCCTTGGCCAGAACCGTCTCGACGGTCTCGGAAATCAGGTTGAACGGCTGCACGGCGTTGTCGAGCTTGACCTGGCCGCGCTTGACGCCGGCAAGGCCGGTCTCGAGCGCACCGGTCAGTCCGCGAATCGAAGGATCGCCCGCCATGATCTCGACCAGCGGCGCAGCCGATTCGAGCTGCCCCGTGACCTGGCCGACCTCTTCGGTCGGCAGGAACAGCAAGCCGTTCCGCTCGAAGAATTCGCCCGAGCTGAGCGCGGTGATCGCCTCGAAGTTCTTCTTGTCGGCCTTCAGCTTCGCGGTGAGCGCCTTGGCCGCCGAACTCGCGAGCTCGGGTGTCGCCGCCTCGACCACGGCCAGGATCAGCCGCTCGCGATCGAATGCCTCCTCGAACTGGTTGTCACGCTTGCGCCAATCCAGATCCGGCGAGATCAGCTTGTTGATGTCGGTGTTGATCGAGAAGTTGCGGGCCGTGTAGAAGCCGGCGCCGATCGACAGCAGCACGGAGAGAATGACAACCGGAAGGGCAAAACGCGTACAGGTCCTAACAACGGAGACGACAATATTTGTCAGCACTTCGTTTCTTTCTAATCTCGGGGAAGCATGGCCGAAAACGCCCGCTCTGTAGCGGAGTTCCCGGGACCGATCTAATGTTGTTTTGGTTATCTTCCTCGACGGGCTGGCGAGGAGGTTCCAAACGACAGGATACGGCCGCGAACGCCGGTATAGACCGCATGAGTGGGCGATAAAGTGACGAACAAGTGAGGGGACGTAGGGTCGCAGGGCCCTCCATCACACACCATATTACCTCAAACGTCCCTCCCCGCAAACCGTAGAGTCTTTCTAGGCGCTACCTTTTTGCCACAAAACCCTGTATTTCCATGCCCTTGGGGACGCGGATCACCTGCAGGACCTGGGATGGTGCGGACCTTGCAACCGACGTTGCAAGGCCCGACCGGGCGAAGTGCGTTGCCGAACGGCGGCAGGACATTGAACGAGGCTGGTGCAATTTGCGTAACGGACGTCCCATCGAAGTTTTCCTTGCTCAGCCGCGCGGCTTTTGCGCGGGCGTTGTGCGCGCGATCGAGATCGTCGAACGCGCGCTCGCGAAGTATGGGCCGCCGGTCTATGTCCGCCATGAGATCGTGCATAACAAATACGTGGTCGAGAGCCTGAAGAAGAAGGGTGCGATCTTCGTCGAGGACCTGTCGGAAGTGCCCGCCAAGGCGGTGACCGTGTTCAGCGCCCATGGCGTCGCCCGGAGCGTCGAGGAGGAGGCTGCGGCGCGCGACCTGCCCGTGCTCAATGCCACCTGCCCGCTCGTCACCAAGGTCCACAATCAGGGCAAGCGCTATATCTCGAAGGGCCGCGCCCTGATCCTGATCGGGCATGCCGGCCATCCGGAGGTCGAGGGAACCATGGGACAGGTGCCGGGGCCGGTCCTGCTGGTCCAGAGCGTCGAGGATGTGGCGGAATTGCGGCTGCCGGTCGACACCCCGGTCGCCTATATCACCCAGACCACGTTGTCCGTGGACGACACCAAGGACATAATCGCGGCGCTTCAGGCCAAATTTACAGATATTCAAGGCCCGGACATCAGGGATATCTGCTATGCGACACAGAACCGCCAATCTGCGGTAAGGGACCTGAGCAAGCTGGTGGACGTCATTTTGGTGGTGGGGGCCGCCAATAGTTCCAACTCGAACAGGCTTCGTGAAATCGGCACCGAGGTCGGTGTCGCGAGTTATCTGATTGCCGATGGGAGCGAACTCAACCCGGACTGGCTGAAGGACGCGAAGGCCGTCGGCATCACTGCGGGCGCGTCGGCGCCTGAAGTTCTGGTCGACGATGTCATCGAGGCTCTGCGGCGGATCGGACCGGTTTCGGTGTCGGTCGTGCCAGGCCGAGAAGAGAATATCGAATTCCGGCTGCCAGCCGAACTGACTGCGGGCTGATCTGAACCCACTTCCCTTTGATAAGTGCAGAAAGAAAATCGTCTAATGGCTATACCGTTCTTCAAGGAAATGCGTATCGGCGGTTATCTGATCAAGCAAAAACTGCTTGGCCGCAAACGCTATCCGCTCGTGCTGATGCTCGAACCGCTGTTCCGTTGCAACCTCGCCTGCGTCGGTTGCGGCAAGATCGATTATCCCGATGCGATCCTCAACCGCCGCATGAGCGCGCAGGAATGCTGGGACGCGGCCGATGAATGCGGCGCGCCGATGGTGGCGATCCCCGGCGGCGAGCCGCTGATCCACAAGGAGATCGGCGAGATCGTGCGCGGCCTCGTGGCGCGCAAGAAATTCGTCTCGCTGTGCACCAATGCGCTGCTGCTCGAGAAGAAGCTCGACCTGTTCGAGCCGTCGCCCTACCTGTTCTTCTCGGTGCATCTCGACGGCCTGAAGGACCATCACGACAAGGCGGTGTCGCAGAAGGGCGTGTTCGATCGCGCCGTTTCCGCGATCAAGGCGGCAAAGGCCCGCGGCTTCACCGTCAACGTCAACGCCACCATCTTCGACGGTCACCCGGCCGAGGAGATCGCCAAGTTCCTCGACTTCACCACCGAGCTCGGCGTCGGCGTCTCGATGTCGCCCGGTTATGCCTATGAGCGTGCGCCCGACCAGGAGCACTTCCTCAACCGCACCAAGACCAAGAAGCTGTTCCGCGACGTCTTTGCGCTCGGCAAGGGCAAGAAGTGGAATTTCATGCATTCCGGACTCTTCTTGGACTTCCTCGCCGGCAACCAGGAATACGAGTGCACGCCCTGGGGCATGCCGGCGCGCAACATCTTCGGCTGGCAGAAGCCCTGCTATCTGCTCGGTGAAGGCTACGCCAAGACCTTCAAGGAGCTGATGGACACCACCGATTGGGAAACCTACGGCACCGGCAAGTACGAGAAGTGCGCCGACTGCATGGCGCATTGCGGCTACGAGCCAACCGCGGCGACCGCCGCGATCAACAATCCGCTGAAGGCGATGTGGGTCGCGCTGCGCGGCATCAAGACGACGGGCCCGATGGCGCCGGAGATCGACATGACGAAGCAGCGGCCGGCTCAGTACATCTTCTCGCAGCAGGTGCAGAAGAAGCTCTCGGAGATCCGCCGCGACGAGGCGATCGCCGCCGAGCAGAAGAAGGCCGCGGCAGCCCAGAAGGCGTCGACCGCCGCCTAAGCCGCGCCGTCAGGACATCAAGGACAAAGGCCCGATCGCGATGCGACCGGGCCTTTTGTTTTCGCTATGCCGGAACGCGGTTGCCGGAGGATCGCAGCAGCAATGTCTCGATCTCGGCTGCGCGCGGCGCGCTGAGCGTGCCGCGTTCGATCCCGAGCGGGACGTTGCGCAGCGCCAGCTCGCGGTACAGCGCGCCCGACGACGGGAAGCGGCCGTCCAATGCCGCGAGGTGCTTGACGATCGTGCCAACGTCGCCGCGCGCCACGCAGCCGCCCATGCCGTTGGCCAGTCCGCCGTCGAGCACGGCTGCGACCGTCCCTCGCAGCAGCGGCATCATGGCACGCAGCGCGTCGGCCTCGCTGGCGCCAAAGCTCTTCCAGAGCTCGACGCCTTCCTTGAGCAGCGCGATCAGGAACGGGCCGACATAATAGGCCGAGGCATGGTAGAGCGCCCGCACGCCGGCCGGCAGCGCCAGCGGCTCGCATCCGATGCTGGTCGCAAGCCACTCCAGGTCGCGCCTGAAGTCGGACTCGGCCTCGATGCCGACGGTGCACCCGCGCAATCCCTCCAGCGCGACGTCGGGATTTGCGAACATCTGCATCGGATGAAATCCGCCGGTCGCCGCACCTGCGGATTTCGCGTGGTCCAGCGCCGCCAATTCGGTCGCGCCGCTGCAATGGACCACGCGATGCCGCGGCGCCCAGCGCAAGGCGCGGCAGACCGGCAGGATCGCGTCGTCGCTGACCGTCAGGAAAACCATGTCGCAGCCGTCGACGACCTGCTGCGCATCCGTCACCGGCCGTGCCGACGGCACGCGGGCACCGAGCTGCGTCGCGGCATCGGGACCGCGGTTGTAGAAGGCCGTGACATTGAGGCCCGCACGGGTGAACGCGGGCGCGAGCGTCTGCGCCACACGACCGGCCCCGATGAAGCCGATCCGCAACGCCGCGAGCGACGGGCTCATTGCGCATAGCTCCTGTCGATGCGGTCGAGCCTGCGCCGCAGCGCCGGCCATTCCAGCAGGCCGTAACCGGCTTGCAGATTCTGCGCCGCCTCGTTCAGCACCGGATTGGTGTCGCTCTCGTTGTCCAGCGTGATCTCGGTGCCCGCAAAGCAGGTCACCGTGTTGTCGATCGCGAGCTCGGTCGGGGCGTGCAGCGGCCGGCCACAGCCGAGCGCATCGACCTGGATCCGGCAGGCCTGCTCGAGCCAGTAGATCGCATTGAAAGCCTGCGGAATCGTGTTGCCGCAGACCAGCAGGCCATGATTACGCAGGACCAGCACGTTGTTGCGGCCGAGATCGGCAACGACGCGGTCGCATTCGTCGCGATCGATCGCCGGCCCTTCGAAGTCGTGATAGCCGATCCGCCTGTGAAACCGCATCGCGGTCTGCGACAGCGGAAGCAGCCCTTCGGCGAGCGTGCTGACCGCGGTGCCCGCCCTGGTGTGGGTATGCAGAACGCACTTCACATCGGGGCGCGCGCGATGGATCGGGGCGTGCAGGTAAAATCCGGCGACGTTGACATTGTAGCCGTGGTCGGGCTGCAGCAGGGTGCGGCCCTCGATATCGATCTTGACGAGGCTCGACGCGGTGATTTCCTCGTACAGCATGCCATAGGGATTGATCAGATACTGGTCGTCATGCCCCGGCACTTGCGCGCTGATGTGATTGTAGATCAGGTCGGTCATTCCATAGAGCGCGACCAGGCGATAGCAGGCGGCGAGGTCGACCCGGGTCGCCCATTCCGCTTCGCCCACCGCGGCCCTGATATCGCTGACCGCACAAACCTCGCTCTGACGCATGTTACTGGAGTCCCTGATGACGGATGACGGATGCGCGCTCGACGATGCCGGCAAGCCCTTCCGACGCTGGCAGCGCGCCGAACACGTGCATCCCATCCGCGCCGAGCCTCGATTGCACGAACAGGTCGGCGGCCGCGGCATCGCCATGCCGCAACATCTCGGCCGCCTGCAAGGCATGGGCCATACGGGTGACCAGCGCCCGTGCATGCCCGTCGTCCGGATATCGCGCATGCAGCCGATCGGCGAGATCGTCGACGCTCTTGTCGTAGATCGAGTTGAGGCTCCTGCTCGCGCGCAGTTCGTCGACGAACGCGTCGCGGCATTCTGCATCGCGCTGCATCGCCCGCAGTACGTCCATGCACATCATGTTCGAGGTGCCTTCCCAGATCGAATTCAGCGGCGCCTCGCGATAGAGCCGCGCCATCGCGTTCTCCATGATGAAGCCATTGCCGCCGTGCACCTGCAGGCACTCATAGGTGAAGGCCGGCGCGCGCTGGCAATTCCAGAACTTCACCACCGGCGTCGCGACCCGTGCCAGCAGCCGCTCGTGCTCGCTGGTCTGCAGCCCATCGGTCGCACGCGCGACGCGAAATGCGCCAAGCATCGCCGCCTCGCTCTCCAGCGCGAGGTCGGCCAGCACGTTGCGCTGCATCGGAAGCTCCGACATCGGCTTGCCGAACGCGGTTCGGGTTTGCGCGTGATTGATGGCAAGGCTCAACGCCTGCCGCATCAGCCCGGCGGAGCCGACCGCGAAATCGAGCCGCGTCAGATGCGCATGCGAGAGGATTTCCGCGATGCCGCGGCCTTCTTCGCCGACCAGGATCGACCAGGTGTCGTGATACTCGATCTCGCTCGACGCATTGGAGCGGTTGCCGCACTTGTCCTTCAGGCGCTGAATGTGAATGCGGTTGGCGCTGCCGTCCGGCAGCAGACGCGGCACGAACAGGCAGCTGACGCCGGACTGCGTGCGCGCCAGCGTGTAGAATCCGTCGGCGACCGGCACCGAGAAGAACCATTTGTGGCCGGTGATCGCATAGATCTCGCCATGCGCGCCGCGCTCGACGAAGCGTGCGGTGGTCTGGGTCTCGCGGAGGTCCGAGCCGCCCTGCTTCTCGGTCATCGCATAGCCGATCACAGCCGCACGCTTGGCATCGATCGGAAGCCGGCGCGGATCGTAATCCGCCGCCAGCGTGCGCTCCCGCCACAGACTGAATTGCGGCTTGCCGGCAAATCCGGCGATGGCGGCGTACGCCATCCCGGTCGGGCAACCGACGCCGTTCTCGATCTGATTCCAGAGATAGCTCAGCGCAGCGCGGGCCAGATGGCCATGCGGCTCGCGCGTCGACCAGGCCAGGCTATGGACCTCGCTCTGGAACGCCAGCCCCATCAATTGGTGCCATGCTGGATGAAATTCCACCCAATCGTTCCGGTTGCCGTAGCGGTCATGGGTCATGAGCTTCGGCTCGTGCTCGTTGGCGAGCCTCGCGGCGTCCTGCACGGCCTCGCTGCCGGCATGGGCGCCGAGCGCGGAAAGCCGGTCTTTCGCCCACGGTGCCATCTCTGCAATCAGGCCGCTCAGCGCGCGATCGTCATCGAACGCGTTGAAGCCGGTGGCTGGCTGCGCCTGATTACGGACCTCATGGGTCGCGAACGCACCGGCGTGCGGACCCGCGACGGCAACCGGCTGGATGTGCGCGTTCATGCGGAGACTCTCGATACGGGGGTCAGTTCAGGCGTGGGATGGCGAAACAGCATGCGCGCGGACAATCCGGCGATCGCTTGCGCGATCGCCCTCGCCGCGTCGGAATCGGGGGCTGCTTCGGGCGCCAGAGGACCGACCAGCGCCTCCATGAAGGCGCCGGTCACGCAGGATGCCGCGACGTTGGCGTCGATCTCGACGAACTCGCCGCTGGCGATACCGCGCCGGACCAGACCTGCGATCTGGTCGGCCAGCGCCGCCCGGTATTTCAGGCGCGCGGTGTCGATCTCGGGTTCACAGGGTTCGGCGATCAGCGCGTAGGCGAGACGGCGGCCGCGCATCGCCCGGACCGCGAAGGTGTAGATCGCGTCCACCAGGCATTGCGACGCGGAGCCCTCCGCCGCGACGATCGCGGCCACCACGGCGACCTCGCGCTCGGACACCAGCCCGAGCACCTGCGCGTACAGGTCCGCCTTCGAGTCGAAGTAGCGATACACGCTGCCCGTGGCCACGCCGGCCCGTGAGGCGATCAGGGCGATCTGGGCATCCTTCCACCCGCTCAGCGCCACGGCGTCCCTGGCGGCGTCCAGAATGCGTGCCTTGGTCTCGACCAGCTGATTGAGCCGAACTGCAGCGATTGCCATCGTGAACCTTAATTCATGAATACAGGATCATAATTCATACTGATCCGAACGCCCGTCGCTGTCAAGTTCCCTCGGGGACACCCGATTCCCTCGGGGACACCCGAGGCAACAAGACGGCAGTGCGGATCACCAGCAACGGGCTTACCGAGAGAGCAGCAACGCTGCCGGCGGGCGGCCGGAACAGCGACACGCGCCCCCTCACGGTCCCCTGGCAGCGATGCTGAGCCGGCGAAGCGCTTGCTCACGGCGCCGCACCGGACAACACCCATCAGGCACCAAAAGACAAAGGCCCGATCGCGATGCGACCGGGCCTTTGGCGTGTGAGCTTGATCGTGCGAGAAACGCGCTTCTGCGGATCAGGCTGCCTTCGCGGTAATCAGAACGTCGTCCACCGGCATCAGCACGTCGCTGCCGAGCAGGAAGCCGCGGCAGCTGCGCAGCGAGCGCAGCGCGCGGTTGAAGTCGATGCCGGTCGAGACCAGCGCGCGCAGCGTGCGCGGATTGCGCACGATGCCGCGCAGCACCTTGCGCAGGTCGATATCGCCATTCGGCTTCACCGCGGACTTCGCAAGCTCCGGCAGAGCCCGGTGCGCGGGATCGCTGATCACACGCAGCGCGGCGAACGGAACGCCTGCCTCGGCGGCATAGGCTGCCGCGATATGGCTCTCCATGTCGACTGCGGCAGCGCCCGTCATCGAACGCAGCGCGGCCTTGCACGCCTTCGCCGCGATCACTTCTTCGACGCCGGCAAGTCCGCCGCGGACGATCCTGCGGCGCTTCAGCGCAGCGCTGGCGATCATCTCTTCGTTCAGCGCGGATGCAGCCAGGAAACGGGTATCGCCGGACATAACTTCGGTCGCGACCACGACGTCGCCCGATTTGAGCGACGGGTCGAGCCCACCGGCCACGCCGAACGAAATCACGCCGCGGAACGTCGTCGGATCCAGCGTCGCCAGCAATGCACGCAGTTGCTGCGGATCGCTCGAGCTGCAGATAACGATCATGCCTGGACCCGCTGCGATGCGGGCCTCCTGCACCAATCCAGTCACAATCAATACCGGCCGAGGATCAATTCTCCTGTCCACGGTTCCGGCGGCCCCCGCCTCAACAATCACATCCCGACCCCTACCACCCTGCTATTGGTGCTTCTCAAATTCCGATACCGCGCCAGCGCCCAGAGCGGAAAGAACTTCGAGTAGCCATGATATCGCAAGTAAAATACCCGCGGAAACCCCGTAGCTGTGTATCGCTGCTCGTCCCAGAGTCCTTTTTCCGTCTGTGTTGCCTTTAGGTACTCCACCCCTTGCGCAACGGCCGGATTTTCGACCTCTCCGGCCGCCATCAGCCCAAGCAAAGCCCATGCCGTTTGCGACGAGGTCGACGGCGCAACTTCATAACCCTTGTAATCCAGCCGGTAACTGACGGCGTCCTCGCCCCAGCCGCCGTCCTGATTCTGGACCGACGCCAGCCATTCTACCGCTTTCCGGATCATCGGGTCGTTGCGATCGATCCCTGCGACATTTAGCGCACAGAGCACCGACCAGGTGCCGTAGATGTAGTTCAGGCCCCAGCGACCGTACCAGGAGCCCTCGGGCAGCTGGGTGCGACGTAGATAGGCAATGCCGTCGGCCATCGCCTTGCTGCTCTCGGCGGTCTCGCCGAGCTGTCCCAGCATCGAGATGCAGCGCGCGGTGACATCTTCGGTCGGCGGATCGAGCAAAGCGCTGTGATCGGAGAACGGGATGTTGTTGAGGTAGTATTCGAGGTTGTTGGCGTCGAACGCGGCCCATCCGCCATCGCGGCTCTGCAGTCCCTCGATCCACTCGCGGCCGCGCGCGATCGCCTCATCATATTCGTGGGTGCCAGTGTGGCGCCGCACGCGATCCATCGCCATCACGACCACAGCCGTGTCGTCGAGATCGGGATAGTGGGCGTTGTTGTATTGGAACGCCCAGCCGCCGGGACGAACATCCGGCGCCTTGACCGCCCAATCGCCCTTCAGCTCCAGCACCTGGCGCGGCTTCAGCCAGTCGAGACCCTGCTTGGCCTTGGCGAGGGTATCGTCGCCGCCTGCCTCCTGCAGCGCATGAGAGGCCAGCGCGGTGTCCCACACCGGCGAGACGCAGGGCTGGCAATAGGCCTCTTCGTCGCCGATCACGAGCAGCTTGTCGATGCCGCGGCGGGTAATGGCGCGCGGCGGGAAATTCTCATCCTTGCCGAGCGCTTCGTACATCATGACGATGTTGGCCATCGGCGGATAGATCGCGCCCATGCCGTCCTCACCGTTCAGCCGCTCTTCGGTGAAGGCGAGCGCGGCGCCGATCGCGCGCTGGCGCAGGCGGTTCGGAAACATCGGTTCGACCACGCGCAGCACGGCGTCGAGCGAGCGGAACAGATAGAACCAGCTTGCGCTCTGATGCGGCGCCTTCGGCGCCATGCGAACCGATTTCGGATCCTCCAGGAACAATTCGTCGATGCCGATGCCCTTCGGGTTCTTCGCGCGCGGCTTCAGCGCGGCGAGCACCATCAGCGGCACCATGGTGGTGCGCGCCCAGTAGGAGATCTTGTTGATGTGGAACGGCGACCACATCGGCAGCAGCATGATCTCGATCGGCAGTACCGGCGTTGCGCGCCAAGTCACGACGCCATAGAGCGCGAGCAGGAAGCGCGTGAACACATTGCTGGCCGACGCGCCGCCGCGCGAACGGATCGCCTCGCGTGCCCGCACCATGTGCGGCGCATCGACGGAATCGCCGATCATCTTCAGCGCGAAGTACGACTTCACGCTGGCGCTCATGTCGAACGGGCCGTCATGCACCAGCGGCCAGCCGCCATGCGCGCCCTGGACGCGGCGCAGATAGCTGGCGATCTTGGCCTCGAGCGTGGCATCGACGGGCTCGGCGAGATAGTGACGCAGCAGGACGTACTCGGCCGGAATGGTGCTGTCGGCTTCGAGCTCGAACACCCAATGTCCGTCGGACTGACGGTAGCCGAGCAGCGCCTCGGTTGCCTTGGAGATGCTCTTCTCCAGCGCGACCGGATCGACTGCGACGCCGTGATCTCTCGAAAGCATTTCGCTCGATATCCTCTTCATTGCGGGCCGGCTGATCGAAAGCCGCGGCCGCTCCGGAGCATGATCCGATCGTATCGGACGGGCTCTTCCGTTTTTCCGGCCGCATTTTCCTTGCGCGAGCCGGTAACCACTTCGCTCGAAAACAACCGGCCGGATCTAGCGCCTGGTCAGGACCAGATCGGCGGCACGATCGCCCGACCGCACCGATCCCTCGATGGTTGCCGGCAACCCGGTAGCAGTCCAGTCGCCGGCAAGAAACAGGTTTTTTTGTCCCGTCGCGGGCCCCGGACGCAGGGCATTCTGCTCCGGCGTCGCCTCGAACGTGGCGCGGCGCTCGCGCACGATCTGCCAGGGCGGCAGGTCGCCGGAAATGCCCGATGCCTTGCAGATGTCGCGCCAGATCGCCTGCGCGAGCTCCTCGCGCGGCATATCGACCAGCCGGTCGCCATTGCTGATCGTCACCGACAGCCGCTGCGGGAAGGCGAACAGCCACTCCACGAGGCCGCCGACCACGCCGAGAATGGGCGCAGCGTCGCGCGGCGGATCGACGCGGAAATGCGCGTTGACGATGGCGCGGAACTTGGTCGGCGTCTTTACGCCGGGCAGCAGGGATGCCGCGGCACGCGGCGGCACCGCGAGCACCACGGCATCGTCGGCCCCGAGCGCGACCTTGTCGCCGCCGCCGAAGTCGAGCTCGCTGACGCGATCGCCGGACATGCCGAACGCCCGCAATTCGTGACTGAACTGGACGCTGTGGCCCCTGTCCTGCAGCAGCTTCACGGCCGGCTCGATCAGGACCGAGCTCAGTCCGTCGCGCGCGATCAGCGGACGGCAGGCTTGCCCGCCCGCGAGCAACGTCTCGCGCACGATGGCGCCGGCGAGCCCGGCCGAGCCCTCCGGCGGATCGACGTTCAACGCGGCGAGCAGCAGCGGCTGCACCAGGCGGTCGTACAGCGTGCCCTTGCAGGGAATGGTGTTGCCGACCAGCGCTCCGGTGCCGGCCCAGGCCAGTGGCGCCAAGGCGAGATAGTCGCGCAAGCTCGTGTCCGGGACGCGGCGCGCCTCGTCGAACACCCACAGCGGCAGGCGGGAGTCGCCGAGATCGAGCTGCCAGCGCTGGCCGGTGGCCAGATCGACGAACGGAAACTGCGCGCGGGCGGGCCCGACCAGGCCGGCTTCGGTGCCGATCGCGCGCGCGTAGTTCAGCGCGTGGCGGTTGCCGGACAGCAGCAGGTGGTTGCCATTGTCGATGGTGAGATTGGTGGCGGCGTCGAAATAGGAGCGGCAGCGACCACCGGCCTGCTGCGTCGCTTCGTGGACGGCGACCTTATAGCCGCCATTGGCAAGCCGCACGGCCGCCGAGAGGCCGGAAATGCCGGCACCAATGATATGAACGGTCTTTTGCATCAGATGATCGCGTAACGAAGAAGAATGCGGATCTTGGCCGCCTTGGACACACGCACCGGCGCACGCGGCGCAGCGAAACCGCGCGCGATCAACAGATCGAGGATCGCGCGATAGTATTTCGACATGATGCGCGGCGCGCGCACCGCGCGGCGCGAATTGCGCTTCATGATCTCGTCGGACTTCTGGAAATGCATCTTGGCCCGCTCGGCGAGCGGCGCGCACACCTTGGGCAGCGCGCGGTCGGTGGTGACGCGGGCCGGATCGTCATTGGTGATGCCGGCGTGCCAGAGCCATTCGCGCGGCAGATAGAGGCGGCCAAGGCCGGCGTCCTCGTCGATGTCGCGCAGGATGTTGGTGAGCTGCAGCGCGCGGCCGAGGTGATAAGCGAGCTGGATGCCATCGTCCTCGGGCAGACCGAACACGCGCACCGACAGCCGGCCCACCGCGCTCGCGACACGATCGCAATAGAGGTCGAGCGTCGCAAGGTCCGGCGCGCGGATGTCCTGCGGGACGTCCATCTCCATGCCGTCGACGATCGCGAGGAAATCCTCGCGCTTCAGGCCGAAGGTCTTTACCGACGCGACATAGTCCTTCAACCGATCCGGCGGATGCCCGGCATAGAGCGCATCGATGTCGTCGCGCCACTGCTGCAGAGCGGCCAGCCGCTCCGGCCGCGGGCCGTCGGAATCGGCGATGTCGTCGACCTGGCGGCAGAAGCTGTAGATCTGGAACATCGCCTCGCGCTGCGCGCGCGGCAGGATGCGCATCGCGGCATAGAACGAGCTGCCCGATGCGGTGCTGTCGTAATTTGCGTTGGCCGCCGCCTCGACACTCATGCGCCTGCCGCCGTCTTGGACACCGCACGCCGTCCGGTCGCGCGCTGCGCGGTCTCGCCGGCGACGCCGCCGAGGCTCTGCAGCAGCAGCTCGACCTTGCTCAGATGCACACGCTCGCTAAGCGGATCGCGCACCTTCAGCATGTTGACGATCTTGTCGGCGAACGCCTGGATCACGGAAATTTCAAGGCCCAGCCTGAAGTCCTTCACCTCGGCGGCGAGCGACTTGCTCTGCACGAGCAGCGTCTCGGTGCGCACTGCGAGCGCCTGCAGGCATTTGAGCAGGGCCGGCTGAGACTTTGCCTCGCCGAGCATCTCGACCGTCGCGCCCGCAGCGGCGAGCGCATCGCGCGGCAAATAGACGCGATTCAGGTTGCGGTAGTCCTTGCCGCAATCCTGCAGATGATTGTTGATCTGCAAAGCCGCACAGAGCGCATCCGAGGCCGCCCAGGTCGAGGTATCCTCGCCATGCACGTCGAGCATGAAGCGCCCGACCGGCATCGCCGAGTAGCGGCAATAGTCGATCACGTCGTCCCAGTTTTCATAGCGCAGCTTGGTGACGTCGAGGCGGAACGCCACCAGCACATCGAGCGCGTGCCGCGGCGGCATGCCGCGCTCGGCGAAGGCGCGGCGCAGATTGACCGCCTCCTTCTGGCTGTCGCCATGGCCGAGCAGCTCGGCCTCCATGAGGTCGAGATAACGCAGCTTCTCCTCAGGCGGCAGCGTGGCGTGATCGGCGATATCGTCGGCGGTGCGGACGAAATTATAGAACGCCAGGATCAGGGCGCGATGCCGCGGATGAATGATCCACGACGCGACTGGAAAATTCTCGTCGCGGTAGGTCTTTCCGGATCGCAGGTCGCTCGCGGTGGTCATGGGAAATTTGGGCTACACTGGTCATGGCACGACGCAGGCGCGGATGGCTCAGGCGCATGCAGGGATTTGCGAGCCCCATATAGGGGAATACGCCACCAAAACCAATGCTATCTGTGACCGCAGCATACGCAGCCCGTGGCCGGCACGAATGCCGATCACGGGCCCTATGGCGGTCGCTGAGGCCTGACGCTGTTCTTATTGGCCGTGGGTCTTCAGCACCTGATCGCAGGCGGCGCTGATCTTGCTGCGGTTCTGCTGCAGGCAGGCGAGAATGGTGAAATCGCCCTGATCGATCACGGCGCGGCAGTGACGCTGCACGTCGCGCGTGCAGGCCTTTTGCTCGTCGGGAGTACCGCGCCCCTGCTGCTGGGCGAAGGCGCTGGACGAGAGCGGGATCGACAACAGGGCAACAGCCAGGAGAAATTTACGCATCGTATTCCTTCATTTCCGACAGCAGAAAATCTGTCCCCGAAAAGCGCTTCGGCATGGCCGGGACGGATTTGTAGGGATTTCAGACGCCACGTAACGCGGCAACGAATTGACGACAAGCACTGCTAAATGCGGCTAAATTTGCGGCGCTGTAAACCCCTACATAAATCATTGATTCCAAACAACGATTCTCGCCATCACTTTATCGCGTTTGACGATTGCGGATGACGCTTGCGCACAGCTACATGCCACCGAGGAGTCGCAGCGCCTGATTCTGTTCGATGACGATCAGGCATCGTGCACACGGGTCCTGTCGTTTGAACCTAACATTCTTCGGGGACACTAAACCTTCGATGCGGCGAGACGTTTTCTTGCGAAAGAGGCGTTGATTTTGATGGGAAAATTCACAATGAAACTGTTTGGTTCCAGCCTGCCCGGCCAGGCTCTCAGGGCTGTGGGCGTCGGCGCCGCGCTGATGCTGTCTGCCTCCGCAGTCCACGCCCAAGCCAGCGGACCATTCGCCGGTTTTGCCGGTTCATGGACTGGAACAGGCACGGTGGCGTTGTCCAATGGCACGACCGAACGCATTCGTTGCAAGGCGGACTACAAGGTCGCGCCCTCGGGCATGAGCCTGAAGCAGTCGCTGCATTGCGCCAGCGACAGCTACAAATTCGACCTCTCCAGCGACGTCACCAGCCAGGGCGACCGGATTTCCGGCAACTGGAGCGAGGCGAGCCGCAACATCTTCGGCAATTTGCAGGGCACCGCGGGTGGTGGCCGAATCGACGTGTTCGTCGAGGCGTCCGGCTTTGCTGCGAACCTGAACCTGCAGACCAACGGCTCCAAGCAGGTCGTGCAGATCGACTCAAAGGGCGAGATCCGCGGCGTCACGATCACGATGACCAAGACCTGACGCTGCCGGCCGATTTCGTCGGCAAATGACAAAGGCCCGGTTCCGAGTGCATCGGAACCGGGCCTTTTTGTTGCGAGTCGCGCGTCGTTCGCCGATCAGGCTTTTTCGATCGGCGCAGGCTGCCCGCCCCTGCCGCGGAGTTTTTGCGACAGGTTGATCAGGAACATCGAGGTCGGCCGCAAGATGAAGAGATCCGCGATCAGCGCTGCGACCATCGAGAACGCGCTGAGCCAGCCGAACAGGCGCAGCGACGGCAGATCGGAGAACACGGTGACGACGAGGCCGCAGGCCAGCACCACGGTGGTCAGGATCAGCGCGGGACCGACCAGCACGGTGGCGCGCTCCACCGCAAGCTCCGGCGTGATACCCGGCTTGGTCTCGAGCCGCAGGCGGTTGAGAAAGTGGATGGTGGCGCTGAGCCCGAGGCCGAACGACACGGTCAATGCCACCACGCTGGCGAATTGCAGTCCCTCCCCGAGCAGCCACAGCACCGTGCCCGACAGCACCACGGGGAAGATGCCCGGCAGGATGCAGGAGAACATCACGACGACGGAC
>CALRXG020000101.1:0-16447 GCA_943372075.1 Bordetella parapertussis | reverse complement strand
TCTACACGCTAACCAGCCTGTCGAATTCGTCGCTGGTGCCAAATTTCCTCGGCACCGTTGGCGCGCTGCGGCCGGAGCAATCGGGAACGCTGCTGTTCATCTACGGCGCGCTGCCGATGTTCGTGCTGGTGCCGGTCTCGATCGTCCTGCTCCGCCATCTCGATCCGCGTGTCGTCGTCGTGCTCGGCTTCGCGGCATTCGCGGCGGCCAATCTCTGGGGCACGCAGCTGAGCCATGTCTGGGCGCGTGAGGATTTTGTCGGCATCGTGCTGCTGACATCGATCGGGCAGGCGTTCACGCTGCTGCCGATCATCATCATGGCGTTGGCGAACGCCGATCCATCGCGGGCGACGGCGTTCGCGGCCTATATCCAGATCATGCGGCTCGGCGGCGCCGAGATCGGCATCGCATTGATGGGGACCTGGCTGCGCGTCCGCGAGCAGATCCATTCGAACTATCTCGGACAGCATGTCCAGAACGGCGATGCCGACGTCGTCAATCTGCTGAAGCGGCTGGCGGGAGAGTTTTCCAGCCATGGCATGGGGACGGCAATGGGGCGGGCCGTCGGCACGGTCGCAGCGCTGGTGCAGCGCGAGGCCAATACGCTGGCCTATATCGACGGCTTCTGGCTGTGCTTCTGGTTTGCCATCCTGGCGCTGCTCCTGGTCGCCCTGATCACGCGCGCGCCGCAGGGCCCCCTGTCGCCGGTACCGATTGGCGTCGTGAGGATCGTGATGCGCAGGCTCGGCCTCGCGTCGACCTGACGGCGCAGATCAGCGCCATCAGTCACCGCATCGAGATTTCCTGACGCCGGTTCGGCTCCATCACTTCGCGGCGCGGGCCTGACAGCCGCTTGTACATGTGGACCATGAAGGCCATGCCGAACAGCGGCGTCGCCAGGTTGACGATCGGGATCGAGACGAACGCCGCGATGAACAGGCCGGCGGTGAAGACCGTCGCCGCATTCTCCTTGCGCATCGCCTTGGCGTCTTCAGGTGAGCGGAACCGCATCGCGGCGAGCTCGAAATATTCGCGGCCCAAGAGCCATGCGGTGGCGATGAAGAAGATGATAAAGTCCGCGCCCGCGAACAGCACGAACGGCAGCGCGACCACGTAGACCAGGATCGTCAGCAACGCCGTCTTGACGCCTTCGATGGTGGCGAGCGTGACCGGGAGCGCCACGCCGGGATGGTCGGCCGGATAGTGCTCGCGCTCGACATGGTCGGCGACGTCATCGACAAACAGGCTCGCCACCAGCGAGGTGATCGCAGGCATCAGGAAGATGCCGCCGAGCACGACGCCGAGGCCCGCCGCGATCGAGATCACCCAGGACAGCGCATGCAGCATGGAATGGAAGCCGGGGCCGAGCATGCCTTCGGCCCAGACCTCGCCGGAGTCGGCAAACCAGCTCAGCAGCCGCTGCAATCCGATCGCCAGCACGGTGATCAGCACCAGCGCAAGCCCGATCGAGCGCCACAGGATGGTGCGCATCGGCGGCGACAGGATTTGCGAAAGCGCCTTGACGGCGGCGTCCAACATGATCGGGTTACCTCTACCAAATGACGAGCGAGAGGTAGCCACCCAATATGGCTTCGGCAAGTGCCGTTTGTGCCGCGGTCAAAGCGTTTTCGAGCGAGGCCTGTCCCGCACGCAATGCGGGATGGGCTCCGCTTCGCGTGACGGAACGCGCCGGGGAACCTAGGCGTCGAGCGGCCTGCCGCGGACATTGGGTCCCCAGATGCCGATCGCCACGATCACGATGATCATCGCCGCGGTGATCAGGCCGAACACCCCGCCGACGCCGGCCTCCTTCAACATGAACGCCACGATGAAGCCGGAGAAGGTCGCGCTGAGCCGGCTCATCGAATAGACCAGCCCCGCCGCCCGCGCCCGGATCGCGGTCGGGAACACCTCGGTCTGGTAGGCGTGATAGGCGTAGGACAGCGTCATGTTGGCGCCGGTCACCAGCACGCCGCTTGCGATCAGCAGCACTGGCTCGGTGAGCTGCGCGAAGGCGAGGCCGAATACCGCGATCGCGGCGGCGGCGCCGCAGATGATCCATTTGCGCTCGAAGCGATCGGCGAAGGTTGAGGCCAAAAGCGGTGCGAGCGGATAGGCGACTGCGATGATGAATGAGTATTGCAGGCTCTTGGTGACGTTGATGCCCTTCTCGACCAGCAACGCCGGAACCCAATTGGAGAAGCCGTAGACGCCGAACGCCTGGCAGAGATTGAAGATCATGAACAGCACGACGAGCGAGGCGTAGGGCGGCCTGAACAGGTCGGCATAGCCGGCTTCGACCGCCGGGCGCGGCGGCGCCGCCGCGGCCGCAACGGTGGGGCGAGCCGCCGCTGGACCTGCGGCGGATTCGAGCGTCCGCATGATCCTTTCGGCCTCGGCAGCGCGGCCATGACGAGCCAGCCAGAGCGGGCTCTCCGGCACATAGAGCCGCAGCACCCAGATGATCATGCTGGCGGCCGCGCCGATCAGCACGACCCAGCGCCAGCCGTCGATGCCGTGCGGCGAGAGCGGCACCAGCCACCACGACAATGCGGCGACGATCGGCACCGCCGACAGCATCACCGCCTGGTTGATCGCAAAGGCCCGGCCGCGCATCCAGCTCGGCACCAGCTCGGTGATGTAGGCGTCGATGGTGATGACCTCGATGCCGATCCCGATTCCGGCGATGAAGCGCCACAGCAAGAGGCCGCCCGGCGTGGTCTGGCAAGCCATGATGACCGATGCTGCGCTGTAGAACAGCAGCGACCAGGTGAACACCGCCTTGCGTCCGTAACGATCGGCGAGGAAGCCGAGGCAGAGGGTGCCGATGAACAGGCCGGCGAAGGTCGCCGCGACGAAGGCGCCGATCCCGGAGAAGCCGAAGAAGGCCTGGGTCGTCGTGGTCATCAGCCCGCTGCGGGCGAGGCCCGGCGCGATGTAGCCGGTGAAGAACAGGTCGTAGATTTCGAAGCAGCCGCCGAGCGAGAGCAGGATCACCAGCCGCCAGACATAGGAGGAGGCGGGCAACGCCTCCAGTCGCCGTGAGATCTGGTTCGGTCCGCTGGTCGTGGTGGCGAGATCGGCAACCGAGCCAAGTTCGACGGCGCTCATGATGGTCCTCCCCGTGTGGTCCAGTGGCCGCCTTTCTTGCGAAGGCGTGCCGGTTGCGCATGTTTGGCAGCCGCAAGCCAGAAATCCAGACGAACATATCGAAGCAATCGTTCGATATTTTCGATGGCTACTTACGACGCGCTCTCTTGACGCGAACCGGCGTCCACTTCGCCTCAAAGCGCTTCAGATCAGAAGCGTCGCTTCCCAGGCGCCGCAGCCGACCTGGTCGGCGATCAGGGCGCGGATCAGGCGGCACATTTCCTCCATGACGTAGGTCATCGGGCGGTTGCGCAGGCGGCAGAGATAGAGCGTGCGGGTCAGCTTCGGCTCGACGACCTCGCGCGCCATCAGCAATCGCGCCTTCAACGGCTCGCTGACGAAATGCGTCGTCGCGATCGTGCAGCCGAGGCCCGCGGTCAGCGCGCCGATCATGCCGCTGGTCGAATTGAGATGCAGGATCGCATTGGCCTCCAGCCGCTTCAGCGGCACGGGATCATCCAGCAGCGCGCGCGCCGAGAGCCCGTGCCGCAGCGCCGTGCTACTTCCTCGAAGCTGATCGGCGCCTTCTTGCCGATCAGCTTCGAGGTGCCGACGCAGAACATCTGCTCTTCCAGCACCGGCTCGGCGATCAGGTCTTTTTCAGAGGGCGGATTGTAGACCAGCGCGAGATCGACGTCGGAGCTCAGCAGGTGCAGCAGCGTCGCGCCGGAGAGACTCTCGGTCAGCGCCAGTTTCAGGTTGGGATATTTGGTCAGCACGGTCCGCATCAGCGGCACGCCGATCGCCTTCATCCCCGAATTGGCCATGCCGATCGAGATGTCGCCGGCGATCTCGCTGCCGCCCTCCTTGATCTCGCGCTCGGCCGCCGCCATGGCGCGCAGGATGATGCGGGCATGCTCATAGAGCCGCTCACCCGCGGCGGTCGGTTCCATGCCGCGCGGCTTGCGCTCGAACAGCGGGGTGGCGAATTCAGCCTCCAGATTGGCGATGTGGTGGCTGAGCGCGGATTGCGCGACATTGGCCTGGTCCGCCGCCCGCGACAGGTTGCGCTGCTCGTAGACGGCAATGAAATAGCGTAGCTGGCGCGAATCCATCAGGGTTCAGCGTTCTAGAATGACGAACACACTATTCGACAGATTATATTTTTCAGATAGCGTGCGGAAGCCTAACCTGCGCCGGTCAGGGAGCGTTTTCGCCCGTCGAAACCAGAGCGCAACGAGCACGGAGAAACCGATGACCGGGAGCGGACTGCCGCTGGAGGGCGTGAGGGTCGTCGAGATGACCCACATGGTGATGGGGCCGACCTGCGGCATGATCCTGGCGCAACTCGGTGCCGAGGTGATCAAGGTCGAACCTCCCGCCGGCGACAAGACCCGCTCGCTCGGCGGCATGGGCGTCTCATTCTTCCCGCTGTTCAACCGCGGCAAGCGCAGCGTCGTGCTCGATCTCGCCAGGCCCGAGGACCGCGAGACGATGCACCTTCTGCTCGCCCGGGCCGATGTGTTCCTGGAGAATTTCCGCGACGGCCAGCTCGACAAGCAGGGGCTCGGGCCTGAGGAACTGCGCGCGAAATATCCGCATCTGATCATCGCCGGCCACAAGGGCTTTCTCTCTGGCCCCTATGATCATCGCCCGGCGCTCGACGAGGTCGTGCAGATGATGTCGGGGCTCGCCGCGATGACCGGTACGCGCGACAAGCCGCAGCGCGTCGGCTCCTCCGCCAACGACATCATGGGCGGCATGTTCGGGGTGATCTCGATCCTCGCCGCGCTCTATCAGAAGCGCGGCGGCAGCAAGAATGGCGCCGACATCCGCATCGGCCTGTTCGAGAATTGTCTGTTCCTGGTCGCCCAGCACATGGTCGAATACGAGATGACCGGACGCAAGCCGCGCTCGATGCCGGAACGCGAGCATGCCTGGCCGATCTACGACATCTTCGATGCCGCCGGCGGCGACCGCATCTTCATCGGCGTCGTCACTGAAGGTCACTGGCAGAGCTTCTGCCGTGAGTTTGGCCTGGGGGAATTCGCCGACGATCCGACGCTGCGTACCACGACGGACCGCATCATGGCGCGCGACCGGATCATTCCGCGCGTCGCCGAGGTGATCAAGGGCTGGAACGTGGCCGACCTCTCGGCGCGACTCGACGCGCTCAACATCTGCTTCTCGCCGATCAACCGGCCGGAGGATTTGCTGCGGGACCCGCACGTTCTGCGCCCTGGCGGACTGGTCAACAATTTGAACGCCGACGGCAAGCCGTTCCGCGTCCCGGCGCTGCCGCTCGAATGGAACGGCCACAATATCGGTGAAGGCCTGAAAGTGCCGGTGCTCGGCGCCGATACCGAGGCGGTTCGCGCCGAGCTCGACCAGCAGACCATTTCATCAACCGGCAACGCTGCGTGAGGCTGACATGACCCGCGTCCACGATATCTATCCCGACGACAGAGTGAGCCTGCGCGAGGTCGGCCTGCGCGACGGCCTGCAGCTGGTGAAGACGTTCCCGTCGACCGCGGCGAAGCAACGCTGGGTGCGCGACGAATATGGCGCCGGCGTCCGGCATTTCGAGGTCGGCTCGTTCCTGCCGGCCAAGACCTTCCCGCAATTCGTCGATGTCCGCGACGTCGTCGCCACCATCGCGGCGCTGCCCGGCGCGCACGGTGTCGCGCTGGCGCTGAACGAGCGTGGCGTCAACGAGGCGCTGGCCGCCGGCGTCGCCGAGATCGCCTCGGTGGTGTCGGCGACCGAGGAGCACAGCCAGGCCAATGCCAACCGCTCGCGCGAATCCGCGATCGAGAACATCAGGCGGCTCTGCGAGCTGCGTGACGCCAGCGCGCACAAGCCGTTGGTCAACGCCGCGATCTCGATGGGGCTCGGCTGCTCGATCGTCGGTGCGGTCGATCCGAACGAGGTGCTGCGCCTGACCGAGAAGCTCTACGAGGTCGGCGTCGACATGGTCGCGATCGCCGACACCGTCGGCTATGCCGGGCCGAAGGCGGTGGGCGAGCTGACGCGCGGTGCGGTGAAGATCGCGGGCGCGAAGCCGGTCTGCGTGCATCTGCACGACACCCGCGGGATGGGCATCGCCAATGCCTCGGCCGCGCTCGATGAAGGCGCCCGCGTGCTCGACGGCTCGCTCGGCGGCCTCGGCGGCTGTCCGTTCGCGCCGGGCGCCACCGGCAATGTAGTGTTCGAGGATCTCGTCTTCCTGTGCGAAAGCAAGGGATTTCCGACCGGCATCGATCTCGACCGGTTGGTCGAGGTGCGATCGATCCTGAAAGCCGAAATGCCGGGCGAAGCGCTCTATGGCGGGCTCGCCCGTGCCGGCCTGCCGCGTGGCACCAAAGCGAAGGCGGCGTAGTTTATTGCTATCTCGCCCCGTAAGCGGGGCAAGGTAGGCTTACTCAATCATGCGTATGTTTGTGCCCCCGCTTGTGCGGCTTCTTGTCCGCCGCCGTCGGGATCATCACGACGCGGCCGTAGCGCACGCCGCGCTCGGCGATGACATGATCGGCGAGATGGCGGACTTCGCTGCTGGCGCCCTTCAGCGCGGTCACCTCCATGCAGCTGTCGTCGTCGAGATGGACATGCAGCGTCGCCAGCGACAGATCGTGATGGCCATGGAAATTCTGCACCAGCCGCTTCGACAGGTCGCGCGCCGCGTGATCGTAGACATAGACCAGCGCGGCGACGCATTGCCCTGACGGTGCCTCTTCCGCGTCCTGCTGCAGGCCGGCACGCGCCAGATCGCGGATGATCTCGGAGCGGTTCTGGTAGCCGCGCGCCTCGGCGGCGGCGTCGATCTCCGCGAGCAGGTCATCCTCGATGGTGATGGTGATGCGTTGCATGGGCTATCCGTGTTGCTGAGCGCCAGTATGATATTTTTCTTGTAACGTCATACCGTGCTTGCTAGCGTTCGCTGGCCGGGGTTGGTTGAAGCTGATGCGGTCGTCGCGTGACTGTAGCAGGTATCATGCGGGGGCATGGGCGTTGCGTCGTTCTGTATGGCGGATATTTCCCGCCGCCGCATCCATTGCAGCGTTCGCACCGGCCGCCGAAGCGCAGATGGTTGCCGCCACATCCGGACAACTGCCGCCGGTGACGGTGACGTCGCCCGATCAGACCTCGCCCAGGCGTGCCAAGCCCTCCCAGCGCCTGCATCCTGTCGCCGCCCGCGTCCGCAGGCCGGCTGCGCCGCAAGCTAATCAACCCACTTCTGCCGCCGGCGGCATCACCGGCGGCGCTGCCACCATATCCGGCAATCTGCAGCCGACCGCCGCGAGCGAGCGGCAGATCAGCGGCGAGGAATTGAATGCGCGACCGGTGTCGCGCGTCGGCGAAGTCCTGGAGGCGGTGCCGGGGCTGATCGTCACTCAGCATTCCGGCGAAGGCAAAGCCAACCAGTATTTCCTGCGCGGCTTCAATCTCGATCACGGCACCGATCTCGCCATCACCGTCGACGGCGTGCCGGTCAACATGCCGACCCATGGCCACGGCCAGGGCTATGCCGACATCAACTTCCTGATCCCCGAGCTGATCCAGTCGGTCGACGTCCGCAAGGGTCCGTATTTTGCGGACAAGGGCGATTTCGCGTCGGCCGGCGCGGTCGACATCAACTATCTCAACGGGCTGCCGAAGAATATCGCCGAGATCACGGTCGGCAGCTTCGGCTATCAGCGCGCGATGGCCGCGGGCTCGACCAAGGTCGGCGACGGCACCTTGCTCGCGGCTTTCGAGGCGAACAAATACAACGGCCCGTGGGACGTGCCTGACAATATCCGCAAGCTCAACGGCGTGCTGCGCTACAGCCAGGGCACCGCGACCGACGGCTTCTCGCTGACCGCGATGGCCTATTCCAACGGCTGGAATTCGACCGACCAGGTGGCGCAGCGCGCGATCGACCAGGGCCTGATCGACCGCTACGGCTCGCTCAATCCGACCGACGGCGGCACCTCGAGCCGGTTCAGCCTGTCGGGCAGTTGGGCGCAGTCAAGCGACTACGGCCAGACCAAGCTCAACGCCTATGTGATCCGCTCGTCGCTGCAACTCTATAACGACTTCACCTACTTCCTCGACGATCCCGTCAATGGCGACCAGTTCAGCCAGACCGACAGGCGCACTGTCTATGGTGTCGACGCCAGCCACGCCTTCGATGTCCGTATCGCTGGGATCGATACCCAGACCCGGGTCGGCGTGCAGACCCGCTATGACGACATCAACGTCGGCCTGTTCAAGACCGCGCAGCGCGAGATCCTGTCCACCGTGCGCAACGATCAGGTGCAGGAAGGCAGCGTCGCGCTGTGGGCCGATACCACCGCGCGCTGGACCGACTGGCTACGCACCACGGTTGGCGTCCGCGAGGATTATTTCGCCGGCCATGTGCTGAGCGATACGCCGCAGAATTCCGGCAACGCGCAGGCGGCGATGACGAGCCCGAAGGCCGGCATCGTGCTCGGTCCATGGGCCAAGACCGAGTTCTATGGCAATGCCGGCTTCGGCCTGCATTCCAACGATATCCGCGGTGCGACCATCACGGTCGATCCCAACGACAAGGTGACGCCGCTTGAACGCGTGCCGCTGCTGGTGCGCTCGAAGGGCGCCGAGCTCGGCATCCGCACCAAGGCGATCGACGGGCTGACCTCGTCGCTTGCGGTGTTCGTGCTCGATTTCGATTCCGAATTGCTGTTCGTCGGCGACGCCGGCACCACCGAACCGAGCCGGCCGAGCCGGCGCGTCGGCGTCGAGTGGACCAACCAGTACAAGGTGCTGCCGTGGATGAGCTTCGATTTCGATCTCGCCTATACCCGCGCCCGCTTCACCGATTTTGATCCGGTCGGCAATTTCATCCCCGGAGCGTCGGCCTGGGTCGCCAGCGGCGGCGTCACCTTCGGCCGCGACACCGGCTGGTTCGGCAGCCTGCGCGCCCGCTATTTCGGCCCGCGCCCGCTGATCGAGGACGACAGCGTGCGCTCGATGTCGTCGTTCATCGTCAACGCCCGTGCCGGTTACAAATTCGACAACGGGATGCGGCTGCAACTCGACGTCCTCAATCTCTTCAACGCCCAGACCAACCAGATCGAATACTACTATCTGTCGCGGTTGCCCGGCGAGCCGATCGACGGCGTCGGCGACCGCCATGTGCATCCGGCCGAGCCGCTCGCCGTCCGGCTGACGCTGGCGGCGACGTTCTGATCAGTCATAGGCGCGGCGGTTCGAGCTGAAATCCTCGACCTCGGGGTGGACGGCGGGCGTTGCGTCATACGGCGGTACGATCAGCATCACGACCCGCCGGGTCCGGCCGGGCCGGCCCAGCAGCATCGCCCTGGCATCGAACTCGGCGCGGATGACATCGGTCGCGCGCAAGGTCGTGCGCGCCATCCAGCTCAGGCAATCCGGCTGGTCGGCGAAGCACAATGCGGCCCAGCCGCGATCAAGCGTGGTCTTGCGCGGCAAGCCCCAGGTGTATTGATAGGCAAACGGCCGCGAATAGAACGGATGGTCCGGACTGTAGAACGCAGCGGCGAAGGCCAGCGCATCGTCGCCGCTGACCGCCGTGAGCGGCGTCGTGGCGGCGGCGTGCCATCGTGTGGTGAGCTCCGCCGCGACGGCATGATAGAAGTCGCGGCCCTCCTCATAGCCGTGAGCGTTGCGATAGAGCGCGTGCAGCGGCGCTCCGACGACGACCGCGAGAACGGCGATCCCGGCGACCATCACCGTCAGGTTGACCACGTAGAAGCGCTCGATCGGATAGCTCGTTGCGCACACGGTCAGAACGACGAACAGAAACAGGCCTTGCACCGCCCACAGCGATGGCAGATCGGTGCCGACCGCCAGCGAGACGAGGGCCGGAAACATGATGGTTCCGATCGCGATCAGCAGTAGCAGCCGGAGCCCTGCGTTCATCGCGCGGAAATCCGCCGGCCATTGCGCGAGCCTTCGGCCGGCAATGAACACCCAGGTCACCGCCGCGACCGAGAGCGCCGCGCTCAGCCCCATGATGAAGTAAGCGACTTCCCACAGCGCCGCGACATGATCGGCGCCGGCATGCGCGAGCGCATAGTCGAACGTGGTCGCGCCTGTCGTGGCGAGCCAGTGCAGATGTGCTGCAAGCACGAGCGTTCCCGCCAGCGTCGAGATCCAGGGCGAAGCCGACAGCAAATAGCGGCGGCGGTCCGGATGCAGCACGGCGGCAAAGCCGAAGCTCGCGACCAGGAAGATCGAATAATATTTGCCGAGCATCGCGAGCGCGCAGGCCGCACCGGCCGCGATCGCCCAGCCGATCTGCTTCGGCGCCTCGAACGCCCGCAGGAAGCAGTAGGTCGCCAGCGGCCAGGATGCCAGCAGCACCGTGTTGGCGTTGAAGCGCTGGGCGTGGAATTGATAGACCGGCAGCAGCATCAACAGCAGCAGCACGATCACCCGCTTCCCGCCACGCACGAAGCGGCGCGAGATCAGGTCGACCGCCCAGAGCGCCACAGCTGCATTGACCATCGCCATCAGCTGCAGCGACCAGTCGGTGAGGGGGAAGATCGTGGTCCAGCCCCGCGCGATCCAGCCCATCAGCGGCGGATGCTTGGGATATCCCCATGCAAGATGGCGACCGAGCGTCCAGGTCTCGAGCACGTCGGGATGCAGGCCGGCGCCGAGATAGGCGATGACGAGGTAGCCGGTCCAGATCGCGACAAAGAGCGCGAGCAGCAGCGGGATCGACCAGCCGGTCTCGACCCCCTCCAGCCATGTGATGAACGGACGGCGCCAGCGCGCCGGATCCTTGTCCGACGCCGCGGCCATCGCCGAGAAACTGATCAACGAAACACCGTAAAACTACCGAAAGAAAATATGCCGAAGCGCGCGCACCCTAGTGATGCGTCCGCGAGAACTCAACGGCGAAGCCGGGCAATGAGACGGATTCCAGGCCGGGTTGACGGAACTGTCCGCATCGCGTGAGGGCCTTGCAGGCGTCTCGTTACGCCGGTGCGGTCTCGGCCGTCGTCACTTCTGTAGCCGGAAGCGCCGCCTCCTCGTCAATCGCTTCAGGAACAAGCGGCGGCGACTTGCATTCTGGAAACACACCGAATTCGCCCGCTACCTCCTGGAGCGGCTTCTGCTTGTCGGCCCAGTGCAGGGCCGTGTAGTCGAAACCGTGCACGATGGTGGGTTTGACGATTTCGAAATAGGGCGAGATGTCGAAATCGCGCGGCATGTAGAGCGAGGAATCGCGGATATGCAGGATCTCGCGGCGCGCTTTGCGGCTGGCGGCACGCGTGATCTTGGGCAGGATCGGATAACGCACGGCGTCGAACGCCTGCGCGATCAGCGCGGAGCAGATGATCTTGGTCGGATCGCCGGAGCCGAACGCGATCATGCGCCGCCGCCAGCGCTGCGGGATCGGCAGCGGAAACAGGTAGCGCGCCAGATCGACGATGTTCTTGGTGTCGTAGCCGAAGCCGATGCGGTTGATCGCATAGCGGCACACCGTGGTGCGGTCCTCGTAGGACAAACCGACCGGCCGGCAGAGCCTGGTGTGATAGGTGAAATATTTCGACAGCGGCGCGGAGGTCACGCCTTCGCCGACATTGGCCTCGATCAGCACGTGCTGTTCGCCGTCAGGTTCGAATGCGCCGTCGATCGGTCCGACGAACAGCGCGGCATGCGACCAGGTCGACTGCGTCAGGTATTTGATGATGCCGGAGATACGGTTGTTGCCCTCGACGAGGAGGACATCTCCTTCTTGGATGATGCCGCGCAGATGGTCGGGGTCGCTCGGCGTGAACGGCTCGTAGCCGGGCACTTCCTTCGACAAGTACCCCGCGATCCATTTACCGACGGTATCGAGCATCACGCCCATGGATTCCCCCCAGCGGTTCTATGACCGCTTGTTTTCACCTAATCATGGTCGCAAGCCGTTGCAATTTAGTTCATGCGCTCAATCGATCAATCATGATTGATTTACCATGAGTGTTGCTGCGGTCGGTGAGATGCGGCACAGTTCGCGAAGCGTTCCCATTCCCTGCAAGCCCCCGGAAACCATGCCAGAAGCTATGTCATGCCAGTGACCCGCCGCGATTTCCTGTCGGCGTCGGCAGCTCTCGCTCTGGCGCCGGTGCTGGGCGGCCGGGCCGTTGCTGCGCCGCTGCCGCGCGAGGCCGACATCGTCGTGATCGGCGCCGGGGCCGCAGGCATCGCCGCGGCGCGACGGATCGCTGCGGCGAACCGCAAGGTGATCGTGGTGGAGGCGTCGGGCCAGATCGGCGGCCGCTGCCAGACCGACGCAACGACATTCGATGCGCCGTTCGACCGTGGCGCGCGCTGGATGCACAATCCCGAAACCAATCCGATGATCCGGCTGGCGCGTTCCGCGGGCCTCGACATCGTCACGGCGCCCGCGGGCCAGAAGATTCGCATCGGCCGGCGCTACGCCCGTCCCGGCGAGACCGAGGAATTCCTGGCCGCGCTGGTGCGCGCCAATCGCGCCATCGACGACGCCTCGCGCAAGGCCGATATCGCCTGCGCCGCTGCGATGCCGAAGGACCTCGGCGATTGGGCCGGCACCGCAGAATTCCTGCTCGGCGCCAGTTTCAGCGGCAAGGACCTGAAGGACCTCTCCGCCGTCGACAAGGTGCGCGCGCAGGATCGCAACACCGCGATCGCCTGCCGGCAGGGCCTCGGCGCGCTGATCGCGAAGCTCGGCGAGGGCCTGCCGCTCGTGCTGTCGACGCCGGCGCAGCGCATCCTGTGGAGCAATCGCGACGTCACGGTCGAGACGGCCTCCGGCAAGATCGTCGCGCGCGCCGCCATCGTCACCGTGTCGAGCAACGTGCTGGCGAGCGGCAATATCAAGTTTGCGCCCGAGCTTCCGAAGCGTTCGCTGGATGCCGCCGCCAAACTCAGCCTCGGCAGCTATGATCGCATCGCGCTGGAGATTCCGGGCAACCCGCTCGGGCTGTCGCGCGACGACGTCATCATCGAGCAGAGCAATTCGACCAAGACCGCGCTGCTCTACGGCAACATCGCCGGCTCCTCGCTGTGCACGATCGACGTCGCGGGCTCGTTCGGCCGCGAGCTGTCGGCGCAGGGCGAGAAGGCGATGATTGCGTTCGCGGTGGAATGGCTGACGCGGCTCTATGGCAGCGAGGTCGGAGCATCCATCAAGAAGACCAGCGCGACGCGCTGGAATGCATCGCCCTTCATCCTCGGTGCGATGTCGGCGGCGGCACCGGGCGCGCAGTTCTCCCGCCGGATCCTGACCGAGCCGATCGGCGCGATGTATCTCGCGGGCGAGGCCACCCACGAGACGCTGTGGGGGACCGTCGACGGCGCCTGGGAGAGTGGCGAGCGTGCCGCCGATGCCGCGCTGCGCAGGATCGGCGGGGTGAAGGAGGCTGCGCCGGAGACGCCGGCGCCTGCCGCAAGACACAAGCGCCGCACGCCGCGTCGCTCGGCGGAGCCGATGAATTGAGCGTGGGGTGAGATCGGGCGTCGCTGCTGGATGCGCAAGGCTTGCGTCGTCGGGCAAATCAGTGGCACGAGCGCGCCGCTCTATCCACGTCGCCATTGCGGGGCTCGCGAAGCGAGAGCCCGGAATCCATTTATCTACGATGCATGCGGCCCGATGGATTCCGGGCTCGACGCTACGCGTCGCCCCGGAATGACGTAGCAGGCCTCACACCGGCAGCTTCAGCTCCATCAGATCCTTCGCCACCACGATCCGGCCCTTGAAGTTCGTCTTCACGTCGCGGGTCCAGTCGTCATCGGTGACATCGGGATCGTCGCCGGGGACGAAGTGGCTCAGCACCAGCGTCTTGACGCCGGCGGCGGCGGCGATGCGGCCGACGTCCTCGGTCGAGGTGTGGCTGTCGAGCAGATGCTTCTTCAGCGTCGCGCCGTTCTTGGTCTTCGCCACCAGCCGATCGACCGCGGGGATATAGAGGCATTCGTGCACCAGCACGTCGGCTCCCTTGGCGAACTCGGCGAGCTTCGGATTGTAGGCGGTGTCGCTGGAAAACACGACGATGCCATCCGGCGTCTCGAACTTGTAGGCAAAGTTGTCCGTGATCGGCGGATGCGGCGTGCGGAACGCGGTGACGGTGACATCCGGTGTCTTCAGCACCACGCCGTCGTCGGTGATGTCCTTCGCGATCAGGAGCTTGCGCGGGTCGGGGCGGCCTTCGTCCGCGATCCGGGTCTCGACGTCGAACTTGTTCAGCTCCCAGTATTCCCTTGTCATCGCCTCGATGCCCTTGGGACCGAACGAGTGGATCGGCGTCGAGAGGCCCGCTGCCCAGGCGTTGTAGAACAGATTGCCGTATTCGAGATTGTGATCGGAATGATGGTGGCTGATGAAGATGTATTTCACCGACGGAATCGGCACGCCGGCGTTGACTAGCTGCCGGCTGACGCCCATGCCGCAATCGATCACGATCGGGGTGTCGTTGACGACCAGCAGATTGGCGGGATTGGAAGCGCCGATGCCGACGCGCGGGCCACCCTTGGTGCCGAGGAACACGATGCGCGTGCGCGGCTTCGTGGCTTGCGCGCGCACCGCCGGCGTCGCGAGCAGTGCGGCGCTTCCGAGCGCCAGTTTCAATGCATTGCGGCGATCGATCATCGGTTCCTCTCCCTTGACTTTATCCGGTCGAAACCGAGCCTAGAGCCTTTCCCGTTCCGATGGAATCGGAACGGGGCTCTGGGTTCTTGTCTTGGCGCGGTTTCTTCACGCGAACCGGTATCCACTTCGCTCGAAAACGCTCTAGCCTCCGCGCAAAATGCCATCAAGCGCCGGCAGGCCGACGATGACGGCGGCGGCGATCAGCGCGTAGCAGATCGCGCGAAACACCTGCTCGCTGGCCTTGCCGAACAGCGAGGCGCCGAACCAGACGCCGATGCCGTAGATCGGGCCTATGATCAGCGAGAACTTGACCGATTCCATCGTGATCAGTCCGGTGAACCAGTAGCTGACCAGCGAGAAGAAATCCGAGGCGCCGAAGAACAGCACGATATTGGCGCGCGAGATCACCGACGAGATCGGGCGTCCCAGCCAGTAGGCGACGATCGGCGGGCCGCCGGTCTGCGCGAGGCCGCTGCAAAAGCCCGAGAGGCCGCCGACGCCGATCGAGAGCGCGGCGTGATCCTCGCCGTGGTAGCGCCAGCCCGACAGCAATAGCACCAGCAGCGCGGCGACGAAGCCGGAGATGATCCAGCGTGTGGTCACCGGGTCGAGCACGGTGAGGAAATAGGTGCCGATGGGAACGCCGACCAGCGCACCGGCCACCATGACAGCGGTCGCCTTGCGGTCGGCGTGGGTCCAGGCATTCGGCAGCATCGGCGTGGCGGCGATGAAATCAATGATCAGCAGCAGCGCCGCCACCAGCCGCGGCGCCGCAACGCTGCTGGCGAGCGGCATGAAGATCAGCGCCGAGCCGAACCCGGAGAAGCCGCGCGCGGTGCCCGACACGAAGGCGATCGCGCAGATCGCCAGCGCGATGTTGGTCGAGATGTCGGAGGGGATGAGGGAGAGGGAGGTCATGGGAGGCGTCTCTTACCTCGCCCCGTAAGAACGGGGCGAGGGAGCAGACCATCTTCGCGTCGCCATCACGCCCGCAGCGTGCCGCCGGTCTTCTTCGTCACCTCGGCGACAACCTTGGCCGCAACCGCGTCGATCTCCTGGTCGGTCATGGTCTTCTCGCGCGGCTGGATCGTCACCGCGATCGCGACCGACTTCTTCTCGGGATCGATGCCCTTGCCCTCGTAGACGTCGAACACGGTCACGTCAGTGATCAGCTTCTTGTCGACATTCTGCGCCGCGCGCACGATGTCGCCGGCCTTGACGCTGCGGTCGACGATGAAGGCGAAGTCGCGCGACACCGGCTGGAACGCCGAGAGCTCCAGCACCGGCTTGGCGCGCGTCGCCCGCTGCTTGCCCTGCGGGATGCGCTCGAGGATCACCTCGAACACGATCATCGGGCCGTCGGCGCCCAGCGCCTCGGCCGCGCGCGGGTGCAGCTCGCCGAACCAGCCGAGCACGTTCTGCGGACCGATCTGGATGGTGCCGGAACGTCCCGGATGCAACCAGGCGGGGCCGCCCGGCACGATCTGGAGCGCCTGCATCGGCGCACCGGCAGCCGCCAGCACGGCGAAGGCGTCGGCCTTGGCATCCATTGCATCCGCCGTCTTCGAGCCGGTCCAATGCCGTCCGATGCCCCTCGACGACGCGTAGCCATGGCGCACGCCCGAAGCCGCGACGAGCTGGTCCTCGGGCTTGTCGCCGCGGAACACCTGGCCGACCTCGAACAGCGCGACATCGGGCGTCCCGCGGTTGATATTGGCCTGGACGGCGCCG
>CALRXG020000100.1:0-16576 GCA_943372075.1 Bordetella parapertussis | reverse complement strand
CGATCGCCCATGCCCTGCGCGACGATGCGGTCGGTCAGTTCGACCGCTGCATTGAGATAGTCGGGATATTTGAATTCAGGCCGGTCGAGCAGCAGCCGCGGCCATTGCCCAGGCGGCGGCAGGTTGCGCCGCGCGAAATCGTCGACATGCCCCGATGGGCCGAGCCCGGGAAATTCACCTGACATTCGATTGCCCTCGCTTTCCGTCCAGAAAGGCCAAAGACCAATATCGAGAAGAGCAGTATCGAGGACGCCCGGCAGCGTTCCAACCGCCAATCATTTTATACTTAAAATAATTTGGCGCAAGGGTGGAGAATGGCTGCGATCCCGGGAATCTCAGATTTGTGTGAGCTGCTTTAGCCGCGCGACCATGGCCGACGCCGGGTCGGCGAGCGGCGCGATTGCCGTGAAATGATTGGCATCGGGCACGGTGCCGAACCGCGTCGCTACGCCCGCTCCGCCCCAGACATCGACGATGGTCCGGCTCTGCCGGTGATATTCGGCGCTCTCGGCGCCGCCGACGACGGCATCGAGCGTGGCGCCTGCGGGCGCTTTCCAGAGCAGCGGGCTCGCCGCCTTCGCTGCGGCGCGGTCGAGGCCGAGTGCCTTGTTGACGGTGGTGCCGACCAGCGGCTCCAGTTCGAACAGGCCTGATATCGCATAAGCAGCCCTGACCAGGTTGCCCGGCAGCGACGCATCATAGGCCGGCCAATCGGTCGCCAGCATGCATGCGGCAAGATGTCCGCCGGCGGAGTGGCCCGACACCACGAGCGGCCGGCCGAGCTTTGCAAGTTCGCGGCACCCCGCGCGCATCTCGCCGATGATGTCATCGATCGAGACGTTGGGACAGAGATCGTAGCTCGGCACCGCGACGCTGATGCCGTGGCCGTTGAGGCCGCGGGCGCAGTGGCTCGATGACGAGCCGTCGAGCGCCTGCCAGTAGCCGCCGTGGATGAAAACCACGATCGGACCGTCGCCATCACCTTCGAAGAGGTCGATGACGTTGCGCTCGCCCGGGCCATAGCTCAGCCGCCGCGGCGGATGCAGCTCGCGGTAAGCCGCGGAGTCCCTCGCCCAGCCGGCCATCAGCGCCGGGTTCTCCGGCACCCGCGCCCGGTTGTTGTATTCGACCTCGTAATCGATCGCGGTCACGGCCTAAGCGGTCCTCGCCTTGGCGGAGCGCTGCGCCGAGCCCTTGGCCTTGGCAAGCAGCCGCATCAATTCGCGGATGTCCTTCGGTGAGAGGTCGCCGAAGACATCGGCGATCCATTTCTCATGCTCGGCCGCCATCTTGCGGAATTCGGCCCGGCCGAGTTTTGTGAGTCGGATGAACTGCACACGACGATCGGTCTCCGAGGTGCGGCGATCGAGGTGCCCGGACTCCACCAGGCGCTCGACCAACCCGGTGACGTTGCCGTTCGACACCATCATCCGCTTCGACAAATCCGACAGCGTCATGCCGTCGGACACCTTGTCGAGCTGGGCCATCAGGTCGAACCGCGGCAGCGTGACGTCGAATTTTTCGCGCAGCCGGCTGCGCACCTCGCCCTCGATCAGCGTGGTGCAGGTCAAGAGGCGCAACCACAGCCTGAGCTCGGTGCCGTGATCGTCGGGCAGTTCGACGGCTTTGGTTTCGGAATCGAGGATCATGCGGCGATCATGCCTCCGCGGCGGGTTCCGGTCGGACCGATTGGTTTGAGCTTCAAGCAATTTGCGGCGTCCCGCAAGGACAATTGCGAATCCTGCCTGATGCACCGGGGCAGTTCTGCAATTTCTTTAAACTTCAAGCAATTGGCGCGGTGCTTGCATGTCGCGCCGCCATCGACCTGATGCCATGCCACATCGCTTGCAGCGGTTGCGCGCGTCAGACTAAGCTGCGGCCAAGCTGGAAAGGCATCACGACAATGTTTTGGGGAGTGACATGAGGCAACTGACGAAACTCGTGGGATTGGCGGCGCTGCTGGGGATCGCGGCGACCCCGGCGGCCGCGCAACAGAAGATCAAGATCGGCGTGCTGGTGACGACCTCCGGACCTGCCGCCGCGCTGGGCCAGCAGGTCCGCGACGGCTTTGCGCTCGCGGTCAAGGACCTCGGCGGCAAGATGGCCGGCCGCGACGTCGAGATCGTCAATGCCGACGACGAGCTCAAGCCCGACGCTGCCGTGGTCAAGGTGCGCGGCCTGCTCGAGCGCGACAAGGTCGATTTCGTGGTCGGCCCGATCTTCTCCAACATCCTGCTGGCGATCCATCGCCCGGTCACCGAGAGCAAGACCTTCCTGATCAGCCCGAATGCCGGCCCTTCCAGCTTCGCCGGCAAGGAATGCAACCCGTTCTTCTATGTGACGTCGTACCAGAACGACCAGGTGCACGAGATCCTCGGCAAGGTGGCGCAGGACCGCGGCTACAAGCGCGTCTATCTGCTGGTGCCGAACTACCAGGCCGGACGCGATTCCGTCGCGGGCTTCAAGCTCGACTACAAGGGCGAGATCGTCGAGGAATCCTACACGCCGCTGAACACGCTGGATTTCCAGCCCGAACTTTCCAAGATCGCCGCGCTGAAGCCGGACGCGCTGTTCACCTTCATGCCGGGCGGCATGGGCGTGAACCTCGTGAAGCAGTACAAGCAGGCCGGCGCCACCGTGCCGGTGCTCTCCGCCTTCACGGTCGACGAGTCGACCCTGCCCGCGCAGCAGGACGCCGCGGTCGGCATGTTCGGCGGCGCGAACTGGGCGCCCAACCTCGACAATCCCCAGAGCAAGAAATTCGTCGCCGCTTATGAGGCCGCATACAACGGCGTGCCCGGCACCTATGCCATGCAGGCCTATGACGCGGCGCTGCTGATCGATAGCGCGGTCAAGGCGGTGAAGGGTGACCTTTCTAACAAGGACGCTGTCGCTGCCGCGCTGAAGAAGGCCGACTTCACCTCGCTGCGCGGTAACTTCAAATTCAACAACAACGGCTATCCGATCCAGGATTTCTATCTCACCAAGGTCGCGAAGCGGCCGGACGGCAAATTCCAGACCGAGATCGTCGAAAAGGTGTTCTCGAACTATGGCGACCGCTACGCCAAAGACTGTGCCGCCAAATAAGACACAAAGCGTTTTCACGCGAAGTGGACACCGGTTCGCGTGAGGAAAACGCGTCAAACAAAGAGAGGGAAACATGACGATGAAAGACGAGATCGCCGGCATCACCCGCGCCAATGAAGGCATGCAGGGCATTTCCTGGAGCATCCTCGGCCAGACCTACGTGCCGAAGACGCGCACCGAGCATTCGTTCTCCTGGCACGCCACCTTCCCGCCCGGCACCTTCGTGCCGCCGCACATCCATCCCGACCAGGACGAGTATCTCTACATCCTGGAGGGCAAGCTCGACTTCATGCTCGACGGTGCCGATGAATCCGCGACGCCCGGCGACCTGGTGCGCCTGCCGATGGGCAAGCCGCACGGCATCTTCAACAAGTCGCAGCAAACCGCCAAGACGCTGTTCTGGGTGTCGCCCACCCGCAGGCTCTATGACCTGTTCTGGGCGATCCACAACATGAAGGAACAGAACCCGGATGACGTGGTGCGGCTTGCCGCCGAGCACAACATCCACTTCCTGCCGCCGCCTCCCGGTTAGGTGGCTCCCTCCTCGTCATTGCGAGCGAAGCGAAGCAATGCATCCCGCCACGTATGCGGGCCGATGGATTGCTTCGTCGCTTCGCTCCTCGCAATGACGATGTGGGGATAGGCTGCGCCGCCCCTTCTTCGAACTCCTACTGCCGTGCCACCACGCGCGCGGCGAAGCCGGCCTTGGCGGCGTAGCCGCGCACGATCGCCTCGCGGGCCTCGTAATTGAGGATGGTGTCGACGTCGGTAAAGCCCTGCGGCGCGAGCTGCTCGACGGCGTCGATCACGCCCTCCGGCCCGCCGCGGCGGTTGGAGGCGACGATATCGGCGGTCATCGGCAGCCGCTGCCGCTCATAGGCCGCCAGCGCCTGGCGCGGATGCTCCGATCGCGCCAGCATGTCGGCGAGACAGCGCGCATCGAGGATGGCCTGCGAGGCGCCGTTCGAGCCGACCGGATACATCGGATGCGCGGCATCGCCGAGCAGCGTGACGCGACCGCTCGACCAATATGGCAAGGGATCGCGATCGCAACACGGATACTCCCAGAACTCCGGCGTAGCGTTGATCAGGCCGGCGAAATCGACCTGCGGGATCGTGAAACCAGTGACATAGGGCATCATCTCTTCGCGCCGGCCGAGATTGGACCAGCCCTCGCGTCGCGGCGGCGGCGACGAGCCGTCGCCGATCCGCACCAGCACCGCCCAATTGGTGAGGCGGCTCGCGGGGCTCGAGCCCGGCGCGATCGGATAGATCACCGCCTTGGCGTTCAGGCCGCCGGCGATGATCATCGAACGTCCGGTCAGGAAGGCCGGCCAATCGGTGGCGCCACGCCACAGCATCAGCCCGTTCCAGCATGGCCCACCTTCGTCCGGGAATAGCGTCTGCCGCACCTTGGAGTGGATGCCGTCGGCGCCGATCAGGATGTCGCCACGCGCGGTGTGCACATGGGTGCCGCTGCGATCGAAGAAATAGGCCGAGACGCCGCCCTCATCCTGGGTGAAGGATCCGAGCCGGCAGCCGGTGCGGATCGCTTCCGCGCCGAGACGGTCGATCACCGCCTGGTGGATCACGCCTTGCAGGCGACCGCGATGAACAGAGAATTGCGGCACGTCGTGGCCGGCATCGAGACCGCGTTTCTCGTGCCAGACCTGCTGGCCGTGCCGCGTCAGATAGAACAGCTCATGGGTGCGGATCGCGACCTCGTCGAGCCTGTCGAGCAGGCCGAGCCCCGCCAACTCACGAATCGCATGCGGCAATGTGTTGATGCCGACACCGAGCTCGCGGATCGTCTCCGACTGCTCGTACAGTTCGCAACTGATGCCGCGCGAGCGCAGCATCAGCGCGGTGGTGAGGCCCCCGATTCCGCCTCCGACGATAATCGCCTTCATCGTCCCTTACTCCACTCACACAGGACGTTTTACGCTTTCGTCTAGGGTCGCACGCCCGCTTGTCCGGCCGCAAGCGGCATTGTCGTCCCCATTTCCTCCGCTGCGGCCAAGTGTCCCCAAGGGTTAACGTTTCAGCCGCCAGAATACTTAATCCGGCACCACTGCGATCGCCTGGATTTCCACTTTCGCGCGATCCTCGATCAGGCCGGCAACCTGGATCGCGGTCATCGCCGGAAAGTGCCGGCCGATGATGTCGCGATAGACGGTGCCGATCTCCTTCAGCCGCGCCGAATACTCCTTGCGGTCGACGAGATACCAGGTCATCGACACGATGTGCTCGGGCCTCGCCCCGCCGGCGGCGGCGACGGCTGTGATGTTGCGCAGGGTCTGGCCGATCTGCGCCACGAGATCGTCGGTCTCGAACACGCATTGCCCGTTCCAGCCGATCTGGCCTGCGATGAAGAGCTGTCTGCCGCGCGCGGCCATGCCGTTGGCGTAGCCGATCGGCTTGGCCCATCCTTCCGGTTGCAGGTTCTCGATCATCTCAATTGCCCTCGAAGGCGGGTTTCTGCTTGGCGGCGAAGGCTTCGAAGGCGCGGCGGAAATCGCCGGTCACCATGCAGATCGCCTGCGCCTGCGCTTCGGACTCGATCATCTCGTCGACGCCCATCGCCCATTCCTGGTTGAACATCGTCTTGGTCACGCCATGCGCGAACCACGGGCCATCCGCGAGCGAGCGCGCCATGTCTTGCGCGGCGGCGGCGAGCTCGGCCGGCGGCACCAGCCGGTTATGGAAGCCCCACGCGAACCCCTCGTCGGCGCTCATCGCGCGTCCGGTGTAGAGCAGATCGGCGGCGTGGCCCTGCCCGATCACCCGTGGCAGCAACCCGCACGCGCCCATGTCGGCGCCGGCAAGCCCGACGCGGGTGAACAGGAAGGCGGTCTTAGCCTGCGGCGTCGCCAGCCTGAGGTCGGAGGCCAGCGCCAGCATCGCGCCGGCCCCGGCGCAGATGCCGTCGATCGCGGCGACGATGATCTGCGGGCACTTGCGCATCGCGCGCACCACCTCGCCGGTCATCCTCGTGAAGGCGAGCAGGTCCGGCATCGCCATCCGCGTCAACGGCTCGATGATCTCGAACACGTCGCCGCCGGAGCAGAAATTGCCGTCGGCGCCGGTCAGCACGATGGCGCGGACGTCGGAGGCATATTTGAGGTTGGTGAAGAGATCGCGCAGCTCCTCGTAGGACTCGAAGGTCAGCGGGTTCTTCTTGTCGGGCCGGTTCAGCGTGATGGTCGCGACGCGGCCGCTGGCATCGGTCGACCAGCGGAAATGCCTTGCGGGATAATCCTTGAATGGCCGGAGCTTTGCTTTCATCTCGGACATGGCGTGTTCCTTCACCCGGTAAAGACTTCGCCGCCAGCAACCGCGACGGCTTGTCCGTTGATTGACGATGCGCCCTCGGAGGCAAGCCAGAGGATGGTGTCGGCGACCTCCTGCGGCGTCACCAGCCGCTGCATCGGATTGACTTTCGCGAGCGCAGCCCGCGCCTCCTGCTCGCTGCGCCCGGTCTTGGCGACGATGTTGGCGGCCGCATCGGCCACCAGGGGCGTGTCGGTGTAGCCGGGGCAAACCGCATTCACGGTGACGCCGCGCCGCGCATATTCCAGCGCCAGCGAGCGCGTCAGGCCGACGACGCCGTGCTTGGCGGCAACATAAGCGGAGACATAGGCATAGCCGGTGAGCCCCGCGGTCGAGGCGACATTGATCACGCGCCCGCGGCCCCGCTGCGCCATTCCGGGCAACACGGCCTGCGTCACCAGGAACACGCTGGAGAGATTGCTCGCCAGCATGTCCGCCCACAGCGCCGCATCCGTCTTGTCGAACGGCGCGCTGCCGGCCTTGCCGGCATTGTTGACGAGGATATCGATCGGGCCGGCCGCGGCCTCGATCTCAGCGACGCCCTTGGTCACCGCGGCTTCGTCGGTCACATCGATCGACACGACGGCACCCCCCTGTTTGCCGAGCGACGCTGCCGTCGTCTCCAGCGCATCAATCCGGCGCCCCGCGATGCTGACGCGCACGCCCACATTTGCGAGCGCGATCGCCGTGGCCGCGCCGATGCCGGAACCGGCACCGGTCACCAGCGCATGCGCGTCGGGCCAGAAGCGTGTCATGCCTTCACTCCCGCCGCTGCGCGTTCCAGATTGGCCTCGTATTGCGACTTGCCCGACACATATTGCCTCGGCCAGGCGATCTGCTTGACGCCGATCTTCGCGGCCTCATGCAGCGTCCAGGCCGGGTCGGCGAGATGCGGCCGCGCGATGGCGCAGAGGTCGGCGCGACCGGCGGCGATGATCGAGTTGGCGTGATCCGCCTCGGAGATCGCGCCGACCGCGATGGTGGCGATGCCGAGCTCGTTGCGGATCTTGTCGGCGAACGGCGTCTGGTAGAGCCGGCCATAGACCGGATGGTCGTCGGCCCAGACCTGGCCGGACGAGCAATCGATCAGGTCGACGCCCGCCTCCTTGAACAGCTTCGCAAAAGCCAGCGCATCTTCCGGCGTGTTGCCGCCCTCGGTCCAGTCGTGACAGGACAGCCGGACCGACATCGGTCTGTCGTCCGGCCACACCGCGCGGATGGCACGGAACAGCTCCAGCGGATAACGCGCGCGGTTCTCGATCGAGCCGCCATACTCATCGGTGCGGCGGTTGGTGAGCGGCGAGAGGAAGCTCGACAGCAGATAGCCGTGGGCGCAATGCAGCTCCAGAATATCGAACCCGACACAGGCGGCGCGCCGTGCCGCTGCGACGAACTGGTCGCGCACCTCGTCCATCTCGGCGCGGCTCATCGGCTCCGGCACCTGGCCGTCAGCCAGATAAGGCACCGGCGACGCCGACACCAGCGGCCAGTTGTGGTCCGGCAGCGGCGCGTCCATGCCCTCCCAGGCGACGCGGGTCGAGCCCTTGCGGCCGGCGTGGCCGAGCTGGATGCCGATCTTCGCTGCCGAGTTGCGATGCACGAAGTCGACGATCCGCTTGTAGGCCACCGCCTGCTCGTCATTCCACAGCCCGCAGCAGCCGGGCGTGATCCGCGCTTCCGGCGAGACGCAGGTCATCTCGGTGAACAAGAGACCGGCGCCGCCGAGCGCGCGGGAGCCGAAATGCACCAGATGGAAATCGTTCGGCACGCCCTCCTCCGCCGAATACATCGCCATCGGCGAGACGATGATCCGGTTGGCGAGCGACAGGCCGCGAATCCGGAACGGCGTCAACATCGGCGGGGTGACGCGGTCATTGCTCGCCGGCACGCCGCTGCGCTCCGCGAACCAGCGCTCATAGCCTTCGAGCCATGCCCTGTCGCGTAGCCGCAAATTCTCGTGGCTGATCCGCTGCGAGCGGGTCAGGAGCGAATACATGAACTGCTCCGGCTCCAGCGTATCGGCATAACGCGAACCGACCACCTCGAACCATTCCATTGCGTTGCGCGCCGCGTTCTGGATCCGCGCCACGTCAACCCGACGCAGCTCCTCATACGCCTTCAACACCGCGGGAATGCTGTCCCGCGTCGCACCGTGCTGCTTGAACTGGTTGGTCAGCTCGATCGCATCCTCCAGCGCGAGCTTGGTGCCCGAGCCGATCGCGAAATGCGCGGTGTGCGCGGCATCGCCCATCAGCACGACATGGCTGTTGCCGTTGAACGTCGTCCATTTGCCGCAGATCAGCCGCGGGAATGACAGCCAGGCCGAACCGCGCAGGTGCCGCGCGTTGGAGACCAGATGATGCCCTTCGAGGATTTCGGCGAACACGTTCTCGCAGAACGCGATGGATTCGCCCTGCTCCATCCTGTCGAGGCCGTGGGCGAGATACGCCTCCTCGGTGGTCTCGACGATGAAGGTCGCTGCGCCCTCCTCGAATTTGTAGATGTGCGCCTGGAACCAGCCGTGCTCGGTCTTGCGGAAGTCGAAGGTGAAGGCATCGAACGGCCTGTTGGTGCCGAGCCAGATATAGCGGTTCGGCCGCATCAGCATGTCGGGCTGGAACGCGTCGCTGTATTTGGCGCGGATCTTCGAGTTCACCCCGTCGCACGCCACGATGAGATCGGCGTCGGGGAATTCGAGATCGGAATTCGCCTCACGCTCGAAGATCAGTTCGACGCCGAGCTCCTCGGCCCGTGCTTGCAGGATGTTGAGCAGCCGCTTGCGGCCGATGCCGACGAAGCCGTGGCCGGTGGTGCGCATCCGCCGGCCCTTGATCAGGACCTCGATGTCGTCCCAATGGTTGAAGGCCTGTTCGATGGTATCGGCGGTGGCCGGATCCCATTTGCGCATGTTGTCCATGGTCGCATCGGAAAACACCACGCCGAAGCCGAACGTGTCATAGGGCCGGTTGCGCTCGACCACGGCGACGACGTGCGCGGGATCGAGCAGCTTCATCAGGATGCCGAAATAAAGCCCGGCCGGCCCGCCTCCAATGCAAACGATGCGCATGGCGTTCTCCCGTTGGCTTCGGCGGCCGGCATCTCCCGCCAGCCGATACGGCATATTATTTTATACTTAAAATAATTGTCAAGGCCGGTTGCCGCCCTGCTCCACGCTCGTCATCGCCCGGCTTGACCGGGCGATCCAGTATTCCAGAGGCGGCTGTGATTATACCGATAGGCCGCGGCGTACTGGATCGCCCGCTTTCGCGGGCGATGACAGTGTGGAATGCGGCTTGTCTCCGTCATTCCGAGGCGACGCGAAGCGTCGAGCCCGGAATCCATCGGGCCGCGCCGACGGCGGCGCAATGGATTCCGGGCTCTCGCTTCGCGAGCCCCGGAATGACGATGGAGAGAGAACAGGCCCCGCGTCGCGCCCTCAATGCACCGCGGCGTACAGGATCTTGTCCTGGGTCGCGTCGGCGGCGTCGAACTCGGCGACGATGCGGCCGGTGCGGGCGACCAGGATGCGGTCGGAGACCGCGAGGATCTCCGGCAAATAGGACGAGATCACCACCACCGCCTTGCCCTCGTCGGCAAGCCGGCGGATCTCGCCGTGGATATGCGGGATGGTACCGACGTCGACGCCGCGGGTCGGCTCGTCGAAGATGATGATCGACGGCTCCTGCACCAGCGTCTTGGCCAGCACCACCTTCTGCTGGTTGCCGCCAGACAGCTCGATGATCCGCGCCTTGCGCTGCAACGCGCTGATCTTGAGTCGCTCGACCCAGTAATTGGCGAGCTTGCTGCGCTTCGCGCGCGACAGCAGGAAGCTCCAGCCTTTCCTGGTGGCGAGGCTGCCGAGATAGACGTTGTCGTCGACCACCATGGTCTCGAAGAAACCGTTGGCCTTGCGGTCCTCGGTGATGTAGGCGATGCCGTCATTGATCGCCTGCCGCGGCACCCGGTAGCGGATCGGTTTTCCGCGCAGCCGGATGGTGCCGCCATTGACCAGGTTGCGCTTCAGCGCACCGTAGATGATCTTGGCGATCTCGGTGCGGCCGGAGCCGATCAGGCCGGCGATGCCGACCACCTCGCCGGCATAGACCGAGAACGACATGTTCTTGACCGCCATGCCCATGGTGACGTTCTCGACCGTGAGCACCTTCTCGCGACGCTGATGGGTGTTGGCCTTGCCGCCATAGACCGCCTGCGCCACCTCGCGGCCGACCATGTGCTGCACCAGCGCGTCGCGGGTGAGCTGCCTGGCAGGCGCGGTGATGACGAGCTTGCCATCGCGCAGCACGGTGATGCGATCGGCGATCTGGAGCGATTCCTCCAGCGCATGCGAGATGTAGATGATCGAGACGCCACGGGCGCGCAGATCGCGCACCAGATGGAAGAAGTGAACGATCTCCTCCGGCGTCAGCGACGCGGTCGGCTCGTCGAAGATGATGATGCGCGCCTTGTTGTAGATCGCGCGCGCGATCTCCACCATCTGCTTCTTGGCGGTGCCGAGCAGCGCCACCGGTGTCGCCGGATCGACGTGGAAGTTGAGCGACTGCAACAACTGCTGGGCCTGGATGTTCAGGGTACGGAAGCGCGTCAAGAGCTTCTCGTTGCCGAGCTCGATGTTCTGCGCCGCGGTCATGGTCGGCACTAGGCTGGTCTCCTGATAGACCATGCAGATGCCGGCATCGAGCGCGTCGCGCGGCTGCTCGAAATTGGCAGGCTTCCCGTCCAGCAGATAGTCGCCGGAGGTGAGATTGATCGCGCCCGCGATCGCCTTGCACAGCGTCGACTTGCCGGCGCCGTTCTCGCCGACCAGCGCATGGACCTCGCCGGGATAGAGATCGAAATTGACGCCCTCGATGGCATGGACGCCGCCATAGATCTTGGAGCCGTTGCTGATCCGCAGCACCGGCTCGCGGGCTTGGGCCGGGCTGTCGGGAGCCGCCTGCATCACGCCGTCATTCATCGCAGCTCTCCCGTATAGCGCAGCAGACGGCCGCCGCCGCGCGCGGCGATCACAATGCCCGAGGGCGTGGCGCAAGCAGCGGTGATGCCGTGGAAGCGGCCGCCGGCGCGGCTGTGCAGGCTGTCGGTCGCCTCGCCTTCGGCGTCGAGATGCACCAGCAGGCCGTAGGAGCGCGGCGGCGCCCATGGCTTCTGGATGCCGAGCGCCTTGACGCTGCCGATCTGCATCGGCTCCAGACAATCGCTGCCGCCGGCGAGCGCCGGCGCCACCCAGTATTCAGGCGGCATCGTCGCCATCATCTCCTCGCGGAAATCGTCCTCCTTGAGCACGAACTCGATCAGATGGGTGCGGCGGGCGAAGACGCTGAGCAGCAGCCCGCCATGGCCGTCCGGATGCAGCCGCGCCGGATAACCGGGCATGTTGGCCGCGATCGTCTCGCGCGGGCCGAGCCCGTTGGCCGTGAGCGCGCACCGGCTGAGGCGATGCGCCCAGCTCTCGGTGAGCCACAGGCTGTTGCCGTCGGCCGATACCAACACGCCATAGGGATATGGCAGGTCGCGCAGCAGCACCTGCGGATTGTCGAGCCCTGCGCCGCAGCCGATCAGGCGGCCATTGGCGCGCTTCTCCATCAGATCGTGCCGCCACTCGTCCGGGCGGCGGCCGGCGCTGCCTTCCACCGCATAGATGCGGCCATCGGGCGCCGCCGTGACCGACAGCAGCCCTGTGAGCGCACTGCCGCCGGCGGTCTCCAGCCAGCGCGGCGAAGGTTTTGCGGGATCGATCGCGGCGAGGCCCCTGCCCGCGACGCAGACCAAGAGCCGGCCGTCCGGATGCAGCGCGAGCCCGCCGGCATCGTCCTGGAACTCGGCCACGACCGTACGGGCCGAGAGATCCGCGCCGCAGAGCTTCAGCACCTTTTGGCCCGCGGAGACATAGACCGCGCCGTCGCCCGCGGCGATCACGTCGTCAATGCCGGGCAGCGGCTCGCCGATCGGCACCGCGGTGTCGAGCCGGTCGTTCGGGCTCAGCGCGCCGTCGAGCGGCGGGATCGCGTTCTGGCCGCCGTCGCGGTCGATGACGCTCCTGATATCGCGCAGCAGATGATCGAAGAATCCCATTATGTCGTCACCCTGCTCTTGGCGCCCCAATAGGCATCGTAACCGGTCCAGCTGTCGTCGACGCCGTCGAGCTTGATGCGGCCGATCCGGTTGTTCTCCAGCCCACCGAGATAGAGATAGCCCTGATGCTCGCGCATCGAGGTCAGGGTCGAATGCGAGATGCCGGTCGGATCCCACCAGGATTCGAGCGCCTCGCCCTTCTCGTTGAACTTCAGCACGCAGCCATGGTTGAGCGCAGGCGCCAGCCATTCGTCGGTCGGCACCTGCTTGACCATGCGCAGCCGGAAGCCGGGTTTGCGCGCGGCGAGATCGAACGTCGGGGTGCGGATGCCGACCAGCGCCAGCCAGTAGGTGCCGTCGGAGGCGCGGTTGATGTTGTCGGGATTGCCCGGCAGCTCGTCCATCAGCACTTCGGTCTTGCCCTTGTTCGGGCCATCGATCCAGTGCCGGAACACCTTGCACAGCGAGGTCGACGCGATCAGGATCGACTTGCCATCGTGGGAGACGCAGATCCCGTTCGGGAAATAGAAGTGATTGATCACCGTGCGGGTGGTCTTGGTCGCCGGATCGTAGCAGACCACGCGCCCGTTCGGCCGGCCCTCGAGGATGTCGAGGGTGTTGGTGGTCATCTCGTAGCGCGTCGTGCAGTCGCTGAAATAGATCTTGCCGTCGGGTGCGATGTCGAGATCGTCGGCCATGCGCAGGCGCGAATCGTCGTTCAGCTTGTACCAGGTGCGGTTGGTCTCGTCGGTAACCTTGAAGATGCGGCCATCGGGCGCGACGCCATAGACGCCCATGCCGGCGACCGCGACGATCAGGTTCTCGTCGCGGTCGAACTGCATGCCGAGCGGCCGGCCGCCGATATGGGCGAACACCTCGCGGGTCTTGAAGTCGGGCCCGGAGAAGCGGATCACATTGCCGTCGCGGGTCGAGCCGTAGAGCCGGCCCTGGCGATCGAGGATGACGTCCTCGGGCCCCTCGACCTGGTCGACACCGATCGCCTGCGCGTGGATCAGGCGGTCGTTCTGCGCGTAGGGCGATGCCGCGCCGGGCTGCACCGCCGGCGCCGAGGCCAGCGGCACGAACGCCGGATTGACATAGATCTTCTGGATCGCCTTGCCGCGGTTCTTCGACCATTTGACGTCGATGCCGACGGCGGCGAGCAGGATCATGCCGGTCACCGCCGAGGTGACGTAGCCCGGGATGCCCATGCGCACGAGGCCGTTGATCAAGAGGAAGATGATCAGCGCGCCGATCATCGCCCGCCACACCGTGCCCTTGCCGCCGGCCAGCGAGACGCCGCCGAGCACCACCGCGGTGAGCGCCTGGAATTCCCAGCCCACGCCGGTGGTGGAATCGGTTGAGGCCTGGCGTGCCGCATAGAAGACGCCGCTCGCCGCGCACAGCGTGCCCGACAGCACATAGGTCATGAACAGCATCAGGCGGACGCGGATGCCGGCATGGCGCGCCGCCTTGCGGCTGGCGCCGATCGCGGTGAGATGCCAGCCATAGCGCGAGCGCGACAGGAAGATGTGGCAGATCAACAGCACCACGAACAGCGTCGCCGCATTGATGGGAATGCCGAGCACGCTGCCGCCGCCGATGAAATCCCAGGCGTCGCTCTCGACCGAGTTGGTGGCGAACACCTGGGCGTAGCTGGTGTTGAGCAGATTGACCGAGGCGCGCAGGATGATCAGCGTCACCAGCGTGGTGAGGAACGGCCGGGTCTTCAGGAAGCCGATCAGGAAGCCGTTGATGCTGCCGAGCAGCGCGCCGACCAAGAGCGTCGCCGGCACCGCGAGGCCGACCGGCCATTCGCGCACCAGCAGGAAATACAGCGCCGCGAAATTGCACAGCGCGAAGATCGCGCCGACCGACAGGTCGATGCCGCCGGTGACGAGGCAGAAGCCCATCGCGAGCGCGACGAAGCCGAACTCGGCGAACAGCCGCAGCAGCGACACCGAGTTCTGCACCGAGGCGTAGTCGGGAATGGTGAGCGCGAAATACGTCCACAGCCCGATCATCACGGTGAAGGGAACGACCGGCTCGAACCACTGTTTCAGCAACAGCTCCGACAGCAGGAGCCGGGGTGAGAACCGCCGCACCGATGCGGCAACGGAATCAACTGCCATCGACATCGCCAGAGCACTTCCTTTGATTGAGCATGATCCACGCATTCCGGGCCATGCTCTGGATCACGATGCGATCAGGCGCATCACGACCGCGTCCCTCGATCGAGCACGTCGCCCGCAAATGCTTCGCGTTGGTCGCGAGGCCATCCGGATCGTGCTCTTGATACAGCCGGCGCGGGAATGCCCCCCGCGCCGGCTGCCTCGCGCCTTGTTAGTTCTTCTTCGGTAGCGCGAAACAGGTGCCGCCTTGCGCGGCATTGCTCTTATCGATCCAGACCGGACGCGTGTAATAGGCCAGGTTCTTGGTGCCGGGCTTGTCGCCGGACATCAGCAGGGTTTCGGCCGCGAACATCAGATCGTGGCCCTGCTCGGTCGCCTTGTAGCTCAGGAACTTGTAGAAATTGCCCGAATTGACCTGGTCGCAATCGAGCTGCGAGCCTTCGCCAGAGGCGAACACCTTGACGTCGTTGATCTTGCCGGCATTGCGGATCGCCTGTGCCGCGCCAGATTGCATCACGCCCCAGAACCCGATCGAGGCGCAGAGATCAGGATGCTGCTGGATCACCGTCGCGGTGACGTTGAGCGCGGTGTTGGCGTCCCAGTTCGCCGCCTGGTTCGAGACCACCTTGATGTTGGGGTCCTTGTTCAAGACCTCCATGATGGCGCCGACCTGGTCGACGCTGGCCGCCGCGGTCAATTCACCCTGCACGATCTGCACCTTGCCCGACTTGCCGGAGCCGGTGCCGCAAGCCTTGACGGCCTCGTTGGCGAGCATCCTGCCGATCTCGCGCCAGTCGACGCCGACGAAGGCGCTCGACTTGTAGTTCGAGGCCATGTTGACCTGGATCACATGGGTGCCCTGGGCCTCGGCGCGCTTCAGGTCCTTCATCAGCAGCGTGACGCTCGGGTTCTGCACCACCAGCACGTCGGGCTTCTGGTCGACCAGCGCGGTGAGCGCCTGCTGCATCGCGGACGGATTGTTGTTGGGATCGCGCACGCTGTACTTCATGCCGCGCCATTCGGCTTCCTCTTGCAGCACGCGGCCCCATTCGTCGGCCAGCGGCACGCCGAGCGCGATCGGCAGATAGGCGATGGTCTTGCCTTGCAGCGCCTTGTCGTAGGCAGCGCGCAGTTCGCGCCCGGCCTTGGTGCCTTCCTCCTGCGCCGACGCCACGAAGGGCATCGCGGCAACCGCCACCCCGGCAAGCAGGATCGTCCAGAACTTGGTCGTCTTCATCGTCTCCTCCACACAGAAATTCTTATGATTGATTTGGAATTGTTCTTGTTGTTGTTGGCGCAGGGGCATCTTCAGTCGCCTTGTCTCAGTCCCCTTGCCGCGCAGTCTCCTCGTCGCGGGGATGCAGCCAGTTGTCGAGCACGATCGCCGCCAGCAGCACCACGCCCTTGATGATGTTCTGCACCTCGCTGTTGACGTCCATGATGGTAAAGGCGTTGAGCAGCGTGCCGATCAGGACGCAGCCGACCACGACGCTGAACACGCTGCCGCGGCCACCGATCAGGCTGATGCCGCCGATCACGACCACGAGGACGACGTCGAAGATCATGGTGCCCTGCGTGATCGCCATCTGCATGCTGCCTGTCGTGCCGACCCAGACCAGGCCTGCAATCCAGGCGAGCACTGCAACCAGCACGTGCTCCAGCACGATCAGCGGCCGCAGCGGAATGCCGGTCAGCCGCGCGGCTTCGGGATTGTCGCCCTGCGCATAGATGAAACGGCCGATCGATGTGCGCGACAGGAACAAATGCATCGCGATCGCGCAGACCGCGAACACCAGGATCGGAACCGGGATGCCGAACAGCCGTCCGGCGCCGAGATACATCAGGCCCGGCGCATCCTTGGGCGCATAGACCACCCAGGCCGGCGCGATCCAGAAGGCGAGACCATAGATCACGAAGCCGGCTGCCAGCGTCAC
>CALRXG020000099.1:0-16635 GCA_943372075.1 Bordetella parapertussis | reverse complement strand
CAGGAGGTCAAGGCCGGCGAGACGCTCGCGGTGGTCGAGGCCATGAAGATGCAGAACGTGCTGCGCGCCGAGCGCGACGGCACGGTCAAGAAGATCCACGCCGCCGCGGGCGCCACGCTCGCGGTCGATGCGTTGATCCTGGAGTTCGCGTGAGAGGTATGAACTGAGCCCGAACGGCGGTCCGAGCCATCAAGTTCTTCGAGTTTAGCGGTACGAGGAGGCGACGATCAATCCTCGACCAGTTTTCTGCTGGGACGGGAGGCACCAGAATCACCTCAGGCATCAACTTGAAAAATACCAACTGGTGCTGTTTTATCTTCATTGGAATATAGAGAACTTTGAGGGCGAGAGTGCCCGGTATGAGATGCTCCGCGGTTGCCGCTCATTGGTCGCAATAGGCGGGTTTCTCGACTGCGACAGCACCAATCCGAGTCGGCTTTAGTCCAGCGAGTAAGGCGCGGCTCCGCGGCATCGACGCATCGACCGGCGGGGCTCGTTTCGACCGAGCAAGGGGGCGACGATGGAGTTGGTTTTCTCAAAGCGTTTGTTCATGCCCAAGCAGGCCTTGCCGCGTCAGCTCGATTGGTCGGCCAGCGCAAAGTGAACTTATAGGCTGGAAATGCACCCAAACTCGTCTTTCTACGTCCAAGGCCTGTTTGAATTACATGAAATGCGAACTCACTCCGAGCGCACCATAAACCCACAAGACAGTCGCATCGTTCTGCGCGACGAACTTTCGGGCCTATACCGGCCGCGTTCGAGAGAAGAGCGCCGTCGCCGAATGGTGACGGGCCTCCTCGGCTGACGCTGCTTCAAGAACAAAGCCACGGAGAGGTAAGTTCCGCGAATTCGAGAAAGCGTCAGACGCGGCCGTCCTAGTCAGGGTATTGCGCACGGTTGCTCGCTAGAAGCTGGCCGCGTTGTGGTTGAGAGTGCGCGAAGCATCAAAACCCATGCCGCCGTCAAACCTCGCCTGGGACGCCTCGCAATTTGACTTTGCAGAGCGGTCGACGCGCCTGGAATTCGAGTTGCACGACTTGATCTGAACCGGCTGGCTCGAATCGATTGGAAGCACAGTCTTGTGCGAAATTCGCTTCAAGGCCAAATTTGAACGAATGCTCAGAACACCCGGTATTCGGGAAATCTTGTTTACGATGAGGTCTTCAAGGGTGTCGACGTCGGGCACCATGACGCGAAGAAGGTAGTCGCTGTCCCCTGTCATCAGGTAACATTCCATCACCTGGCTCAAGCGCTCGATCGAGCGCGTGAAGTTTTCGAGCGACAGCTGAACCTGTTTTTCAAGCTTGACCTGTATGAATGCAGTCACCCCGATGCCGAGTACCGCGGGGTCCAGCACGGCGATCCGCCGATCGATTACGCCGAGCTTTTCAAGCGTACGAACGCGAGCAAGGCAGGGCGACGGTGAGAGGTTGACGCGGGAGGCAAGCTCGACGTTGGTCAAACCTGCGTTCTGCTGCAGTTCGTTCAAGATCTTGATGTCGATCCTGTCGAGAGCTGTCGTCGTCATATCGTTGTCTCCCATGGGCAAGCGTAGCTGTCTCGAGGCCCGGTCCCGCGCGTTCTCCCGCGAGGTGACATCCCGATGACAAGAATGCTAACCGCACTCGCGGCTGTAGAATTTCGACAAAACGACGAGTCATATCGAAAAACGGTCAATCTGCTTGCAAGCCATCGAGCCGTCGCAGCCTTTGGCGGGGCTGCGCGTGTGCTCAGTCGATGATCGAAGGATGCGCAAGCGGCCGGGACAACGGTCTCGGGCTCCAGCCCGGGCCGCTGAATTCCAATGCCGACAGGCCGCGAACGGCAGCACAAAATGCCGATTGATCGCGCGAGAGACGAGGTCTTTGAGCAATAATGCCGGGTCCCCAGTGCGACTATCGAAGGACGACAGAAGTTTGCGGAAGTCGACGGATCGGAGTGACAAATTGAAGCTCAAGCAGGCCTATCTCACCGCCGCCGAACCTGAAGTGCTCGCCGGCTTTTACGAATCTCTTGGCTTGTCGGTCCGCTTCGCTGATCAAGGCAGGTGGATCCAATTCGTCGGTGAAAAGGTCGCTCTCTGCATCGCAAGTGCGGCTGAATCCGTGTCCGCACCATCTCTGAACGCCATTCTGGTTTTCGACGTGGATAATCTGGAAACGGCTCTGGCGCGCGCGCGGGCGCATGGCGCCGAGGTGCTCGGTGAGATTAGGGACATGGGCGCGCACGGTCGCGTGGCCCATGTAAAGGACCCGCAACACAATACGATTCAGCTGGTTCAGGCCGCGGCCGGGTAGGCTCGCGAACCAACGGCCTCGATCACTTCGGTTTTACGTCTCAGGGGCATCCATCGCCATGAACTTTCGAGTGCAGCCCATGCCAATCCAGGAAACCCCGGTGTTCAGTAGCAAGGAATTCCGCACTGCAATGCGCAGCGTACCGGGCGCGGTGTCGATCGTCACGACCGGCGCGCGGCCGGGCCGACACGGTTTGACCTTGACGGCCGGTTGTTCATTGTCGACCGAACCGTCGAGCGTGCTCGTCTGTGTCAACAAGTCGGCTGGCGCCCACGATACGATAGAGCAAAGCGGATCGTTCTGCTGGAACATCCTCGCAGCGGATCATACTGCGCTTGCGCAGAAATTCGCGGGGCAGGACGGGAGCAAGGGCGACATTCGCTTCAGCGAAGGCCTGTGGCGTGAGCTCGCGACGGGGGCGCCGAGCCTCATCGAGGCTGTTTGCAGCTTTGATTGCCGCGTAGCCGATTCCCACGATGCCGGCAGCCATACGATCTTCGTCGGCGCGGTGGTCGCACAGGCGACGAACGGTGATCGTGAACCTCTCGTCTATGTGAAGGGCGAATTCACGGTCCCCAGGCGGTAGCGTTTCACTCCGATCATTCAGTGGCCACCAATGCTGTCACTCTGGCTCAATGTTCTTGCAAGCGGCGTTCTGCTCGGTCTCGTCTACGGGCTCGTGGCGCTCGGCCTGACGATCATTTTTGGTGTCATGCGCGTCGTCAACTTTGCGCACGGCGAGATGGTCGTCTTCGGTGTCTATATCGGCTATTGGGCTGTCCGCCTTTGGGACGTTTCGATCCTTGCCGCGGCGGCAATCGCGGCGATCACGATGTTCATCTTCGGGTATCTTCTGGAGATCCTGATCGTCAAGCGGTTCGTCGGCAGGCCCCATCACTATCAATTCATCGTTTTCATCGGCCTGTCGCTGCTTTTCAGCGGCGCGCTGCTGGTTGCTTTCGGACCGGATCCGCGCCCCACCGCGTCGCAGCTGGCGTTTCACACCGTATCGCTCGGTCCCGTGACGCTGGATCTGGCGAGACTTCAGGCGGCGGCGACCGCAGGCCTGCTGATCACACTGCTCGGAGTGTATCTGAAATTCTCGTCATTCGGCCGGTCCCTGCGAGCGGCCGCAGACAACCGGCTGGGCGGCCTGATCGTCGGATTGAATATTCCGCGCGTCTACGCGGTGGCTTTCGGCATTGGCGCCGCCTGCGCGGGCGTTGCCGGCGCGTTGGTCTCGCCTTTGTTCGACGCCCAACCTTATCTGGCCGTCGATTTTACGCTGCTGGCCTTCGTGACGGTTATTGTCGGCGGTCTCGGCAGCTTCAGCGGAGCGCTCCTGGGTGGCCTGGTGATTGGCGTAGCCGAGGCTATTGCTGCGTTGATGTTCAATCCGTCGATGAAGACTGCGCTTCCCTATGCGCTCCTGATCATCATCCTGATTTTCCGTCCGAGGGGTTTCTTTGGTGCAAAAGAGATTTGAGGGTGCAACCGAGTTGAACCGGTGGCTTGCCGGAGCACTGGTCTTCGCGATTCTTGCCCTGGTCGGCGCTCTTGCAAATCCGTACCTCATCTCGTTGATGACGATCGTATTGCTGTTCACGTTCCTCGGCCAATCCTGGAATTTGATGCTCGGTATCGGTGGCCAGTTATCGATCGGTCATGCTCTCTTTATCGGCCTCGGGGCTTATTCGGTCGGCGTCCTCGACGTCAAATTCGGCATTTCGCCGTGGATAGGCCTCCTGCTCGGGGTGTTCATCGCCGGATCCGTCGGTGCGGTGCTGGCGTGGTTGAGCTTCCGGTTCGAGGTACGTGGCATCTATTTCGCACTATTGACGATCGCCGCCGCGGAGTTCGCCAGAATCATCGTTAGCGGCTGGGAGTTCGTCGGCGCGATGCAGGGGCTGTTCTTTCCCGCGCCGACGAGCGCGGTCGACATTTCGATGCTTCGCGGAGATGCGCGCTTCTACTATTTTGTCGCACTTGCCCTGGCAATGGTGGGGATCGCCGGAACTGAACTCATCTCGCGATCGTACCTCGGATATGTCTGGCGAGCGATGAGGGACGACGAGCAGGCTGCACGCGCGCTCGGTGTCCGCACATTCCGGCACAAGATCCTTGTGATCGCGATATCGGCGGCTGCTGCGGCCGCAGGCGGTGGAATTCTGGCGCTCGTACAGGGAGCGATCTTTCCGGATTCAATCATGGGCATGGGCCTCTCGGTTGATGTGCTGATTGGGCCCGTGGTTGGCGGTCTGGGCACGGCGTTCGGTCCGCTGATCGGGGCGCTCACGGCCATTCCCCTGAACCACGCGATGGGTGCTCTCGGCGATAGTCTTCGAATCCCGGGGCTGAACAACATCGCATACGGCGTAGTGTTGATTCTGGTGGTCTGGCTCCTGCCCGACGGCATCTGGCCGGCGATCGTGCGGCTCTGCAAGGCAACCCAGGTGCCGTCGCGGGTCTGGCTGCCGCAACCGAGAAAGGCCGAAGAATGACAAGCCTGCTCGAAGTCAGAAACTTATCCCGATCATTCGGCGGCTTGGTCGCGGTAAACAATGTCAGCTTCGCGTTGGGAGCCGGCCGGATCACCGCGCTGATTGGGCCGAACGGTGCAGGGAAGACAACGTGCTTCAATCTCGTGGCAGGCGCGATGCGTCCGACCAGCGGGCAGGTGTTGTTCGAGGGGCGCTCGATCAAGAACACAACGCCCGAAGCCGTCTGCAGGATGGGCATCGCGCGGACATTCCAGATTGTACGGCCGATGCGCGATATGTCCGTGCTCGAGAACGCTATGGTCGGCGCCTTCAGTTGGACGAGCAGCGTCGGACAAGCCAGATCGACGGCGTATGAGTCGCTTGAAAGCGTCGGGCTCGCCGGCAAGGCTAATGCGAGGGCCGACCAGCTGACGTTGCCCGATCGGAAAATGCTGGAGACCGCGAAAGCGCTCTCCACGCGGCCCAAACTGCTGCTGCTGGACGAAGTGATGGCGGGCCTCCGGCCCACCGAGGCCGCGAGCGTCGTTCGGGTGCTGCGAAGGCTTGCCGAAGCCGGCCTGACGATCCTTCTCGTCGAGCACGTGATGCGGATCGTAATGGAGGTCGCCACGCGCGTCGTGGTTCTCCACCATGGCGCCAAGATCGCCGAAGGGAGCCCGACCGAGGTGGTCGCTGACCCCAAGGTTCTCGAAAGCTATCTGGGGACGGGCTTGCATGCCTGACACGGCGCTGTTGTCGGTCGACGGACTTTGTGTGGCGTACGACGGGTCGAATGCCCTCAACGGGGTCTGCCTGCAGATCCAGAGAGGCGAGCTGATCTGTGTCGTCGGCGCCAATGGCGCCGGAAAGACCTCGCTGATCCGATCGATCTCGGGCATCGTTCCGCCGTCGAGCGGAATAGTGAAGATGAACGGCGTCGATATTACGGGGTTGCCGCCGTGGGAGGTCTGCGAACTTGGTATTGCGCAGGTCGCCGAAGGCCGGCAGATTTTTGGCGGCCTTACCGTCGAGGACAATCTGCTCCTCGGGGGATCGCTCAGGCGAGCTAAGGCTGCCCAGCCCGAAACCCTCGAATTCGTCTATCGGTTGTTCGAGAGGCTTCGGGAGCGCCGCCGGCAGTATGCGGGAACCTTGTCGGGCGGCGAGCAGCAGATGTTGGCCATCGGACGCGCGATTATGGCGAAACCAGAGATCGTCATGTTCGACGAGCCGTCCATCGGGCTGTCGCCCGCCCTGACGGATGTGATGTTCGGCGTGGTGAAGCGCCTGCACACGGAGGGAATTACGGTGCTGCTGGTTGAGCAGAATGTCGCAAAATCCCTCACGTTGAGCGATCGTAGCTATGTCCTGGAGAACGGCTCGATCGCTCTGCATGGATCAAGCGCCGAATTGCTGAGCAATCCCGAGATCCAACGCGCGTATCTCGGAATGTAACGGCTTATGCCGTTATCGCGGCGGTTTGCGGATGAGGGAGGTTCTGCTTTGCTCAGCTCGTCTGCTTTGGGGGAACGGGCGCCGAAGCTTTCGAGCACGGAATGCTGCGATATCACGCTCCGGCAGCGGTTTATGTCGACGCGGTCGAGTAGGGAACCGTTGTATGGCAACCAATTCCGAGGCGTCGAGCGTAGGTTCCTGCCATGGACAATGACGATACACTTCTGATCGAGCGCGACCGCGACATAGTTACGATGACAATGAACAGGCCGCCGGCTAACGCCCTGAACAACGGGCTGGTCAGGCATTTGCTGGACGCCATTCGTGGACTGTCTGCGCAGGCATCACCGCCAGGCATCGTCTTGACCGGTGGCGGTGAGCGCTTCTTCAGCGCGGGTGGTGATATCAAGGAAGTGGCCGGCCTCGAGATATCGAGGCCCCGGATGAAAGACTTCCATGCGCTCCTGTGCGAGATGGATCGATACCCGGGCCCGCTCGTCTGTGCGGTCCGTGGGTATGCGGTCGGCGGCGCGTTGGAGTTTCTCCTTCATGCCGATTACGTCGTCGCGGATCACGCCTGCATGGTCGGGTTTCCGGAAATAAACCATGGCCTCTTGCCTGCAGCCAAGGGAATGCGGCAGGCCGTCCGGAAGCTTGGACTTCGGGAAGTGCAAGCGTTGCTCTATTGGGGAGAGTTGTGCGACGCGCGCAAAGCGCTCGAAATCGGCGCGATCAACGAGATTACGGTCAGCGCGGACGTGATGTCCCGAGCCGTCGAGGTATGCAGTCATCTTCGCGGCAAGGACCAGAAGCTGTTCGCCGCGATCAAACGTTCATTGAACTTGACGGGACTGATGGATGACGCTTCCCTTGAGGCGGTGACAATAGAGGATCTTGACGCCTATTTGACCGAGGGTAGTTCGGCGGATGCGCGTGCTCGCTTCCTGTCGAAGAATTTAAGGAAGGCATGAATGGCCGGGTCGGCATCGCTTGAACAAGCTCGTCTGGAGCTCATGAGCTTCGAGGACGTGTCGGCCGCCCTGGTGCAGGGATATTTGACGGTTCTGATTCCCTGCGGCGCAATCGAGCAGCATGGCCCGCATCTTCCGCTTTGTATGGATGCCGATCACGCGGATGCGCTCGCGGCAAGAGTGGCGCGACATCTCGGCCGGACGCTGATCGCTCCTACGATCAGGGTCGGCTGTTCCGCCCACCATCTCGCTCTAGCAGGCACCATTTCCCTTCGTCCCGAGACTTTCGAAGCAATTTGTCTCGACTATTGCACGAGTCTCGCACGCCATGGTTTCAAGCGGATTCTGCTGTTCTCCGGCCACATCGGAAACTTCCCCGTCTTGCGCGACATGCTTCCTCGGCTGAGGCACCGGGTTCCGCCGGACGTCGAGATCGACGCGTTCTGCGATTCCATTGCCTGGATCGACAGGTGGCGAACCGCCGTCGGAGATGCGGGGGGCGACCCGAATGCTGTCGGTGGCCATGCCGACATTGCCGAGACATCCTTGATGATGCGGCTCCGCCCCGAAAGCGTGCGGCTGGACCGGTTTGAAGTCGGGCACCTGGGCGTACTGTCGGAAGAGCAGCTTCAGTCCATGTGGAAGAACGGGATCCAATCCGTCACGCGCAACGGCATCATTGGTGATCCGCATGGATCAACCGCCGAGATCGGCGAGCGGTGCCTCGCTGCGATGGCGCACCTGCTGGCCGCTTCGTTCAGCAAATAGGGCGACCCTGGGCCCACCCTCCGCCGTGCCGCGAGGTGTGGCAAGCCGCAAGCGCGCGCGGCTCAGCGACCGCAAGTGATCCGTCCGTCGACGGCACAAAATTTGGAAAGTCATACGAGCGCTCCCCGCATTCGGGCGAAAATGTCGCGGCGCCTGTGGGACGCTCTGTCATCTCGAATTTCCCAGAGGACTTTAGAAGATGGCACTTTCGTTCGGGTTCTGGTCGGAGCAGGAAACACAGGTTGGGCAGAGCTACGCCCGCCGGCTCCATGAACTGGTTGACGAGGTACGCCTCGCGGAGAAGATGGGGTTCGACTGCGTCGCGCTCTCCGAGCAACACGTCGCGCTCGGTGGCATCTCGAGCTCGGCTCCCGAAGTGGTGTACGGCTATCTTGCCGCCGTGACGTCGCGCGTGAAGCTGCGATCGGCGGTCACCCTGATGCCGCAGAGGATCAATCATGCATTGCGATCCGCGGAGCGGCTGGCCGTAACGGACATCCTGTCACATGGCCGCATGGAGTTCTACGCTGGCCGCGCCAACACGACCATCGCGATGCGTGCCTTCAACGTCGATCCCAATGAGACGCTCCCCCAGATGGAAGAAGGGCTCGCGTTGCTCAAGAAGTCGATGCGCGAGGATATCTTCACTTTCGAAGGCAAATACTACCAGATTCCGCCGCGAATGCTGGTTCCGAAGCCGCTTCAGAAGCCCCATCCGGTAATCGGCATCGCCGCCACAAGCGAACGTAGCCACAGCTGGGCAGGCTCCGAAGGATTCGCGGTGCTGAGCAGCAACATCTACCAGGGGTGGGACTATCAAGCCAGGCTGATCAACACCTATCGCCGAGCCTGGAAGCGCGATGAGCGCGGTCCGCTCGATCGCTCTCGCATCGGCCTTCCGCTCTTCTTTGGCATCGGTCCCACGGATCAGAAGGCGAAAGACGACTACGCTGAGCCCTTGATGCACTATGCCCGGATAGCGACCGATGCCTATCCCCGCTTGGCGAAGCTCTCTGATGACTACGCTTATATGAGCGAGAGCCAGCCGGCGGCCGAACGCGCCGGAAAGGACTGGGACTACCTGCTCAACCAATCGGCGACCACCGTTTGCGGAAGCCCGGACACCGTCATCCGTCAGCTCGAAAAGTTCGAGGCCTTGGGCATCGACGAAGTCTTGCTTCACCTCGATTCGGTGAACCATGAGAAGATCATGGAGGCCATCGAGATGTGCGGTCGCTACGTGATCCCGCACTTCAACGACAAGAACAACGTCGTGCGACCAACCGAAGAAATCCTCGACAAGATCCGCGGTATGCGGCCCCAAAAGTAGTTCCAGGACAACAGGACGGAAAGACGAATGTCACAGCACAGCTACAAATTTCTGATCGTCGAGAAGCGCTCGAGCGGCGTTGCCGTTGTCACGATGAACCGGCCGGAGATCCTGAATGCCATCAATTGGGACATGCACGAGGAGTTGGAGCAGGTTTTCGTCGAGTTGGATCATGACAAGGACGTCCGCGCGATCGTGCTGACTGGCGCGGGTCGCGGCTTCTGCTCGGGCGGCGATCAAAAGTCGCTCGACAAGGGGCCGCTGCCTTCGCCGACGCGGAGCGGGCGTCACTTGATCCGCAACATGCTTGAGGTCGAGGTGCCGGTCGTTGCTGCCGTGAACGGCGTTGCCGTCGGGCTCGGAGCGACGCTGGCGCTGTTTTGCGATGTCATCTACGCAAGTCCGACTGCGCGATTTGCCGATACGCATGTGACGGCGGGGGTTGTCGCAGGCGACGGCGGCGCCGTGATCTGGCCGCTGCTGATGGGGCCGGTCCGTGCCAAGCACTACCTTATGACGGGAGAGTTCATCTCTGCGGAGAAGGCGGCCGCGATCGGCATGATCAACGAGGTCGTCTCCGACAGGGACGTCAAGGACGCTGCGATCCAGTACGCCGAGTTGCTCGCAAGCGGCCCCCGGGAATCGGTGATCTGGACGAAGTACAGCGTCAACAAGATCATCAAGCAGTACGCGCATCTGGTGCTCGACACCTCGGCCGCGCTGGAGATGCTGACCTTCGCGTTGCCCGAGCGCCGGGAGGCTGTCGCTGCATTTGCTGAGAAGCGGAAGCGCTTCGCGGAGCGGTGAAATGAACGTCGAGTCCTTTACGTCCGGAGCCCAACTCGTAGACGTGTCCATTCCGCAACTCCTGAGCGCGCGAAGAGCGGAGCGGCCCGAGACGGTTGCATACAAGCAGAAGCGTCGTGGCGAATGGACCGCCACGACCTGGCGGCAGTACTCGGATCAAGTGGCCAGCCTGGCGGTCGCCCTGCGGAACGCGGGATTCAAGCGCGGTGATCGTGCGGCCATCATGGGGGATGTGTCCCAGGAATGGCTTCTCGCAGACATGGCGACGATCTGCGCCGGCGGGATCATGGTGGGCGTGTACTTTACTTCCTCGCCGGAAGAAGTCGGCTATTACCTCAGCGATTCCGCCGCGTCGTTCGTCTTCGTCGGCGGCAAGCTCCAGCTCGATATCGTGCTAGCGTCCGGCCAGGCCGAAGGGATGCGCAAGATCATCGTGCTCGATCCGGAGTGGAGCGCCGCGGCTGCGGCGGGCAACGTCGTCTCCCTCGAAGCTTTCTGCGGAAAGGCCTCGGTGGATACCGACGAATTTCTTCAAACGCAGGTGGCGAAAGCCAAGGCGAACGATCTGGTCAGCATCGGATACACATCCGGCACCACGGGTTTTCCAAAGGGCGCAATGCTGACGCATCTGTCGTTGCTCGCCGGCGCACATAGCATCACGACGTTCACCCCGAGGATGCGCTCGGATACGCATCGCCTCGTCGTGCATTTGCCGATGTCGCACACGGTCGCGCGCGCGCAAGCGACGACGTTGCCGCTGCTGGCCCGGATGGTGCCGCATTTTGGCGAGACCAGCGCGGAGTTTGCCCAAACGATCAAGGAGGTGAGGCCGACCTACTTCACGGCACCGCCCCGCTTCTATCAGCGATTTGCCACGCAGATCCTCAGCAAGGTCCATGCCGGATCTGCGAAGCAGAAGCAGGACTACCAGTTTGCGATGACGATCGCTCGCAAGGCGCTTGATGACCGGCAGGCGGGCGGCGTCCTGGATCCCCTGATATCGGCTCTCTTCGCCGTATGCCAGGATCAGATATTCCGACCTCTGCTTGCGGAAGTCGGGTTCGAAGCACTCGCAGTCTGCTACACGTCGTCGGCTGCGATGCCCTCGGAACTGATGTCGCTATGGCAGCTATGGGGACTGCAGTTGAAGGAGTGCTATGGCCAGACCGAACTGGTCGGAGCCAACCTGGTCCAGATGGCGGAATGGCCCGAAGCCGGCACGGTCGGCGTACCGGTGCGGGACGCCGCCTGGGAAACCGCGGTTCTCGAAGACGGCGAAATGATCGTCCGGGGACCGGGGCTCTTTGTCGGGTACTGGAACAAGCCGGACGAAACCAAGTCTGCGTTGCGCGACGGTTGGCTTTACACCGGAGATATCGTGGACATCGGGCCGACAGGCCTCTTCAAGCTGGTCGACCGGAAAAAGGAAATCATCAACACGTCGAACGGAAAATCCATCAGTCCGACGCAGATTGAAAACGAGATCCGGCGCAGTCCGTTCATCTCCGAGGCCGCTGTGATCGGTGAAGGGAGGAAATACCTCACTGCGTTGATCGAAGTTGATGCAATCGCGACGATGGAGTGGGCGAGATCGCGGGACCTTCGGATCGTGCAGTACTCGGATCTGGCGAACTCCGAAATCGTCGTCCGGATGATTGAAGGTGAGGTCGGAAAAGCGAACCGCAAGCTCGCGAGGGCCGAGCAAATCAAGGCGTTTCGTATCCTGCCGGAGGAATTGACGCCGGAGAACGGCGTAATGACGCCGACCCGCAAGAAGCGCCGGAAGCAGATCATGGAGAGGTATCGATCGTTGATCGATACGCTTTATGACGAGAGCGAAGACAACCTCGTCAAAGCTGAAATGAATACGTGATTTGGACGCAGTCGATCGCAAGGCACTGCGGCTGTGAACCCGTGCTCGCTGCAAGTCGCGTCTGCCGGGACAATCGAGCTTTCCGGCGGATCGCCGGTAAATCTTATGAAGCCAAGTTGAGGGGGACGTGAGATGAGGAATAGTAGTCGAACCAATCTAACGCGCCGCGCGCTGCTCGGCAGTGGCATTGGCGCCGCGGCTGTCGGGCTCGTATCGCGGCCGGCCATGGCTGCTTTTCCTGGCAACGTGCGCGTCGGCGCGATCAATCCGAGCAGCGGTGTCTTGGCATTTCCGGGCCAGGCGTGCGTGCGCGGCATCGACCTTGGCGCCAAGTTCGCCAAAGGGAAGTTCGGAATAGCCATGGAAATCATTCATGCGGATACGCAGAGTAGACCGGAGAACGGGCGAATTGCCGCCGAAAACCTGATCCGGCAGGGCTGTACGGTCCTCATCGGGGCCTGGGACTCGGGCGCGACCATATCGGCGCTGCAGGCCGCCGAAGCAGCGAAAGTCCCGATGGTGGTGCACATCGCGAGCGCGACCCAGATCACGGCTCAAGGCTTCACACAGGTTTTTCGCTATTATCCCACGTCGCTGACGGTCGTCAGGAAGTCACTGCTTGAGTTGAAGGCGCTGTTGTCGTCGCTCAAGGATGCGCCGACGAGTGCGGCCATCATGCATCTCAACAATACGATGGGGCAATCAACCGCGGCGAGCATCGATCAAGCCTGGAAGGAGGTCGATGTTCCCTTAAAGATCAGCCAGCATATTCCCTACGACGAGAAGGCCAGGGATCTTTCTGTCGAAGTGGCGAAGGCGAAGGCCTCGGGCGCCGACGTGCTGGTATCGGTGACGCGGGTCAACGACGCCATCATGATTGTCCGGGAATGCGTCAAGCAGGGGTGGAACCCAAAGATGATCTTCTCCCCCAACTCAAATGGCGTGCAAGACAAGGCGTATTATGACGCGCTAGGGAAATACGGCGACGGCGCGATCCTTTCGACATTCTGGTACAATCCCAAGGCCCCCGATGCTGCAGCGATCCTCAGGCAGTTTGCATCCGACTATCCAAATGACTGGCTTGATGCAAATTCCGGATGCGCATTTGAAGCGGTGCAAATCGTCGCGGATGCGGTGAGCCGTGCGGGGTCTGCCGAGTCTGCGGCCGTCCATGCCGCGCTTAAGTCGACCGATATGACGCCGATCCTGATGTCCAGCGGCAGGATCAAGTTCGATGCCAATGGTCAGAACATGGGAGCCGACGTCACCATCCTGCAGGGGCAGAATGGCCAGCCTAGGGTCATCGCGCCGCAAGCGGTAGCAGAAGCCGGGTTCCAATACCCGCTGCCCCCGTTCAATTCAAGGTAAGACAGCGCAGGCTATGGCCTCGGCAGGTGGCGCTGGGGCCGTAGTCCACCAGGCGGAGCCTTTACGCGGACGGCTCGCGATCGGCAAAGCCGGACCGCTCGGCGAGAAAACGGCGAGGGCTCTTGCCCATGGTCTTCTTGAACATCGTGATGAAGGCGCTCGGTGTTTCATAGCCGAGATCGAGCGAGACGGCCTGGACCGAAGATCCGGCCGATAGTCGCTGGAGTGCGACCAGGATATGAAGGCGCTGTCGCCAGCGTCCAAACGTCATTCCGGTTTCCTTGAACACCAGGCGGGCGAAGGTGCGCACGCTCATCGCATACCGGGCGGCCAACTCGTCGATCGTGCTGCGGTCGCCGGGATCATTTAGCAGCGACGTGGCAAGATGCTGCAACCGGCTGTCGGTGGAGATCGGTAGGTACATCTGCTCGGTGGACATCTGCACCAATTCGTCGAGCAGGACGCGCCCAAGCCGGCTGGTGGGGCCGTCAACCGGGTACAGCGGCGGAAACACGGCGAGCCGATGGATCAACTCGCGGACCAGCGACGAGATCGTGAAGGTGCAGCATGTCTTGGGAAGCATGCTCACCTGCGGGTCGATATAGACGACATAGATCCTTCCGTTGTCCGACACGCAATTGCTGTGCATGACGTCGGCGGGAATCCACACGGCGCCTTGGGGCGGCACAATCCACAATCCGTTCGGCGACCGACACATGACCGATCCATGAGAGGCGACCACGAGCTGCCCCTTTTTGTGCGCGTGCAGCGGAAGCTCGTCGTTGTTCTTACCCGTCTCGATGCAAAAGGAGACGATCGGCCGGTCGAATTGGTCTGGATCGACCGGATCATAGTTGATCCGAAGATCCGGTAGCACCATTCTGGCAAAGCCATGATCAGTGTCGGTAATGGGGAACGTGTTCATCGAACTCGCTCGTGAATGGCTGTGGTTCCGATTCTGCCAGGTAGGCGACAGCCCCGTATCGCTTTCCATCGCTGAGGATAGTTCGCCGAGTTATGTTCGTCACGGAAAAGTCGGTTACGAGAACGAAAGTTCCACAACCAGATTTCGCATGTTTTGGCGCACAGAGGCTTGGTCGGGACTATCGGGAGTTTATTGGCGAGCTGTGAAGCTCTGGAAATCGTCTATCATTCTTTGATCCTGTACCAGATCGAGGATCGAACCCGAAATCCTACGCTGGTGGATTTACGAGAGTCCTCGTTCATTTCGGCGAACGACAGCGCTTTCCGAAGCAGGATTGATTGATGCCAAGCCGGCTTGTTGATCTCGCGGCAGTCGCCGACAACGCAAGTTAACCGGGGGACAACCTTCAATGGGGCGATGGGCAAAGAGAGATGGTATTTCGAGGCCAAGATATCCTGTTGCACTCCCGAGCCCACTTGAGACTGAATAGACCGCCTGAAGGCGGTCTATTCATTCTACGATGTCGAAGCGACTTAGATCGGCCGCAGCGCGGGTGCGTTCCGCTTCCGCCGATACGCCATGAAGCCGACACCGCAGAAGCCGAGGATCATCATGGCCCAGGTCGAGGGCTCAGGGACCGCCGCGACTTGCAGTACGAGATTTCCGGCCGGTCCAATTTCGTGAAACGTCGTGCCTTCCGCGTCAAGCTGCTCGAAGCCGATACCGTTGGTTGCTTGACCTGCTACGAATCCTTGGACGTCGATTTCGATGGCGTTTGAACTGGTAGTTGAAGTGTATTTCAAAATATCGAACGGTGATCCAACGTAGTTGAAGGTACCGCCATTGGCGCCGGTAGCCGTAAGCGCCGTTGCCGAAAATGTATTAGTCGTGACGTCGAAAACGACTGATGCTCCCGACAAATCGAGGACCGTCCCAACGGTGCCTCCCGGTCCGTCGCTAAAACTCGTCGAGCCGAGATCAAAGGTGTAGGTGACGTATGTATCGGCAAATGACGCAGTAGCGCTCACCAGGACTAAAGCGGCGGCAAACCCACACGCCGCAGAGGTCCGTCGGACCTTGCTCGGTAATTTCAACACTTTGAACTCCCTGTTTAACTATTGAATTCTGGATAAATTTTACGAGTTCATAGGCAGCGTCAATAGGACTCAATATGACTTGAGGTCTTAAGATCAGTCGTAGGACCAGCAAATTGGTCGGCGTATTTGTCTTGGTGTTCGCATCCAAGCGATTGAGTGCCGGATCATTTCGGATATCATCCCAGTGATTTCGTTTTCAGTCTTTTTCACGGAGACGTTCTATGAACCGTTCTGTACGCGTACGTGGAAACGCTATCTTTGTTGCGGCCATTGCTACCGTTCTGGTCGCGACTTGTGCGGAGGCCCGCAGAGCACTGACACCCGACGAAGCGAGACAGCTATCTTTCAACAAGTGGCCTGCAAGCCAACTGGCCCAGGATGCCAGCGGAGATTTGAGCTTCGAAGGAAAGAGATATCATCTTGCGTGCCGCAACGGGACAAATCGTGTCGTCGACAGTAATGCCAAACTTGGGAATGCAGCGCTGGGAGAATCCAAAGCTGGTCACTCGCGCAGTTGCTCTGGCTTCGAATATTAGTCGATCACGCTGGGCGGATGTTGCGGGGTTCGGTCAGAATCTTGTTCGGCTAATTTCACCGACAATCGCTCGCTGAATGGCCAAGAGCATATCTCGCACCGCGAGAACGGATCGGTAGAACATTTGTGGCTCTATCGATATTGTCTATGAGAATATCGGCTCGAACGCAGTTCCCGTTTGTTTAAGCCAACCTCCGACACTGCAGAGTTCATGAGAATCGCACCGGGGCTGGTAAGCCAGGACAGCGCGCAATCCAGGGAATGCTCGGCGGTTAAGCAACCTTGCTGAGACTTCGCCCCGGAAACCAGTCGCCGCCGGATGCCAGCCAGCAGACGAGCTGTGGCTTGCAAGAGGCCACGCATAGAGAGGTAATCTTCACGATCCCTGCGGCTCGTACCGCACCAATCGTACTCATGATCGCTTCTTCTACGCCGTGTCTGCTTCTCGCGCTGACGGCAGCAGGCCAAGCTCTCGGCCGACTGCGACTGCCTGTGTTCGGTTTACGACGTTGAGAGCCTTGAAGATCGCGGTGATGTGCACCTTAACGGTTTTCTCCGAGAGATCCATTTCAACAGCAATGGTCTTGTTCGGCATGCTCTGGCCGATGCGGCGAAGCACATCGATTTGGCGGGGTGTCAGCAGGGCGCGCGCCATCGACGGATTAGCGGTAGACTTTGCGGCCGGGACCTCGGTGAGTATCAACGGTGGAACATAGAGCTCACCGCTCA
>CALRXG020000098.1:0-16644 GCA_943372075.1 Bordetella parapertussis | reverse complement strand
GCACCATGGCTGCCACTCCCGGGACCGCACCGCCTAAAGGCGACATGATGGACACCGGGAATCAAAGCCGTCAATCCGCTACTTGGACGAAGCGGGCTCGCTCCACCTCTCTCTATAAGAAGGGAAAGGTGGAGCTACTCAACTTTCTTTCAGCTGAAATAGATCAGGCCGAGCCAGTCGGCAACCAGCGCGGGCTTCTCCTCGCCCTCGATCTCGACGGTGACGTTGGTGCGCGACAGCAGCTCCTTCGGCTTGCGCAGCGTGGCTTCGGCGAGCACGAAGCGGCCGCGGACGCGCTTGCCCGAACGGACCGGCGAGATGAAGCGCAGCTTGTCGAAACCGTAATTGACGCCCATCGCGGTGCCTTCGAGCACCGGCATCACCTCGTAGGACATGATCGACAGCAGCGACATCGTGAGGAAGCCGTGCGCGATCGTGGTGCCGAAGGCGGTCTCCTTCTTGGCGCGCTCGGGATCGACATGGATGAACTGGTGATCCTCGATCACGTCGGCATAGGTATTGATGCGTCCCTGATCGAGCAGATGCCACGAGGACACGCCGATCTCCTTGCCGACCATGCCCTGGTAGGTTTCCAGCGACACCGGCGGCTTCTTCCAGACTTCATTCATTGGCTGACCTCCTAACCGGAGGTCCGCACCTTCTGCAGCTCCGGAAATTCTTCCTCGCGGAACTCGGCTCCGCGCAACACATCTGTGCGATTATCGTCATGTTCGAGCCGGCGCAACTGCACCCGGCGGATTTTTCCGGAGATCGTCTTCGGCAGTTCGGTCACGAGCTCGATCTTGCGGATGCGCTTGAATGGCGCGAGCCTCGTGTGCAGGTGCTGGAAGATCGACAACGCCGTCTCCGGACTGCGCTCGACACCGGAGACCAGCAGCACATAGGCCTTGGGGATCGCGAGCCGGATCGGGTCCGGGCTCGGCACCACGGCGGCTTCGGCCACCGCATCATGCTCCAGCAGCACGCTCTCCAGCTCGAACGGCGAGATCCGGTAGTCGGATGATTTGAACACGTCGTCGGTGCGGCCGACGAAGGTCAGATAGCCCTCGTCGTCGGTGAACACGACGTCGCCGCTGCGATAGATCTCGCCGTCCGTCCCAATGAGCCTGCCGTCATCGCCCTGATAGCCCTGCATCAGGCCGGCCGGCCGGTTGGCGCCCAGCAGCAAGGTCACCTCGCCTTCCTTGGCGGCATGGCCGTCATTGTCGGTGACCTGCACGCGGTAGCCGGGCAGCGGCCGGCCCATCGAGCCGACCTTGACCTTCTGCCCCGGCGAATTGCCGGCCAGCGCCGTGGTCTCGGTCTGGCCGTAGCCGTCGCGGATGGTGAGGCCCCAGGCCGATTTGACCTGGTCGATGATCTCGGGATTGAGCGGCTCGCCGGCGCCGCAGACTTCGCGCAGCGAAACCTTGAAGCTCGCCAGGTCTTCCTGGATGAACATCCGCCACACCGTCGGCGGCGCGCACAGCGTGGTGACGCCGCAGCGGCCGATGATCGAGAGCAGTCCCTTGGCCTCGAACCGGGGCTGGTTGGCGATGAAGATCGTTGCGCCGGCATTCCACGGCGCGAAGAAGCAGCTCCAGGCATGCTTGGCCCAGCCGGGCGACGAGATGTTGAGATGAACGTCGCCGGGCTGCAGACCGATCCAATACATGGTCGAGAGATGGCCGACCGGATAGCTGCGCTGGCTGTGCCGCACCAGCTTTGGCTTCGCCGTGGTGCCCGAGGTGAAATAGAGCAGCATCGGGTCGTCGGCCTTGGTCGGGCCGTCGGGCGTGAAGGCATCGGACGCCTTCGCGGCCTCCTCGAACGGCAGCCAGCCGTCCTGCGCCTGCGGGGCGCCGACCACGATGCGGACCAGCTTGTCGCTGCCGAGGCCTGCGAACTTGGCGACCTGGTCCTGGGTGGCAACGACTGCCTTCGCCTTGCCGCGGTCGAGCCGGTCACGCAGCTCATCCGCGGTGAGCAGCGTGGTCGCGGGGATCACGACGACGCCGAGCTTCATCGCCGCCAGCATGGTCTCCCATAGCGGCACCACATTGCCGAGCAGCAGCAACAGATGATCGCCGCGCTTCAGCCCCTGCGCACGCAGGAAATTCGCGACCTGGTTGGAGCGGCGCGACAGTTCGGCAAACGTCAGCTTGGTCTCGTTGCCGCTCGCGGCATCGACGATCCACAGCGCCGGACGCTCGCGGCTATCGGGCGCTGTCGCGAGCTCCGCATCGAACCAGTCCAGAGCCCAATTGAACGGCACCGGATCGGGCCAGCGAAAATCCCTCACCGCGGTGTCGTAGTCGGTGCGGTGCTTGAGCAGAAAGGCGCGCGCATCTTGAAATGTGGTCATCCGGCTTCACCACGCATTTTGACGTCATCCCGAGGAGCCGCGCCTTGCGCGGCGTCTCGAAGGATGGCCACGGACACCGTCTTTCCATCCTTCGAGGCTCGCTCCGCTCGCAGCTCAGGATGACGGCGATTTACTTCGGGGCAAGAGCCCTAACGTGCTGGATAATTCCGGAAAAGTCGACCCCGCCGTGCCCCGACGCGTCGAAGGTCTTATAGATCTCCTGCGCATGCTTGCCGAGCGGCGTGACAGCGCCCGCAGCATTAGCTGCATCCTGTGCCAGCGTCAGGTCCTTCACCATCAGGTTGGAGGCGAAACCCGGTCTGTAGTCGTTGTTGGCCGGCGAGGTCGGCACCGGGCCGGGAACCGGGCAGTAGGTGGTTAGCGACCAGCACTGCCCCGACGAGGTCGAGGCGACGTCGAACAGCGCCTGGTGCGACAGGCCGAGCTTCTCGGCCAGCACGAAAGCCTCGCCGACCGCGATCATCGAAATGCCGAGGATCATGTTGTTGCAGATCTTGGCCGCCTGCCCTGCACCGCCGGCACCGCAATGCACGATCTTCTTGCCCATGTTGGCCAGCATCGGCTGCGCCGCCGCGAAGGCGTTCGGCTCACCGCCGCACATGAAGGTCAGCGTTGCGCCCTTGGCGCCGCCGGTGCCGCCGGAGACCGGCGCGTCGACCGAGGCCATGCCATGCTTGGCTGCAAGCGCATGCGCCTGCTTGGCGCTCTCGACGTCGATAGTCGAGCAATCGATGATCAGCGCGCCCTTGCCCATCGCCGGGAGCACTTCGCTCCAGACGCCGAGCACGTGCTTGCCGGCCGGCAGCATGGTGATGACGACATCGGCGCCCTTCACCGCGGCAACGCCGCTCTCGGCGATCGCAGCGCCATCGCTCTTGGCCTGGTCGCGCGAGGCCGCGACCAGATCGAACGCGGTCACCTTGTGGCCGGCCTTGATCAGATTGGCCGCCATCGGCCCGCCCATATTGCCAAGCCCGATGAATGCGACGTTTGCCATGGAATATCCTCCGCTTGCGACGTTTCTATTTGCTGTCAGGGAATGTCAGTTCGTCAGCGCCGATCCCGGCGAAGTAAGGCGCGAGCAGCTCGGGCGTCACGTCCTCGATCCGGCCCGGAGACCATTTCGGACTGCGGTCCTTGTCGATCACGGCGGCGCGCACACCCTCGCGGAAATCGTCGCTCGCGAATACCTCGAGCGCGGCGCGATATTCGCGAACCAGGCACTCCTCCAGCGTCGCGGTCGCGCGTCCCAGCCGCAGCAGCTTCAGCGTCACCACCATGCCGCGCGGCGACTTCTCGCCGAGCGTCTTCAGCGTGGCCTGCGCCAGCTCGGAGCCGTCGGCCTTCAGCGCATCGACGATGTCTTCCATCCGGCCACGTGCGAACCAGCGGTCGATCCTGGCCTGCAGCGCGGCGACGGGACCCGCCTTCTCGCCGGTCGCAAAGCCCGCGATCAGCCGGTCGATCTCCGATGAGTTCGTACCGGGTGCAACCTTGGTCAGCGCCTCGCGCAGCGCCGGCAGCTTTGCGCTCGGCACCACCGCATCGGCAAACTTCGAATAGATCGCGTCCGGACCATTCATGGTGGTTCCGGTGAGGCCGAAATAGGTGCCGAGCTCGCCCGGCGTGCGCGACAGCAGATAAGTGCCGCCGACATCGGGGAAGAAGCCGAGCCCGACCTCGGGCATCGCGAGTTTTGTCTTTTCCGTCACGACGCGGTGGCGGCCATGCGCGGACAGACCGACGCCGCCACCCATCACGAGACCGTCCATGAACGCGACATAAGGCTTCGGATACTTCGCGATCCGTGCGTTCATGATGTATTCCTGGCGCCAGAACACCTTGCCGAGGTCTCCCTTCGCCTTCGAGCTCTCCCAGAGCCCGCGAATGTCACCGCCGGCGCACAGGCCGCGCTCGCCGGCGCCTTCGAGCAGCACCACCGCGACATCAGGATCGTGCTCGAACCGGTCGAGCGCCGCGTCGATTGCTTCCGACATCTCCAGCGTCATGGCATTGATCGCCTTCGGCCGGTTCAGCCTGATCACGCCGAGCGCACCTTCGCGGCGGACGATCAGATCGCCCTCAGCGGCCGTCGCATCGTTCATCGTGCGCCCTCGATCAATTTGCGCGACACGATCAGCCGCATGATTTCGTTGGTGCCTTCGAGGATCTGGTGCACGCGCAGATCGCGCACGATCTTCTCGACGCCGTATTCGCTGAGATAGCCGTAGCCGCCGTGCAGTTGCAGCGCCTGGTTGGCGACCTCGAAGCCGACATCGGTGCCGAAGCGCTTGGCCATCGCGCACAACATCGAGGCGTCGGGATCCTTGCGGTCGAGCGCGGCGGCAGCGCGCCACAGGAAGGTGCGTGCAGCCTCGAGCTCGGTCGCCATGTCGGCGATCTTGAACTGCAGCGCCTGGAATTCGTCGAGGCGTTTGCCGAACGCCTTGCGGTCCTTCATGTAGGCCAGCGCCTTGTCGAGCGCGGTCTGCGCGCCGCCGAGCGAGCACGCCGCGATGTTGAGCCGGCCACCATCGAGGCCGGCCATCGCGATCTTGAAACCGATGCCTTCCTCGCCGAGGCGGTTCTCGACCGGAACACGGGCATTCTCGAAAATCACGGCGCGGGTCGGCTGCGCGTTCCAGCCCATCTTGCGCTCGTTGTTGCCGAACGAGACGCCCGGCGTCTTGCCGTCGATCACGATGGTCGAGACGCCGCCGGGGCCATCGCCGCCGGTGCGCACCATCGCCACCAGCAGGTCAGTGCTGCCGGCGCCGGAGATGAACTGCTTCTGGCCGTTGAGCACATAATGATCGCCGTCGCGGACCGCGCGGGTGCGCAAAGCGGCGGCGTCGGAGCCGGCGCCCGGCTCGGTCAGGCAATAGCTCGCGAGCAGCTCCATGGTGCAGAGCTTCGGCAGCCATTTGTGGCGCTGAGTGTCGTTGCCATAGGCATCGATCATCCAGGACGCCATGTTGTGGATCGAGATGAACGACGACACCGTCGGGCACCCCGTCGCCAGCGCCTCGAAGATCAGCGCGGCGTCGAACCGCGTCATCGCCGAGCCGCCGACGTCGTCCTTGATGTAGATGCCGCCGATGCCGAGGCCGGCGGCCTCGCGCATCACATCCACCGGAAAGTGCTTTGTCTCGTCCCATTCGAGCGCGTGCGGCGCGATCTTCTCGGCCGCAAACGCCCGTGCCATGTCGCGAACCGCGATCTGGTCCTCGTTGAGAGCGAACTGCATTATGGTTTGCTCACCGTTGTCATCATTGCGAGGAGCTAAGCGACGAAGCAATCCATTCTTCCGTTCCGCGGGGACATGGATTGCTTCGCTGCGCTCGCAATGACGGCCTGCGCTACACCATCACTTCATCGTCGGGATCGAGAACTCCGCGCCTTCCTTGACGCCGGACGGCCAACGCGAGGTCACCGTCTTGGTCTTGGTGTAGAAGCGGATCGAGTCCGGACCGTGCTGGTTGAGGTCGCCGAAGCCGGACTTCTTCCAGCCGCCAAAGGTGTAATAGGCGATCGGCACCGGGATCGGCACGTTGATGCCGACCATGCCGACATTGACCTTGGCCGCGAAGTCGCGCGCCGCATCGCCGTCGCGGGTGAAGATCGCGACGCCGTTGCCGTAATCGTGCTCCGACGGCAGCGACAGCGCTTCGGCATAGTCGTGCGCGCGGACCACCGAGAGCACCGGGCCGAAGATCTCTTCCTTGTAGATCCGCATGTCCTTGGTGACGTTGTCGAACAGCGAACCACCGAGATAGAAGCCCTTCTCGTAGCCCTGCATCTTGAAGCCGCGACCGTCGACCGCGAGCGTGGCGCCTTCCTTGATGCCGATGTCGATGTAGTTCTTGACCTTCTCGACCGCCTCGCGGGTCACCAGCGGGCCATAATCGGCCGACGGATCGACCGAGGTGCCGATCTTGAGCGACTCGACGCGCGGGATCAGCTTCTCCATCAGGCGATCGGCGGTGGTCTTGCCGACCGGGACCGCGACCGACACCGCCATGCAGCGCTCGCCAGCCGAGCCGTAGCCCGCGCCGATCAGCGCATCGACGGTCTGGTCCATGTCGGCGTCAGGCATGATGATGGCGTGGTTCTTGGCACCGCCGAAGCACTGGCAGCGCTTGCCGGTCTGCGCCGCGCGCTCGTAGATGTATTGCGCGATCGGCGTCGAGCCGACGAAGCCGACCGCCTTGATATCGGGATCGTCGAGGATGGCGTCGACCGCTTCCTTGTCGCCGTTGACGACATTGAGGATGCCGGCCGGCAGGCCCGCTTCGATCATCAGCTCGGCGAGCTTCATCGGCACGCCTGGATCGCGCTCCGAGGGCTTGAGGATGAAGGCGTTGCCGCAGGCGATCGCGGGCGCGAACTTCCACATCGGGATCATCGCCGGGAAATTGAACGGCGTGATGCCTGCGACGACACCGAGCGCCTGCCGCATCGAGTAGATGTCGATGCCGGGGCCGGCGCCCTCGGTGTACTCGCCCTTCATCAGATGCGGGATGCCGCAGGCGAACTCGGCGACCTCGAGGCCGCGCTGGATATCACCCTTGGCGTCGGGAACCGTCTTGCCGTGCTCACGCGCCAGCAATTCGGCGAGCTTGTCGTAGTCGCGCTGCACCAGCTCGACGAACTTCATCATGACGCGGGCGCGGCGCTGCGGATTGGTAGCAGCCCATTCCGGCTGCGCCGCCTTGGCGTTCTCGACCGCGGCGCGGACTTCGGCCTTGGAGGCCAGCGCGACCTTGGCCTGGACCTCGCCGGTCATCGGCTCGAAGACGTCTGCCGTACGGCCCGACGCGCCCTTGACCTCCTTGCCACCGATGAAATGTCCGACTGAGCGCATGGATAACCTCCCTTGGGACCGGAATCGCCGCTCCGCGCGGCGAGATCGCTTTACAAACCCTAATGACCCTGCATTTTATAGGATTCAAGTCCGATAAATTGCACCATAGATGTGCGGAAATGCAGGATCAAGGCGGCGACACGATCGACTGGGACGACTTCCGTTTCGTGCTTGCGATCGTGCGCGGCGGGTCGGTATCGGCTGCCGCCAAGCAGCTCGGCGTCGATCATGCCACAGTGATCCGGCGTGTCGACCGGCTGGAGCGTCACCTCTCCGCAAAACTGTTTGATCGCCGCAAGACCGGCTATCTGCTGACCGAGGCCGGTCAGCGCGTCGCCGACAGCGCCGAGGCGATGGAATCCACCATCGTCGCCAACCAGGAGGCGGTCGGCGGCTCCCGCGCACACCTCACCGGCACGGTGCGGATCGGCGCGCCTGACGGTTTCGGCAGTCACTTCCTGGCCTCGCGGCTGGTCAAGTTCACCGAGCGGTATCCCGATCTCGATCTGCAGCTCGTCGCCACCGCACGGCTGTTCTCGCTCTCCAAGCGCGAGGCCGACATCGCGATCAGCCTGACCATGCCGAAGGAAGGCCGCATCGTCGGCCGCAAGCTGCTCGACTACACGCTCGGGCTTTATGCCGCACCCCGCTATCTCGCGCAGGCGCCTGCCATTGCGTCGCGCGCCGACCTGCCGCGGCACCGCTTCGTCGGCTACATCGAGGAGCTGCTGTTCACCCCGGAGCTGGACTACCTGCCGCAGGTCTCGCCGAAGATCTCCGCCAAATTCCGCAGCGCCAATCTGATCGCGCAGCTCAACGCCACCATCGCGGGCTTCGGCATCGCCGTGCTGCCGCAGTTCATGGCATCAGCACATCCCGAGCTGCAGCCGGTGCTGCCTGACGAGGTGCGAATCTCCCGCACCTTCTGGCTCCTGATGCACGCCGACAGCAAAGACCTCGCCCGCATCCGCGCCGTGGCGGATTACATCTACGAGACGGTGGAAGCCGATCGCGCGCTGTTTGGCGGAGGCTGATCCGCATCGTCGCTACGTATAGATCCGGAGGTCCCGAATCCGACAAATCGCCCTGCAATTAACCTGCAGTTTACCATCGCCGCGCAGCCTACCGGAGTACTCCGATTTCAATTCCGTCATAGGCTGCACATGAACATTGATACTTCATCGATTGCATCAACTAGCGGCCCAGGTCAGATCTGGTCCGGCGCGAGCGCCGGTGCGCGGATGCCGGCGTCGCAGAAAATGTCCAGTCTGTTCGATCAGATCGACAGCAGCGGCTCGGGCTCGATCACGCAATCCCAGTTCGACCAGGCGTTCCAGACCCTGAACCCGCCGAAGGATTTCAAGGCCCAGGGCGCCGATGCGACCTGGGCGCAGCTCGATCCGGCCGGCACCGGCTCGGTGTCGAAGCAGGATTTCGTGACCGGCATGACCGCGATGATGCGGCAGATGCGCGCCGGGGTCCAGGATGCCAGCACGTCGTCACAGTCGCCGAACCAGACGGTTTCGGCGAGTTCGTCCGCGCTGCAAAGCCTGACAACCGGGACGCAGCTCAACATCACGGTCTGAGCTTGAACGGTGGCGTTGCGAAGCGTCGCCCGTCATGATCGATCCAGGCGTGGGCCACGGCTCTCTCTGCCAGCCATTGCGCGCCGGCTTCTCCCTTGAGCATCGCCACCGTCGAGAGCGTGCCGGCCAGCAGGCAACGCTCCGCCGCGACGCTGACCGCCGCGAGCCCGGAAACGGGCCAACCTGTCTTCGGATCGAGGATGTGCGAGTAGCGCTGCCCGTCGAGTTCGATATACCGCTCGTAGTCGCCGCTGCTCGCAAGCGCGCCCCCCGACAGCGTCACCGTGGCCGACGCGGTGCAGCGTGCGCCGGGCTTGCGAATGGCGATCTGCCACGGTGTCCGGTCCCGGCGCGGACCACCGACACCGATGTCGCCGCCGAGATCGATCAGGCAGGCGGCCGCGCCGCGACTGCAACATATTTCGACCGCGCGATCGACCGCATATTCCTTGGCCAGCCCGCCGAAGTCGATCTCCATTCCCGGCACAGCGAAACCGAGCCGCGGCGCGGCCCATTGCAGCTTCTCGAAGCCGACCGACGTTAGCAACGCCTCGATCCGGCCGATATCGGGCGCTGCCCGCGACCTGAAATCCCAGGCCTTGCGCAGCACGCCGGAGGTGACGTCGAACAGGCCGCCGCTAAGTTCATGGCTACCCCTCGCATAGTCGACAAGCGCCGTCGTCTCCTCATCGAGATCGATGCCGGCACCCGCCGCGGCATGCCGGTTGATTTCGGACAGAAAGCTCGCCGGCAGATAGCGCGAATATTTCGCTTCGATGCGATGCACCTCGCGCATGGCTGCGCCCGAAGCGGCTTCGGCCACCTCCAGCTCCGCGTCGAGATGGATCGCGCAGGGCGAGCCCATCGCGGCAAACCGGAAGACATGCGGCGCGTCAGCTGACATTGGGCAGCAATCCGGATGCCGCATTGGCCAAGACAGCGGCGAATCTCACGCCACGAGACTGCCAAATCCGCCGCCGCAAAACATCCGGAAAACTGCGCAGCGGCTAGTTCACCTTCGCGCGCGCTGCCCTCGCCGAAGCCTTCGCTGCCGCGGCTCGCCCGAGCACCGCCTCGCGTCCAGCCGACAGTATCTCGTCGGACATCTCGCCATTGCCGGCGATCCGCGACATCACGATGGTGCCCAGCATGGTCGCCAGCGTTGCCATCGCCTGCTTGCGCGCGGCCTTGCGCGGCATGTCCTGGATCTGGTCGGCAATCATCTCGATCATCTGGTCGAGCTTGAGCGCAAAGGCCTTGCGGGTCTTCGGGCTCTCGCGGGCGATCTCGGCACCGAGTGCCGGCACCGCGCAGCCCTGGCCGGGCTCGTCGCGATGCAGCGCCGTCAAATAGCCGTCCACGATCAAGGCAAGCCGCTTCTCCGGCGGCACCTCGGCCGTGACCTTGCGCCAGCGCTCATTGGCGCGGTCCATGGCGTAGTTGAAGGCCTCGATCACCAGCGCCTCGCGCGAATCGAAATGCGCATAGAAGCCGCCATGGGTCAGGCCGGCGTCCTTCATCAGGTCGGCGACGCCGATGCCATGGGCGCCCTTCTCGCGCAGCCGCGTCGCGGCCTTCTTCACGATCCGCGCGTGGGTCTCCTGCTTGTGTTCTTTCGAATAGCGCATGCCGGTCTCATGGAATGTTTCTAATCATACAATAACAGATTTGCGCCCGAAATGCTGTAGTTATTTCGCGTTAGGTTCCCCGCCGAGCATCGAAAATGTCGCAGTCGCGTGCACCGCGAGATTGCCCTTGCCGTCGCGGACGAAGCCCTCGGTGTAGCTGGTCTGGCGGCCGAGCTTGATCACCCTGCCCTCGGCCGCGATGGTTCCAGAGCGCACTGACAGCGGGCGCAGATAGGTCAGCTTGAGATCTAATGTCACGGAGGTCCGCCCGGCCGGCAGCACGGTCGAGATCGCGCAGCCCATCGCGGTGTCGAGCAATGCGGCGGCGGTCGCGCCGTGCAGCAGGCCGATGGTGTTCTCGAGGCTCTCATGCGGATCGAGTTCCATCACGATCCGCCCCTCGTCGACCACGGCCATGCGGAATCCGATCAGTTTCGCCATTGGCGGCGGCGGGAGGCGGCTGTCACGGATCGCGCGCATCGCCTCGATTCCCGACATCGGCATGGCCGCCGCGGCGACCGGCCCCGGCGCCTGCCATTCCACCACGCGCACGCGCAGCAGATCGGGCGAATGAAGATCAATGGTTTCGGCGGCGGTCATGACGGCTCCATTTATATTATGGATATAATTCTATAGATCCGGGCCACGCGACGCAACCACAGCTCAGCGCCTTGACAGGGACCCGCTTTGTCCGGGACATGGCGCGGTCAATTCCTGCGCCGGGACTTTTTCATGGACATGCTCAATCCCCACTGCGGCATCGACCGCGACAGCAGAGGCGTCGTCCGCCTCACGATCTGCAACGCGGGCAAGCTGAACATCGTCAGCTCGGCCGTCACCAACGGCGTGCGCGAAGGCTTTGAGCATCTCGCCGCTGACCGCAGCATCCGCGCCGTGATCCTGGCCGGCGAAAGCGAGCGCAGCATGATCGGCGGCGCCGACATCAAGGAGATGGCGACGCTCGACCAGGCATCGGCCGAGGCCTTCATCAGCCGCCTCCGCGACCTCTGCGAGGCGGTGCGCAAATTCCCCGCGCCAGTGATTGCGCGCCTGCCCGGCTGGTGCCTCGGCGGCGGTCTCGAGGTCGCGGCCGCCTGCGACGTCCGGGTCGCAGCGCATGATGCGATGTTCGGCATGCCCGAGGTGCGCGTCGGCATCCCCTCGGTGATTCATGCGGCACTGCTGCCGCGCCTGATCGGCTGGGGCCGCGCCCGCTGGCTGATGATGACCGCGGAAAACATCGACGCCCCAACTGCCCTCGCCTGGGGCCTGGTCGACACCGTGGCAAAACCCGGCGCCCTCGATGAGGCCGTCGAGCACACCGTGAAAGCGCTGCTGGAATGCGGCCCCGAAGCGCTGCGCATCCAAAAGGATCTGCTGCGGCAATGGGAAGAACTGCCGCTGACGGAATCGGTGAACCTCAGCGTCGGCGCGTTCGGGAAGTCATTCCTGACCGGTGAACCGCAGCGGCTGATGCAGGGATTTTTGGATCGGAAGCGGTAGCGCTTGAAATCTTTGTAGCCCGGATTGAGCGCAGCCCCCCGGGGCCACACCATCCGCGGATCGACCGCCGGGCTACGCTGACGGCTATCGAGGTTCGGGATGAACAAAGCAATCTTCGGCAGACATGGTGGCGTCTGGCTCAACGAGCCGGAGCGCTGGACTGCGGACGGCGACGGTCTCCGCGTCGTCACCGGCAATACCACCGATTTCTGGCGCGAGACCCACTACGGCTTCACCCGCGACAGCGGACATTTCCTCGGCTTCCCGACTGCCGACGCCTTCACCGCGGAGCTGCGCATCCGGGGCAATTTCGCGGCGCTCTACGATCAGGCCGGCATCATGGTGCGGGTCGACGCGCGGCACTGGGTCAAGGCCGGGATCGAGTTCTCCGACGGCCGCGCGATGCTGTCGAGCGTGCTGACCCGCGGGCAATCGGATTGGACGACGGCGCCCTACGCGCACGACGCAGGGGACTTCCGGCTGCGCGCAACGGTTTCGAACGGCGTGCTGCGCCTGCAGGTCTCATCGGACGGCAAGCTCTGGCCGCTGATGCGGCTCGCGCCGTTTCCGAAGGCCAATTCCTATCTGGTGGGGCCGATGGCCTGCACGCCCGAGCGGGCCGGACTCGAGGTCAGCTTCTCCGCGTTCAGCCTGACGCCGCCGCTCGGCAAGGATCTGCACGATCTCAGTTGAGTGCCGATCTCGATCTCCATCCAAGCTGACGGACTGTTGACCGCACGCGCCGGCCTATTAGTCTAGGCTGTATCGCGAGACAGGCTTTGCATCGAGAACGTCGATCGGAGCGCTGTCCTGCCAAGTCTACGATCAAACAACAATCGCTTTCGGGACAAACGCACGGGGTCACGACTCAAGAGCAGCAGGAGGACATATGGTCCAAAAGCGCGACGTTCCCGGTATCCGCCCCTATGATGCTCCCGCTGGCGGCTGGGGCGCCCTCAAGGCCACCGCGATCGCAGTGCGCGATCAGATGGAACTGGTCGAGGCGCCGATCACGCTGCTGCGGACCAACAAGCCTGATGGCTTCGACTGCCCCGGCTGCGCCTGGCCCGACAAGGAGCACACCTCCACCTTCCAGTTCTGCGAGAACGGCGCCAAGGCCGTCACCTGGGAGGCGACCAGCAAGCGCGTCACGCCGGAGTTCTTCGCCGCCCATACCGTCAGCGAACTGCTGGGCTGGAGCGACTTCCATCTCGAGAACGAGGGCCGACTGACCGAGCCGCTCGCCTATGACGCCGCGAGCGACACCTACCAGCCGATCAGCTGGGACGACGCCTTCGCGCGGATCGGCGCGACGCTGCGCGCGCTGCCCGATCCCGACATGGCCGAGTTCTACACCTCGGGCCGCGCCTCGAACGAGGCCGCCTTCCTGTTCCAGATCTTCGCGCGCGAATATGGCAGCAACAATTTCCCCGACTGCTCGAACATGTGCCACGAGGCGACCAGCGTCGGACTGCCGCAATCGATCGGCATCGGCAAGGGCACGGTGTCGCTGGAGGATTTCGACCATTGCGAGCTGATCATCGCGATGGGCCACAATCCCGGCACCAACCATCCGCGCATGATGGGCACTTTGTGGGAGGTGTCGCGCCGCGGCGTGCCGATCATCGTGTTCAATCCGTTGCGCGAGCGTGCGCTGGAACGCTTCGCCGATCCGCAGGACCCGATCGAGATGGCGACGCTCGGCTCGACCCGGATCGCCTCGACCTACTACCAGCCGAAGGTCGGCGCCGACGCCGCGGTGCTCAAGGGCGTCATGAAGGCGCTGATCGAGATGGATGACGCCACGAAGGGCGTGCTCGATCACGGCTTCATCGCCGAGCACACCAATGGGTTCGAGGCATTCGCCGCCGATCTGCGCGCGACGGCGTGGCCGTTGATCGAAACCGTCTCAGGCTTCAGCCGCACGCAGCTCGGCGAGGTCGCCGCCGCCTATGCGAAATCCAACGCCACCATCATCACCTACGGCATGGGCATTACCCAGCACAGCCGCGGCACCGACAATGTCCAGCAGATCGCAAACCTGCTGCTATTGAAGGGCAATTACGGCAAGCCGGGCGCAGGCATCTGCCCGCTGCGCGGTCACTCCAACGTGCAGGGCAACCGCACTGTCGGCATCACCGAGAAGCCCAACATCCCGATGTTCGAGGGCATCGAGCGCACCTTCGGCTTCAAGCCGCCGCGCCATCACGGCCACGACGCGGTCGCGGCGATGGAGGCGATCGACGACGGCCTATCGAAGGTGCTGATCTGCCTCGGCGGCAATTTTGCCATCGCGCTGCCCGATCCCGAGCGCTGCACCGCCGCCATGCGCAAGCTCGATCTCGCCGTGCATCTCGGCACCAAGCTGAACCGCTCGCATCTTCTGGTCGGCAAGCAATCGATCCTGCTGCCGGTGCTGGGGCGCACCGAGCAGGACATCCAGGCGAGCGGGCCGCAGGTCGTCACTGTCGAGGATTCGATGTCGATGGTGCACGCCTCGCGCGGCAGGCTCAGCCCGGCGTCCGAACATCTGCGTTCGGAATCGGCCATCGTGGCCGGCATGGCGATGGCGACCCTGCCGTCGAGCAAGGTGTCGTGGACCGAACTGATCGCCGATTACGATCGCATCCGCGACGCCATCGAGGGCGTGTTCCCCGACTTCAAGGATTACAACGCGCGGATCCGGATCCCCGGCGGGTTCCGCCTGCCGCTGCCGCCGACCGAGCGCAAATGGACCACCGCGTCCGGCAAGGCCGAATTCCTGATCTTCGATGGCCTCGAAGAGGACCCGGTGCTGGCGGACAGCACGGTGCTCAAGCTCGCCACCATCCGCAGCCACGATCAGTACAACACCACGATCTACGGGTTGAACGACCGCTATCGCGGCGTGTTCGGGCGGCGCGACGTGCTGTTTGCGAACGAGGCGGATCTCACCGCGCGCGGCCTGGCCCACGGCGATCTCGTCGAGATCGAGACCGCCCTGCCCTCGGGCGCGCCGCGCCGGCTCACCCTCACCGCGATCATCTACGACATCGCCCGCGGCTCGGTCGCCGCCTATTATCCCGAAGCCAACGGCCTGGTGCCGCTCGACTATCAGGACAAGGAAAGCGGCACACCGTCATACAAGTCGGTGCCGGTGCACATCCGAAAGGCGGCCCAGGCGGCGTGATATCCGGCAAGGTAGCGCGACGGGATCGTTCAGGTCGAGACAGGTATCTCGATCGCCACCAGCGTGCCGCGACCGGGCTCGCTCTCCAGCGCGATGCGGCCGTTGAGTGACGACACGACGGTGTTGAACGCGATGTGCTGGCCGAGGCCGATATTGCCTCGTTCTCGCCCGGTCGTGAAAAAGGGATCGAACACGCGTGCCTGCAACTCCTCTGGGATGCCGACGCCCTGGTCGGCACAAGCGATCCGCGCCAGCGCCTGGTCAGGCTGGCTGACCGTCACGGTGAACCGCCCGCCTCCGCCATCGGGATAGGCATGCGCGGCCGCGTTGAACGCGAGACTGCTGATCACCTGGGCCAGCGCGCCGGGAGAGCTGTTGAGGACGATGCCCTGCGGGCATTTGACCTCGACGATCAATCCCTGACGGGACAGCAATGGCCCGAGCTTCGAGACCAGCTCGGACAACCAGCCGCCAAGTTCGAACGTATGACGCTCCTCGTCGGCTTGATGGATCGCCACCTGCTTGAAGCTGTGCACCATCTCGGAGGCACGATGCAGGTTGTCCGAGGTCAGCCGAAGGCCCTGCTCGATCCGCGCAATGCCCCTGGTCAGATCTGATCGACGGACCGCGGCGCTCTTCAACGCCTCGTTCATCGCGCGAAGGTCGGCTTCCATGGTGGTCGACGTGGTGAGCGCGAGGCCGAGCGGCGTGCTGACCTCATGCGCCACGCCGGCGACGAGCTGCCCGAGCGAGGCCAGCTTCTCGGCCTGCACGAGTTGCGATTGCGTCGCATGCAAATCGCGCAGCGAGGCTTCCGAACGCTCCTTCTCCAGCCGCAAGGCCTGCGCGGTTCGGAACTGCTGGCGTGCGCGAAACTCACGTGCAGCGACAGCATAAAGCGACAAAGCATAGGCGTTGAGGACGAGGGAATGATTGATGAAGCGCAGCCCCGGCGGCAGCGCCGGCCCGAGCGATTCAGCGATGCACAGCGCAATCCATGCGGTGAGACAGAATACCGCCAGCGGACCGATCCGCAGCGGCAGCATGGTCGAGACGAACAGGATCACCATCATCACGCCGGGCGCCGCGTAGGTGAATCCCGAGGGCAGGACCAGATAGATGCTCGGCAGTACGCAGCCCGGAATGACGCAATAGACCAGAAAGATCGTTTCCGCCCACGGCTTCATCGCCCGCATCCAGAGCAACGCGGTGAGCGGGAGCAGAACGAAGACCGCGGTCCCGCCGCGGATTGCCAGCGTGATGGGCAGGACTTCGGGATAGAGCACCCAATCCCAGAACGCATATCCGGCATAAGTGAACGCGCCGAGCAGCATCGCCACCTGCGTCCAGCCGATATTGCCCCGCACATATTGGTCCACGAACCGGCGCTCTTCGACGATGTCGTCGAAACGCAGTCCGAGGCGGGTCAAAAGGGCGAGCATTCCGGGATCAAAAAGCTTGAGAAAATCTTGGCATAGGAAAATTGCAGCGCTGAGAATGATCTACGA
>CALRXG020000097.1:0-16670 GCA_943372075.1 Bordetella parapertussis | reverse complement strand
GCTTTGGCGACCCTGGTCGTCGGCTATCCGCTAGCCTACGCGTTGGTGCGGGTCGAGCAGCCGATCGTTCGGTCCTTCCTGCTGGTGATCGTGGTCACGCCGCTGTTCCTCGGAGAGGTGGTCCGGACCTATTCCTGGATCATCGTGCTCGGCAACAACGGTTTTATCAACGCCGTACTGTTATGGGCCGGGTTCGTCACCAAGCCGATCCAGTTCATGTTCACGCCGTTCGGCGTCATCGTCGCCCTCGTCCATGTGACGCTGCCGGTGATGGTGATCATGCTCGCGGCCGGACTGTCGCACATCGATCGCGATTATGCGCGGGCCGCCGAAAGCCTGGGGGCGGGACCGATCAGGGTGTTCCTGACCGTCACGCTGCCTTTGTCGATGCCCGGCGTGATCGCGGGAACGACGACGGCCTTCGCATGGACGTTCTCGGCCTTCGCGACGCCGCAGCTGATCGGAGGAGGACGCGTCAACATGGTCTCGAACCTGGTCTATCAGCTCGGCTTCGCGAGTTTCAATTTTCCGTTCGCCGCGACGCTGTGCGTCGCCGGCCTGGCGTTGACGGCGCTGGTCCTGGCGCTATTGAAGCTCGCCACGAGCCCGCTACAGAAGATCGAGGTGCGCTGAATGACGCCGCGATCGACCTACCAGAGGGTTCTCGGCTGGATCGGGCGCCTGGTTGTCATTCTGATCGTCCTGTTTCTCCTGCTACCGGCCGTCGTGGTCACGATCGCCGCGTTCAACGACAAGCCGATCCTGTCATTTCCGCCGCAGGCCTGGTCCTGGCGTTGGTTCGGCCGCGCGCTCAGCTATGAGGACTTTCGCCAGGGCTTCTTCAATGGCCTGACGGTGACGGTCTGGAGTTCGACGATCGCGCTGTGCGTCGGCGCCATGTTCGCGTTCGTCATCGACCGCTACAACATCCCGTTCAAGAAGGTCATCGAGGCGGTCCTGGTGTCGCCATTGGTGATTCCGCATTTCACGGTGGGGCTCGGCTTCCTCATCCTGGCGGCGCAGATCGGGCTGAGCCGGGGCTTTGCCGTGGTCGTGGTTTGTCACGTCATCCTGGTGCTGCCGTTCGTCTTGCGCAGCGTCTACGTCTCGCTGAAGAATCTGGATCAGAGCTATGAGTTCGCGGCGTCGAGCCTCGGTGCCGGGCCACTGCGCGTGCTGTGGACCATCACCCTGCCGCTGTTGCTGCCGGGACTGGTGAGCGGATGGCTGTTTGCCGCGATCCTTTCCTTCAACGAGTTCACCGCCTCGCTGTTCGTGACGTCGCAGCGCACGCAGACCCTGCCGGTCGCGATGTACAATTACGTGCGCGAGTTTGCCGATCCGTCGATGGCGGCGCTCTCCGTGATGTACATCGTCGCCACCGCCGCGTTGATCATCTTCGCCAACGCATTCCTGGGGCTGGGCAAAGTCCTCAACATTGAACAAGAGCATCGATAGGGAGCGGCGATGTCCGAAAGCACCAGGCCCGAGCGCAAGCAGGCGGCGGTTCGCTTCGACGCGGTGACCAAGCGGTTCGACGACGTCGTGGCGCTCAACAACGTCTCGCTCGACATCGAACCCGGCGAATTTTTGACGCTGCTTGGCCCGTCGGGCTGCGGAAAGACCACGCTGCTCAATCTCGCGGCAGGCTTCCTCGGGCCAGACGATGGATCCATCGTCATCGGCGGCAGGATGCTCAACGAGGTGCCGACCTATCAACGCGGCATCGGCATGATGTTCCAGAATTATGCGCTGTTTCCGCACATGTCCGTGGCCGACAATGTGGCGTATGGTCTGAAGACGCGCCATGTCCCCAAGGCCGAGCGAGATCGTCGCGTCGCCGAGGTCCTGGAACTGGTCAAGCTCACGGGGAAGGAGAACAGGAGGCCGCGGCAATTGTCCGGCGGCCAACAGCAGCGGGTGGCGCTTGCCCGGGCCCTCGTGATCAATCCGACCGTGCTGTTGCTGGACGAGCCGTTCTCGGCGCTCGACAAGAGCCTGCGGACCTCGATGCAGGTCGAGCTGCGCGAAATCCAGCGCAAGCTGGGTCTCACCACGATTTTTGTGACGCACGACCAATCGGAGGCGCTCAGCCTTTCGGACCGCGTCGCAGTGATGTCCGAAGGGCGCATCCGGCAGCTCGGCACGCCGGTCGACATCTACCGGGCGCCGATGGACCGGTTCGTCGCGACCTTCGTCGGGGACAACAACAGATTGCGCGGGACGCTGCTCGGGGTCGAGGCCGCCGATGCGATCATTGCCGTCGGCGACGCATCGGTCCGGGTCCCGAAGCAGGCGCTGGCCAGTCTCGATCGCGCATCGGCGGTCGACGTCTTCGTTCGGCCCGAGCAGTTCAACGTGGTCGGACCGAATGAACCCTGCGCCGTCAGCGGCAACGTCGTGGCGCAGATCTATCAGGGCGGGCATGTCGACCTTCACGTCGAATGTCCCGGGCCGGCCCATGGCCGCCTGCTGATCAGATCGCCGGGCGACCTCGCCGTCGCGCGCTGGCCGATGGGAGCGCGCGTCGGCATCGCAGTCCAGGCGAGTGGATGCGTGGCCTTTCCGGTGGAGTAGGATCTGTCGTAGCGCCGATGGTCGGCCGCCTCGGCGGGTTCATCACGAGACGATGAAGGTCCTGATCGCAGCCAAAGCCTCGATCGATGGCATGTCCTTTGCCGCATCCGGGCCGGAACACCATGGATAGGGGATCGCGGCGAGCCAGGGCAGGATCCGGCGCGCGTCCTCGGCCGGCAGCACGGACATCAGTGCGATCTCGATCGACAGCCGCGCGACCCGTCCGTCCCCTGTGCGGAAATGCCAATCATAATTGCCGCATCCGACACGGACGGCGCCGTCCTGCCGGGCGGTCATTCCAACCAGCCAGCGGCAGCGAAACTGAGTGGGCTGATCGGAGGATGGACGCGACAGGCAGAAGGTCCGCACGTTGTCGTACTGGGCCGAGAAGTCCCGAACCAGAACGCGGGTGACCTGCTTCAGTCCAGCCGCCGCACTCGGGAATGCGATGGCTGTCGTCTTGACCACCATTTCGAGCTCGCAGTCGTCGAGGAAAGCGTCCGCCATCAGCTCGGGACGGTTATGGTCCTTGGCTTCGATGTAGGTGGCGATCGCGTCGGTCGCGGTGAGTCGGTTAGACGCCATGCTTGGATCCAGGTGACGTTGCAACAGATGAGGTTCGATCGGCGCAAATGGTCGGCGCTGCCGCTCGCAGATGTGATGGTGGCCGCGCAACTCTTGCCAGGAATTGTCGGCCTCCATCGGTTAGTGTTTGATCCGATTGAGATCCAAAGTAAATGATCGAAATCGCGATCATCGCTTTTCGCGGACAGGACACGGAATGAACACGCATTCGATCGAGATCCGGCGACTGCTGCCCGCGGACGCTGCGCTATATCGCGATATCCGCCTCGAGGCGCTGCGCTTGAGTCCCGAGGCGTTCGGCAGCGCGCATGAGACGGAGAGCGTTCATCCGGTCGGCTGGTTCGCGGAAAGGCTGGAGCGCGGCGCGGCGATCCTTGGCGCGTTTCAAGGCGGCGAACTCGCCGGCATCGTCGGTTTCGTTCGCGCGGACGGGCCGAAACGGGAGCACAAGGGCGCGCTGGTCGGGATGTATGTGCGACAGGCAGCGCGTCGCGCCGGTGTCGGCCGTCGTCTGGTCGACGCCGCGCTCGATCTCGCCGCGCAATCGGTCGAGCTGGTGCAGCTCGTTGTGGTGGAGGGCAACGAACCGGCCCGGCGGCTTTACGAAGCTGCGGGCTTCGTCGCATACGGGCTCGAGCTGCATGCGCTGAAGATCGACGGCCGCTATTATGACGACATCCTGATGGCGAAGGATCTGGTCCGGCGCGGCTGACCGCGTAGGCTATGCCGCGACACAGTTTCGTCGCGGCGTTGCGATAGGACAGCGCTCGCGCGGCCGGACATCGGTTCGCCTTCCAACCAGTCGGGAAACTGCCATGCCGAAGATAGACCTGACGAAAGTGCCCGAGCGCAAGGGAACCGGCTACCCGGCCGAGTTCGCCGCGGCCTGTGCCGAGCGCGTGCGCCAGCGTCTTGGCGACGCCGGCGGGCTTGCCGACTTCGGCGTCAATCTGATGCGGCTGCCGCCGGGCAATTGGTCGAGCCAGCGCCACTGGCATTCGGACGAGGACGAGTTCGTCTATGTGCTCGCGGGTGAGCTGGTGCTGGTAGAAGACGGCAGTGAAACGGTGCTGCGCGCCGGCGATTGCGCCGCGTTTCCGAAGAATTCCGGCAATGGGCATCACATGATCAACCGGTCGCAAACGACCGCCATCTATCTCGAGGTCGGCTCGCGCTCGCGCGCCGACGTCATCACCTGCTCCGACATCGACATGATGAGCCCGAGCTCCGACGGCCGCTTCCTGCACAAGGACGGCAGGCCATACGAATAGACGCTAAGCCGCAGACCTGCACCAAAATTCAGCGTTGCGGATTGGTCCGCGAAGGATCAATCTTGCCGCGAGGGAGATGTGGTCGCGTCCATGGCGGAATGGTATTTCATCTGGATCGACGGTCCGCGCGGGCCCGAGCCGCAGAAATGGTCGTCGGATGCGCTCTGGGGGCAGCTTGGCCGCCAGGACATCATCGTCCGCTTTCCCCTGAGTGACCGCGAGGCCGGTCTGTCGCTCGACCAGCTGGCGCGGCTGCATCCGGCGCCGCAGTGAATTGCGCGGCTGGCGAGCGCGGCCGTCTCACACCACCAGCCGGCCTTCGCGCTCCGCGACCGTGATCTGCGCTTCCGTTCCCGAATCGAAGTCGAGCCGGTCGGCCTCGATGCCGTCGCTGAAGATGACGCCGTTCTCCGGCATCAGCGAGCGCACGCTGAGGCGCTCGGCGCGGTCGAGGCTGCCGCAGACCAGACTGACCTGCGAGGTGCGGCTCGGAAACGGCTCGCGCACCGCAAAGCGCAGCGCGCCGGCGTCCCACGCCTGCGGCAGATAGGGCGGGCTCCCGCTGCCGCCGCCGAAGGCACCGGCGATCGCGAGCGAGCCGGTGACGATGCTCTTGAACCAGGCGGTCGAGCCGAGCCCCGTCGCGACGATCAGGCCGCTGGAGGACTGCCGCTCCTTCTGCTCGGCGAGCGCGATCTCGTAGACGGCCGAGGTATGCGTGCGCGCGCCGATGAAAAGGTCGTTGACGGCGTAAAGCACCTGGCCATTGCTGAGCGCGGCCTTCGCCATCGTCACCGCCTTGTGGCTGCGCTTGTTGGCTGCGACCTCCCGCAGCAGGGCAGGGAGGTCGCGCGGCACGAACGGCAAGAGGATGCCGTCGTAGCGCTTGGCATCCGGATTGATTCCGATCAGCGGATGGCCGTCGAGATACTTCATCGTGTTGGCGACGACGCCGTCCTGGCCGAGCGCGACGATGATATCGGACGGGCCAAAGATGAAGTTCGGCAGGAAACTCCGGTCGATGATTTGGTAGCGGCCCCACTGCTCGAGCGCCTGCACGGTGACGTGGCGCTCGGCCTGGTAGACATCGTGCTCGCGTTGGTAGTCGGAGAAGTCGGCGCCGAGATGCTCGACATAGAAGCGCGCTTGCGCCGCCGTCAGGTATTTCGCGATCAGCTCCTCAAGCCTCGTCTTGCGGGTGACGAGGACGATCTTGCGGTCATTGTCGGCGGGCACGGGGGGCCTCCACGGGCTTCTCCAGCAGCGTGTTGAGCAGATCGGGCGAGACGTTGAGCTGACCGATCTTCTCGGCCTTCTCGGCAATGCCGCTGAAGGCCTGCGCGATCAGCTGCCCCGGTTGCATGCCAGCAGCTGCCAGCGCCTGGATCACGCGGGTGTCGACGCCCTCGAAGATCTTCATCAGCGCGCCGACCCGATAGGCCTCGGCATCCGCCAGCGTGCGGGTGTTCTCGGCGTTGAGGCCGACGAAATCCTTGCGCTTGCTCTCCAGCGTGATGTCGGCGACCATGCCGGCCTCGCGCAGCTCGGCCTGCTTGGCCGCGACGCTGGCTTCGGCGTCCATCTGGGTCTCCCGGATCGAGCGCTTCTTCTGCTCGACGGCGATCTCGGTGTCGAGCTCGCTCTCGCGAATGGCGCGTTCCTGCTCGACGGCAAAGTTGCGCCGCGCGAAGATCGCTTCGTCCGCGCTCTTGAGGATCGCCTCGCGCGCCTCGGCCTCCAGCGCCTTGGCGGTGTCGGGCGTCGGCTTCACGCCGCGGATCGAGACGCCGAGGATTTCCAGGCCGAGGGAGGCGATATCGGCGCGGCCGCGCAGCCCGCTTTCGATCAGGCCGGCGATGCGGTCGGCGGCCTGCAACGCTTCCTTCAAGGTCAGTTCCTTGATTGCCTGCTGCGCCAGCACCTCGACCGTCGCGAGGATCCGCTGCGGCAGCTTTTCGGGGTCGTCGGACTCATAGGTCTTGCCGTCGGCCTTGAGGGTGAAGTTGAGCATCGCGGCGGCCTTTTGCGGCTCGCTGATCCGGTAAGTGACGTGGCCCTGAACGGTCAGCGCCTGAAAGTCGCGCGCGATCTGCTGGAAGATGAAGGCGGCGTCGCGGCTGCCGATCGGGACCGCAACCAGTGAGGTGACCGGCCCATAATAGAAGCCGGACAGGCCGGCGCCCTGCTGGGTCACCGCGCCGCCGCGGTATTTCATGAGGTAGGTGGTCGGCTGGGCCTTGATGAAACGAAGACCGAACATGCTGGGTACTCCTGAATAAGTGTGTCTAGACAACTAAGTTAGTTGGACTGTACAACTAAGCATGCTATTGTCAAGCCGAGACGCGGAAGGGGTCATGCCACCGGAGCGTTTTCGAAGTGAACACCGGTTCGCGCGAAGACAAAGCGTCCCGACGAGAACGGAGCGGGGAGAGCATGCAGAAGAAGCCGGAACTGGACTTTCCGCGGCCGCTGACGACGGTCGACGTCGTCATCTTCGCCATCAGGTCAGACGCGCTTCAGGTCCTGCTGGTTCAACGCCCGAACACGGAAAGCGAGCCGTTCCCAGGAGCTTGGGCGCTGCCCGGCGGCTTCGTCGATATCGCGGGGGATCGCGATCTCGAGGCCTGCGCGGTGCGCAAGCTGAAGGACAAGACCGGGGTGGTCAGTCCCTATCTGGAGCAGCTCGGCAGCTGGGGCGGTGCGGCGAGGGATCCGCGCGGCTGGTCCGCGACGCATGCCTACTTCGCATTGCTGCCGGAGCACGCCGCCGGCGCCGCGCTGGCCGCGGATGCGCAGTGGTTCGCGGTCGAGGGTGACAAAGTGAGGCCGAAGCTCGCCTTCGATCATGCCGTGATCCTTCAGGCGGCGGTCCAGCGTTTGCGCAGCAAGGTCGAGTACACGTCGTTGCCCGCCTATCTGATGCCGCCGGAGTTCACGCTGCCGGAATTGCAACGGACCTACGAGATCGTGCTCGATCGCGCGCTGGAGAAGAGCGCGTTCCGCACCCGCATGCTTGCCGCCGACTTGATCGAGCCGGTTGCCAAGATGCGCAAGGGCCCGAACCGGCCAGCGCAACTCTACCGGTTGAAGAAGGCCAGGGCGCCGGTGTTCTTTGCGCGCACGTTCAATCCGCCGGACTGAACGTCAACCCGAAAGCAGGCGTCGCGGCTCCGGTGAGGAATGATGCGAGGAACATCTTGCCGAGCACATGCTTGCCCGAAGCCGTGCCGATCCTGAACCGGCCGGTGCGGCTGGCGGCTGCGAGTTCGGCAAGCGTCGGCGCCGCGAGACTCGTATCGGGCTTGGTGCGCCGGGCAGTCGCGGATGCGCTGAGCAACACGCCGGCATAGTAGAGCCGGGTGAGGGCACGCACCAATTTGAGGCGGGCGGCCAGTGCATCGTCGAGCGGTCGGCCAAGCCAGGCGCGATGCAGGATGGTCTCCAGCTCCGGCGTCCGCGCCAGGCTGTCGCTGACAATGGCGAGGTCGACCAGCGGATCGCTGCGGTAGGCGGATTCCCAGTCGATCATCCAAAGCCTGGTGCCGTCGAACAGGATGTTGGCCGGGAGCGAGTCGTTGTGGCTGGAGACCGAGTTCGCCTCATCCCAGACATAGGCGGCGCGGACGCGTGCGAGATGATCGTCGCAGCGGTCGAGCACGCCGGGTGCGAACAGCCCGGTGCGGCAGACATGGGCCCAGAGCCGGGCCACGATGTCGGGGTAGCGCACGAAGGCGGGAAAGGTCGGCGTCGCCTGCAGGCGTGCCAGCAATTCGCCGAGCGCCGTCGCAAGTCCGGGCAGGCCGCCGGGATAACGGTCGAGCGGCTGTCCCTCGATGAAATCCATCACCGCGACGCGCGCCGTCTCGTCGACGTAATAAAGCCGCGGCGCGATGCCCGCCTCGGCCGCGATGCGCAGCGAGACATATTGATGCGGATTGCGCAGCGGGCTCGGCTCGCCTTCCATCCGCAACAGATAATGCCAACCTCCCGCATCGACCCTGAACAGCCGCGCCGCGGTGGCGCCGCCCGAGACCGGCGTCACGCTATCGATATGCGCGATACCAAGAACCTCGCGCAGTGCGGCGTGCGCGGCCTCGCGCTCCGGCGGCGGAAGTGAATCGAGATTGCTCATGGCTTTCCCGCGGATGCCGGCTCAACGCTCGATGCGCCGCTGCCGCCGCTGTCCTTCCGCTTCGCTGTGCCGAAGCTGCAAGCGGTGCACGAAGACCTCGGCGGCATTGTGGATATGCTGGCGGCTCAGGCGCTCGGCCGCATCGCCGTCGCCGGCGATCACTGCGTCGAGAATTCCGGCATGCTCGTCCCAGATGTTGTCCGGCATTTTCAGGTCGCCACGCAGCACCTCGCCCATGATCCGCCGCAGATAGGGCCAATGCGGCTCGGTGGTCCGATCGATCAGCGGATTGCCGGACAGTTCGCACAGGAAGCCATGAAACTTCATGTCGGCTTCGATCTGTGCATTGAGCACGCCGCTCGCGATCGCGGCGCGGCCCGCAGCAAGAAAGGCAGGGCCTTCCTTGGCGGCGCGCTTGGCACCGTGCTCGGCTGCCATCCGTGCCGCGAGGCCGTCGAGCATCGCCCTGATCTCATAGAGATTGCGGGCGAAATCGACATCGAGTGGCGGCACGATCAGGCCGCGCCCCGGGGCCTCGCGGACCAGGCCGCGGGTCTTCAGCAGCAGAAGGGCCTGCTGCACCGGATGGCGCGACACGCCATAGGCCTGCGCCAGCTCATCCTGAATCAGGCGGGTGTTCGACGGCAGATCGCCGTCGACAATCTCGGAAATGATCGTCTCGACAACCCGTTCGACCAGGGTCGGCTGTGCGGGGATCGTGCGCATGCGGTCTCCATAAATCCCGCCGGAACCTATCATTTCGGCCCTTAAAAGACGATTGCCCTGCATTCGAATTCAGTATATGAATTCTGAATTCAAAGATCGAGGGCGCGACGATCGCCCCGACAGGGAGGATGGCGGTGGCGGGCGGACCTGTGGTGCGCAACGTTGATCGTGGCTCGGATTCCGGTGAGCGCGCCGGTCCGGTCGTTCCGATCGTGCTCGGCACTGAACTCTCACATTGCGATCTGTCGATGTTCCTCGCCGGGAGGGGAGCATGAGCGGCCTGCGCAGTCCGGGACAGATGTTGTCGGTTCACGCCCGGCTTCGGCCCGACGATGTCGGGATTCGCGATCTCGATCGGTCACTCACGTTCCGGCAATGGAATGCGCGCGCGTGCCGGCTGGCAAATGCGTTGCTCGCGCTCGGGCTGAACAAAGGCGATCGCGTCGCGGTGCTCGCCTATAACTGCATCGAATGGGGCGAGATCTATGCGGCGACCGCGAAATCGGGCCTGGTCGCAGTGCCGGTCAACTTCCGCCTGGTCGGACGCGAGATCCGCTACATCGCCGAGGATGCCGGGATTGCCGCGCTGATCGTGCAGCAGGATCTGGTCGACGTGATCGAGGAGATCCGCGATCAGCTTTCGTTGCCGCGCGATCGCTTTATCCTGTTCGGTGCCGCCACGCCGCGCACCGGGTTTCGCCTCTTTGAAGCATTGCTGGCCGGCGCCAGCGACGACGAGCCGACGGAGAACGTGGCCCCCGGCGATCCCTGGACCCTGATGTACACCTCGGGCACCACGGGCAATCCGAAGGGCGTGGTGCGCAATCATCTTGGTGCCGCGCACCTGTCGCTGGTCACGAGCGTCGAGCTCGGCATTCGCAGCAACGACACCGCCTTGCTGGCGATGCCGATGTGCCATGCCAACTCGCTGTATTTCTTCGGCGCTTTCACCACGTGCGGCGCGGCTTGTACGATCTATTCGCGCAAGGCATTCGATCCGGAGAATTTCCTGCGCGTGCTCGCCGGCGGCGGCGCGACCTTCACTTCGCTGGTCCCGACGCACTACATCATGCTGCTCGGCCTCAGTGCGGCGGTTCGCGCGTCCTGCGACCTCACGCGGGTGACACGCCTGATGATCTCCTCGGCGCCGGCGCGGCCCGACACCAAGCGCGCCGTGATGGAGATGTTTCCGAACTCCGGCCTGTTCGAGCTCTACGGCGCGACCGAGACCGGATGGGTCACCATGCTGCACCCGGACGAGCAGTTCAGCCATCTCGGCTCGGTTGGCCGCGAATGCGTTGGCTCTGCGCCGATCAGGATCCTGGACGAGCAGGGCCAGGAAGTGCCCGATGGCGAGGCGGGCGAGCTCTATTCCTGCACGCCTTACACATTCGACGGCTATTGGGGACTGCCCGAGAAGACACGCGCGGCCTTTCATGGCGCCTATTGCACGGTCGGCGACATGGCGCGCCGCGACGAGGCCGGCTTCATTCGCCTGGTCGACCGCAAGAGCAATATGATCATCTCCGGTGGCGAGAACATCTATCCGTCGGAGCTGGAGACGCTGGTCGGCGGCATCCGATGGTGAAGGACGTCGCCGTGATCGGCGTTCCCGACGAGAAATGGGGCGAGCGCGTCCATGCCGTCGTGGTGCCGCATGACGGCGCGTCGATCGATGAAGCGACGTTGCAGGATTGGGTGCGCGCCCGCATCGCCGGTTACAAATGTCCGAAATCCTATGCCTTCATAACCGAGACCGATATGCCGCGAAACGCGACCGGCAAGGTACTGCATCGTGAGTTGCGGGCGCGGTTCGGGGGGCAAGCTGGAGGAAAGCCATGAAGCTCTCGCCTGACAGTGTCGCCGCGCTGATCGCGCAAATGCTGAAGCGGCGTGGCGTGCAGCGGGTCTACGCGCTGTGCGGCGGTCACATCATGCCGAGGGCATCCGCATCGTCGACGTGCGCGACGAGCGCGCCGCCGTACATATGGCTCAGGCCGAAGCCGAATTGACCGGCGGGCTCGGCGTCGCGCTGGTTACGGCGGGGCCGGGATTGACCAATGCCATTACCGGGATTGCCAACGCCCATGTCTCGCGCGCGCCGGTCCTGGTGATATCGGGAACCAGCCCGCGGCCGCAGGAGAATCGCGGCGGTTTGCAGGATCTCGACCAGGCCAGTCTGGTGCGCGGCATCACGCGCTACGCGCGCACCGTCCGCGAGCCGTCGCTGGCGCTCGCCGAACTCGACGAGGCGATCTCGCGCGCATTCGGCGAGGCCAGCGAGCCGGGGCCTTGCTACATCGACTTCCCCACCGACACGCTGCGTGCCGAGGTGCCGAAATCGCTGCAACTCGACGAGCATCTCCGCCCGAAGCCACCGGTCGTCATGGTGCCCGATCCGCAGCGTGTCGCCGCGGCCGTCGATCTGCTGTGGTCGGCACGGCGCGTGCTCGTGATCTCCGGTCGCGGTGCCCGCAATGCCGCGCCCGAATTGACCGCGCTGCTCGATCGGCTCGGCGCGGTCTATCTCGACACCGGCGAGAGTCGCGGCCTCGTGCCCGATGATCATCCCTCCATCGTCGCTGCGATGCGCGGCGCCGTGATGGGCGACGCCGACGTGGTGGTCACGGTCGGCCGCCGGCTCGATTTCCAGCTTGCGTTCGGATCGCCCGCGATCTTCCGCGATGCGCGCTTCGTGCGGATCGGTGACACGCCGGGTGAAGTTCGTGACAACAGGCGCGGCGAGGTCGAACTGTTCGGCTCGGTCGCCGAGACGCTTCGCGCCATGCTGGCGCATGCCGGCAATCGTGCCTCGCACATCGATCCCGAGTGGGTGGCGCGGTTCCGGGGCGAGCATCTTGGCCGCGCGGTGAAGCTGCGCCAGACGATGGAGCAGGCCGCGCCCGGCTCCGACGGCAAGCTACATCCGAATCGCGTCCTCGCCGCGTTGCAGGACGCCGTCGGCTCCGATGCCGTCGTCATCACCGACGGCGGCGACTTTCTCTCCTTTGCGCGCGTCGCGCTCAATGCGCGCGCGATGCTCGATCCCGGGCCGTTCGGCTGCATCGGCATCGGTGTGCCCTACGGCATCGCCGCGAGCCTGGTGCATCCGGATCGGACGGTGCTGGTCGCAACCGGCGACGGCGCGTTCGGCTTCAACGCCATCGAGATCGATACCGCCGTGCGCCACAAGGCGCCGGTGCTGATCGTCGTCGCCAACAACGGAGCCTGGCAGATCGAGGTTCACGATCAGAAGGTTACGCATGGGAAAGTGGTGGGCACGCAGCTGCAAAGCTGCGATCACGCGGCAATGGCGCGCAGCTTCGGCATGCATGCCGAGCGCGTCGAGACCGAGGCACAGCTCAAGCCCGCGATCTTGCGTGCACTGGCTAACCGGCCGGCGTTGCTCGACATGGTTGTAACACCAGAGGCGATATCGTCCGACGCGAAGAGCGGATTGGCATGGGTTCCAGACTTGCAGCCGCTCGAAGCATGGGACAAAGCTGAACGGTCATGGAGGGAGAAAGCCTGATGCCGTTCAAGCGAGTCACACTTCGCGTCGCAGCATGTGTGAGATTATTTGCATTGCCATCGTTCTGCCTGATCAACGCGTTCGGAGTAGCTGGCAGCGCCGTCGCGAGCGAGTCACTTCAGATCGTCGATGCGCGCGTGCCGGCGGCCGACAAAGAGGGCGGAGACCTTCCCTTGACGATGACGATCAAGAATGTGGCGGACAGCGCTGATGCGCTGCTACGCGTCCGTTGTCCGGTAGCAAATTTTTCTGAACGCCACATTGTCGACCGCGGTGAAGGCGCACCAGCCATGCGTTCGATTCCGAACATTCCGATCCCTGCAAGGGCTACGCTCGAGTTGAAGCGCGACGGCTATCACGTCATGCTGCTGCAATTGCGTCAGGCGCTCGCGCCGGGCGAGACGTTCAAATGCGCGATCGTTTTTCAGAAGGCTGGAACAATCGAGACGGAGGTACAGGTCCAGAAGTGACCCAAGTGACTGAACAGGACGAGTGACTAAAGAAGGCGGCGAGCGGCACAGCCATTCGCCGGGACTCAAGGCTTCTCGCGTGATCGCCCGTATATGACGGGCGATTCGATCAATGAAGAATGCTGGATCCGGAGGAAATGAACCTATGGCAAGGTTGAATTGGGTTAAATCTCATATGCTCGCAGCGGCAGTAGCATCCGCAGCGACCTTCGCGGGCTCTTTCGCGCTCGCCGACGATGTCAGCCAGGAGCGACTGCTCAACGCTGACAAGGAAGCAGGCAACTGGCTGCACCATCACAAGAACTATTCGGCGACCCGGTTCTCGTCGCTGACCGATATCAACAAGGACAACGTCAAGAATCTGAAGGTCGCCTGGACCATGCATCTCGGCGGCGTCGAGGGCGGCGGAATCTGGTCGCATGGCGGATTGGAGGGAACGCCGATCGTCGAGAACGGATTCATCTACGTCACCGACGGCTGGGGCTCGGTCTACAAAATCGACGCCCATGGCGGCAAAGGCGTGATGGTCTGGAAGATGGATCCCAAGACCGATCACGATTGGGCCGGCGCGATCGCCTGCTGCGGCGTCGATAATCGCGGCGTCGCATTGTGGAACAACCTCGTCATCTCGCACACGCTCGATGGCCGGCTGGTCGCCACCAACAAGGAGACCGGGCAGGTCGCCTGGCAGCGTCAGGTCGCCGATCCCGACAAGGGCGAGGTGATCACCGGCGCACCGCTGATCGTCAAGGACATGGCGATCTCAGGCGTCGGCGGTGCTGAATACGGCATTCGCGGCTGGATCGCCGCAACCGATCTGAAGACCCAGAAGGAAGTTTGGCGGACCCACACCATTCCGGGCAAGGACGAGCCCGGTTTAGAGACCTGGAAGGACGACAAGAACGCCAAGGCGAGCGGTGGCGGATCGACCTGGGTCACCGGCAGCTACGACCCGGCAACCAATACGATCGTGTGGGGCGTCGGCAATCCTGGCCCGGACTGGGACAATGAATATCGTCCCGGCGACAATCTCTACACTGACTCTTCGCTTGGTCTCGACGCCGACACCGGCAAGATCAAGTGGCACTACCAGCACACGCCGAACGATCCGTTCGACTATGACAGCGTGGCGGAGAACGTGCTGGTCGACGTTCCCGGTCCGAACAACACGACGCTGAAGCTCGCGCTCGAGGCCGACCGCAACGGCTTTGCCTATGCGATCGACCGCAACACCGGCAAGTTCATCTGGGGTCTGCCCTTCGTCAAGAAGGTGACCTGGACCAAGGGTCTCGACCCCGAGTCCGGCAAGCCGGTGGAGTACGATCCGAAGCAGGGTGTGCAGAAGTACAACGCGTCGGTGACGCCGAGCCGCACCAACAAGGAAACCGACATCTGCCCCGGCAACATGGGCGGCAAGAACTGGCCGCCGACCGCGTACAACCCGAACCTGAAGCTCTGGTACATTCCCGTCATCGAGAGCTGCAATCACATCAAGGTCGAGGAGATGACGCCGGACAAGGTCAAGCCGCGCGAATTCTTCACCGGCGGCGGGCCGAGCCAGCCGTTCAAGATCACCGGCAGCGTGACTGCGATCGACGTCACCACCGGCAAGGTGGCAGGGAAGGCGGAGACCCAGTTCCCGAACCTCGGCGGTATCTTGGCGACGCCAGATCTGGTGTTCTCCGGACAACCGTCGGGCGAGGTGATCGCCTATGACGCCAAATCGCTGAAGGAGCTCTGGCAGTTCAACACCGGCGGCGGACTCAATGCGCCTCCGATGACGTTCTCGGTCGACGGCAAGCAGTATATCGCGGTGCTCGTCGGCCTCGGCGGTGCGTGGGACAAGTGGTTCATCGACTCCACGCCCGAGCTGAAGCGGATGCAGCCGGGCTCGATGCTCTACGTATTCGCCCTTTGACGTCACAAGCGCGGGAGGCTTCCGAGCGAAGCCTCCCGCGTTCGGTTTGGCCAAGAGAAGAAACAATGAAGCAAAAATGGCTGATCGGCGCGTGGCTGGGCTGCGCGCTGGCGATGGGATTGACGGTCGCGGCACATGCACAATCGGCGAGCGATCCGACCGATGCGGGCAAGGCGGTGTTCAAGCGCGGCAATTGCGTCGGCTGCCACAAATGGCACGGCAATGGCGGTGGCGGCTATGGCGGCGACGCGCTGTCGCTGCGCAAGACCGAGCTGACGCGCGAGCAGATCATCGAGACGGTCAGCTGCGGCCGGCCGGGGACCGGCATGCCGTTCTTCGTGCGCGGCTCCTATGACACCACGAAATGCTATGGAATGAGCCGGCAGGATGCTGGCGGTCAAATGCCGCCCGAGGCGAACGTGTTCCTGCGGCCGAACGAGATCGAGGCCGTGGCGGACTACGTGCTCGCGCACATCAAGGGCAAGGGCGAACCAAACTACGACGAATGCATCGCCTTCTTCGGCGATGGCTCACGTGTCTGCAACATCTACAAGGAGGCCGGGCACGCCGCCGCGCCGTCCGACCAGAGCGAGAAGAAGCCATGAGCAAGCATCGATCGGTCATCCGCGGGTTGGTCTTCGCCGCAACCGTCGCGGCCGCAGTGCCGGCGATGGCGACAGCCGGAGACCTGCGCGACATCACTGTGGGAATGGACATCGGCAAGGTTCCCGACGCGGGATACATCAATCTGACTTGCGTCGGCGAGAAGACCCACCGACTGGCGGATTGGGCGCAGTGGCCGAATTGCCCGGCTGGTCCGGACCAGTTGCGCGGCATCCGCTTCGAGTACGACCGCGAGACCGCGCGCGAAGGCACCATGGTGGCCGGCCATCCGGCGATCCTGACCGTGATGATCGACAAGGACGCCAAGATCGCGGCGCTGACGATCGAGACCGATCCGACGGCGCGGCTCTATCTGCGCAAGAAGGCATTCCTGCTCGGCCTGCAGGCGAAGTCGCGCTATGGCGAGGACGGCTGGACCTGCTCGGAGGCGCAGCCGACCAGCGACAAGCAGGAGGTCGGCGGCGTTTTCGTCAATGAGCGTTGCAACAAGACCACCGACGGCCGATCGATCGACATCGAGCGCAAGCTCTATCGCGAGCCGAACAAGGAGCTCAAGGATTTTACGGACGAAAGCCGGATCACGATTCGCCGCGCCGGGTCCTGAGGTCGATCCGCCGCATCGTCGATCTCAGGTCTCGATCGGCGCCGCGTCGATGTCGATCTGCGGGAGCAGTCCGGGGGAATGGCGCTCGACCTGCTCGCGCATCTTGCCGATGATCGCCTTCGCCTCCGCCGAGACGATCGAGCCCGGACCGGCGACCGTGATGACGAGCGGCGGCGTCCGGTCGGTGTCGGTCAGCCGCATCGCAATCGCGCTCAGGCCTGGCGTTCCCAT
>CALRXG020000096.1:0-16757 GCA_943372075.1 Bordetella parapertussis | reverse complement strand
TCCTTCACGAGAGGTGCAAGATGCGATCTTCCCGACGCACGATTATCAGGACTGCGTTCGCCGGCGTTGCGGCGGCAGTCTCCACGTCCGTTGTCAGCAGGACGGCAACGGCGCAAACGGCAGGAAAGCCCATGACGACAGCCTCAGGTCTCCAGATCATCGACAGCAAGGTCGGCACCGGCGCCTCGCCGAAGCCGGGCCAGACCTGCGTCATGCACTACACCGGTTGGCTCTACGAGAACGGCCAGAAGGGCAAGAAGTTCGACTCCTCGGTCGACCGCAACGAGCCGTTCGAGTTTCCGATCGGCCAAGGCCACGTGATCAAAGGCTGGGACGAGGGCGTTGCCACCATGAAGGTCGGCGGCAAGCGCACGCTGATCATCCCGCCGGATCTCGGCTATGGCGCGCGCGGCGCCGGTGGCGTGATCCCGCCGAATGCCACGCTGATGTTCGACGTCGAACTGCTGGGCGTGAAATAACGCCGGACAGGAAGAAAAGGGGAGGCGCAGCGATGAAGATCTCGATCCTCGACGATTATTTCGACACGCTGCGCACCCTCGATTGCTTCCGCAAGCTCGACGGCCTTGATGTCACGATCTGGAACGATCACGTCCAGGACGTCGATGCGCTCGCCGAGCGCCTGCGCGACACCGACGCACTCGTGCTGATCCGCGAGCGTACCCAGATCCGCGCGCCGCTGCTCGAACGGCTGCCGAAGCTGAGGTTGATCAGCCAGCGCAGCGTCTATCCGCACATCGATATCGATACCTGCACGCGGCTCGGCATCATCGTGTCGTCGAGCCAGCATGCCGATACACCGTCCTACGCGACCGCCGAATTCACTTGGGGCCTGATCCTCGCCGCGATGCGTGCGATCCCGCAGCAGATGGCGGCACTGAAGGCCGGCAAGTGGCAGATCGGCGTCGGCCATACCCTGCGCGGCAAGACGCTCGGCATCTATGGCTACGGCCGGATCGGTGCGGTGGTCTCGGGCTACGGCAAGGCGTTCGGCATGAACGTGCTGGTCTGGGCGCGCGAGGCCGCGCTGGCGAAGGCGCGCGCCGACGGCTACGAAACCGCCGCAAGCAAAGCCGATTTCTTCGCCCGCTGCGACGTGCTGTCGCTGCACATGCGGCTGGTCGACGCCACGCGCGGCATCGTCAAGGCGGAAGACCTCGCGCGGATGAAGCAGACTGCACTGATCGTCAATACCAGCCGCGCGCGGCTGATCGAGCCCGGCGCGCTGGTCAATGCGCTGCGCGCCGGCCGGCCCGGCATGGCGGCCATCGACGTCTATGAGAAGGAGCCGCTGCGCGACACGTCGGACCCCTTGCTCAACATGGACAATGTGGTCTGCACGCCGCATCTCGGCTACGTCTCGCGCGACGAGTACGAGATCCAGTTCACCGATATCTTCGACCAGATCGTGGCCTATGCGGCCGGAACGCCGACCAATGTCGTCAATCCCGAGGCGCTGACGCATATGCGTCCGCGCGATTGACGAGCCTGACGGCATAAAAAGGGGCCGGCCCAGCAGGCCGGCCCTTCGCGCTTTCGCTCGCGCGTGCGATCAGAGTTTGCGGTTCGCCGCATTGGCGGCGCGGTTGACGGCATCCTTGGCGATGTCCTTGGCGTCGCCAAGTGCCTTCTGACCCTTGCCCTTGGCTTCCTGGATCGCGCCTTCGCCCTGCATTTCCTCGGAACCGGTGGCTTCGCCGATCTTCTGCTTGGCCTTGCCCATCGCCTCGTTGGCGGTACCCTTGATCTTGTCGGTGGTGCTGCTCATCACTGTCTCCCTCTGATGCTCCTGACTTCGCCAGGACAACGTCCGGCAGACGACGATGGTTCCGATTTTCTGCTCGCGTGGAGGCCCGGTTTTCGCTAGCGTTCCACGCACGAAAACTTGAGCACCGAAAGCAAGAACGATGACCGGTTCCCACGATCACACCCATTCCCACGACCATGACCACGGTCACCACCATCACGACGACGAGCGCTGGAAGCACGATGGCGTCCGCGTGATCCCCGGCAACCAGCTCGACCCGAACGTACCGTCGACCGCGGGCATGGACCGCAAGGCCGCGATCAATTTTGCCCGCGTCGGCGCGCAGAAATTGTGGGCGGGCACCGTCAGCATCAAGCCGGACGCCAAGACCGGCGCGCATCACCACGGCCATCTCGAGAGCATCATCTATGTCGTGAAGGGCAAGGCGCGGATGCGCTGGGGCGAGAAGCTGCAGTTCACCGCCGAAGCCGGTCCCGGCGATTTCATCTTCGTGCCGCCCTACGTGCCGCACCAGGAGATCAACGCCAGTCCCGACGAGGTGCTGGAATGTGTGCTGGTGCGCTCCGACGGCGAGGCGGTCGCGATCAATCTCGACATTGAGCCGGTCGAGAAGCCGGAGAACGTGCTCTGGGTCGATCCGGTGCACCGGCATCCCGACGAGAAGAAGTAGCCGCGCGGCATCGCCGCGACGGATAACAATAACAACAGATCCAGGGAGGCCAGCATGACGCTCGTTCGTTACGAGAGCGCCGACCACGTCGCCACCATCACGATGGCACGCAGCGAGAAACACAATGCGCTCAATAACGCCTTGTGTACGGAGTTGCGTGATGCCTGGCTGCGGTTTCGGGACAGTGACGATCGCGTCGCGGTGCTGGCTTCCGCGGAGGAAAAGTATTTCTCGGTCGGCGCCGATGTCGCCGATCTTCCCGTCAACATGTGGCACGCGGTGCCCGGCCTCGGCGTCGAGCTGGACAAGCCGGTCATCGCGGCGACCTCTGGCTGGGTGGTCGGCGGCGCCTTCGTGCTGGTCCAGATGGCCGATCTATGCGTGGCGTCCGAGACGACCCGGTTCATCTATCCCGAGGGAAAGATCGGCACCACGGCCGGCGGCGTCTCGTCGGTGATGGCGCGGATGCCGCACAAGATCGCCATGGAGTTTCTCCTGGTCGGCGAAGAGATGTCGGCGGAGCGCGCCTGGCAGATCGGCTTCGTCAACAAGGTCGCGCCAAAAGGCCAGCATGTCGCGATGGCGCAGGAGATGGCCGCAAAGATCGCCGGCAACGCCCCGCTCGTGGTCCGCGCCCTGAAGAAGCTCGCCCGTGAAGCCATGCCGAAGGGGCCGCTGGAGACCGTCGCCGACGTGCGGCGGTTGCTCGACGAAGTGCGAGACAGCGACGATCTCAAGGAAGGCGTCAAGGCGTTCGCAGAGAAGCGGACGCCGAGGTTCACGGGGAGATAGGAAGGTCTTCTCTCCCCGTCATTCCGGGGCTCGCGAAGCGAGAGCCCGGAATCCATTTCGCAGCATTTGTTGCGGCCCGATGGATTCCGGGGCTCGACGCTGCGCGTCGCCCTCAGGTGCGCAGTTGCGCACCGGGGAATGACGTGTGGAGGGGCTTACACAAACACCCGGTGATCGATCGTCCCGTTCGGCACCACGTAGCCGTAGCGCGTATGCGACGGCTCGACGCCGGCCTTCTCGTACTGCGCCTTCATCATCGCGAAGCGGTCGCCCTTGATGTCGAGCATCGCGCGCTTCGGCGGGATGTTGTAGAGCCGGGCGTTATTGTCACCGAAGATCGCGGTCTTCACCGGTCCGTCGGCGGGACCGAGCGGCGCATAGCCGAACTTCTTCTGCATCACTTCGGGGATTTCCAGCCGGCGCAGGCCCTCGATCTGCCATTGCGGTGCGCCGGTCCACAGCGCATCGGTGCCCCAGCAGACATGGTCGACGCCGAGCCCCTTGATCAGCGTGCCCATCAGCGCGGCGCAGACATTGGGCTCGGCGACCAGCGTGGTCGCGAACAGCTGCCCGACATCGCCATAGACATTGTTGACGCCATACTGCGCCGGGATGTCGGCGAGATCGGAGGTCCATGCGATCCGGCCGGTGCGCTCGAACTCGGCGAGCGCGACCCGCGGATCGCCGCCGACATGGCGATAGGCCGAGTGATAGATCACGAAATTTAGCTGCGGCCAGTCCTTGGCAGCCTGGCCGACATCGGCAACGTCGGCGAAGCCGCGCAAATTCGGATACTGCTTCTCGATCCCGGGCGGGAACAGTCCCTTGTGCACGCAGACATTCTTGATGCCTGCCTTCACCATCTTCTCGTAGCCCTTGTAGGCGACCTTCTCGTCGTCGAGCCGCCAAGGGTAGCGGCTGATCTCCTTGTGCGTGTTGTCGCCGATCGTGTAGCCCTTGCAGGATTCCGGCTTCAAGGCCAGCGCCGCGTCGAGCTTGTCGAGCCAGCCGGGCTGTCCAGGCGTGAAGATCGCATGACAGAACACCCGCCGCGAGCCGGCCTCGTCGTTGATCTTCTTGCGAGCGTCGGCCATCTGCTCGTTGGTGAGGAACCAGTCCTGCTCGATGTCGGAGGGCGCCGAAGAGATCAGCGCGATCTTGGTGTCGGAATCGAGAAACATCTCCTTCTTGTAGTTGTTGAACTTGAGATCCTCGATGGTCTGTTCGTGATCGTTGAGCTCCTTGTTCCAGCCGGCCTTGCCGACCGCCTTGCGCATTTCCACGAAGCCCATGATGCGGGTGTCGTCGCGCAGGAAATGCGTGTGCATGTCCATGATGAACTGGTCCTTCAGCGCGTTGGCGCGGTCCTGCGCCACCGCGGGCGTCGCGGCTTCCGCCGCCGTCACGTCGAACAACTCGCCGTAGACCTGGTTCATCGCGACAAAGGAGGCGGCCATGCCGGCCGCGGTCTGGAAGAATCTGCGGCGGTCGAGACCCTGCTTGCCGCCGAGATCGTCGGCCATCGCGAGCAGCCGCGCCTCGACCTCGCGCTGTCGTTCGTTCTGCGGGTCGGGATAGAACTCGTCGCTGGAGACGATCTGGGTCGGGATCGGGGTCTGGTACTGGCACAGTTCGGAGGGCATCAAGGCGGCAAGTTCTTCATCGGTCAGATTGCTGCTCATTCTTTGCTCCCGCTTTTCGCCGGATGTTTCCGGTCGGACCGCCGCGGAGACTAGGACCAAGTCAGCCGGTCGTCCGCGTCGATCGCCGGTATCGGCATTCACAAAATCGTGCATCGGATCAGCGATCGCGAGATGCGGGCGTCGCGCCACCGGACATGGGCGCTGCTATGCTCCGGCGCACCGGATCGGCCGAAGAAATCCGGAAGGGAGCAGAAAATGATGCATTCCGACCATTCGCGGCGCACCATCATCAAGGGCATCAGCGTTGCAACAGCCGCCGGTGCGTTCGGCGCAGCGCCGGTGCAGGCCGCAACCCCGATACCAACCGAGGGGCAAATATGGAGCAACGAATACTGGGCGAAGAAGGGCGACGTCCCGCTGTGGATGTTCCGCAAGCGGATCGGCGCGCCTAAGCCAGCCGAACCGGCGCGGCCCGTGGTGTTCTTCGTCCACGGCTCGTCGGTGACATCGCGGGTGTTCGACCTCACGGTGCCGGGCAAGGGCGAGTATTCCCTGCTCAACGTCTTCGCGCGCTACGGCTTCGATTGCTGGACCATGGATCACGAGAACTACGGCAAGTCAGGCCGCACCTCAGGCAATGCCGACATCGCCAGCGGTGTCGAGGACCTGAAAGCCGCGGTCGAGGTGATTGCGCGCGAGACCGGGCAGACCAGGTACCATTTCGTCGGTGAATCCTCCGGGGCGCTGCGCGCCGGTGCGTTCGCGATGGCCGCGCCCGAGCGGATCGACCGGCTGGTGTTCGCCGCCTTCACCTACAAGGGCGAGGGCTCGCCGACGCTTGCGAAACGTGCCGAACAGCTTGCGTATTACCGCAGTCACAACATGCGCAAGCGCGATCGCGACATGATCCGCTCGATCGCCACCCGCGATAAGCCCGGCACATCCGATCCCGCCGTGATGGAAGCGCTGGCCGATGTCGAGATGCAGTTCGGCGACCAGATTCCGACCGGTACCTATCTCGACATGACGGCCAACCTGCCGGTGGTGCATCCGGAGAAGGTGCTGGCGCCGGTGCTGCTGGTCCGCGGCGAGTATGACGGCATCGCGGCGGTGCCTGATCTCGAGGAGTTCTTCAACAAGCTGCCGAACGGCGACCGGCAGTTCGTCATCTTGCCCGGCACCGCCCATTCCGTGGCGCTCGCGGTCAACCGCGAACTGTTCTGGCATGTGACTCGGGCGTTCTTGACGATGCCGGCGCCGATCGTGACCTGAGGCGGCCTGCGGCAGGACGCCGCAAGAAAATTCATTGCCGCGATGTCGGAAGCCGGCCATGTGGTTCGTCCTCCGGGCATAACCCGCAAACAGGAGCCCCTTGATGGCCAACCCCACGATGATCTTCGTCAACCTGCCGGTCAGCGACCTCGCCCATGCCACCGCATTCTATGAGGCGATCGGCGCGACCAAGAACCCGCAATTCTCCGACCACACCGCATCCTGCATGGTGATCTCCGAAACCATCCACGTCATGCTGCTGACCCACGACAAATTCCGCCAGTTCACGCCGAAGAAGATCGCGGACGCCAAGGCCACGAGCGAAGTGCTGATCTGCCTGTCCGCCAACAGCCGCGACGCGGTCGACGGCTATCTGACCAAGGCGAAAGGCGCGGGCGGCACCGCCGATCCGTCGCCGAAGCAGGATTACGGCTTCATGTATGGCCGCAGCTTCGAGGACCCCGATGGTCACGTCTGGGAAGTGATGTGGATGGACGTCGAGGCTGCGATGAAGGCGCAGTCCGCCGCGGCCACCGCCTGATCGCCGGCCGACCAGGAGTTCAAGGCGTTACCCTGCCTGTGGTCCGACGGCGAGACCTCAGGCAGCGGGGACGCCGTTGGTCCGAGCATCGGTAATGACGTCGGTGGCTCGTCTCCCCGGCGAGTCCGACGGCTGACAGACAAGGGGCGGGAAGTTCAGCTCGACCGTGGTGCCGCCTCCCGGCGTCTCGTAAAGAGAAACGGTGCCGTTGTGGGTGGTCATTACCTGGGAAACGATTGAAAGCCCCAGCCCTGTCCCTTCCGCATGCGTGTTTCCACGCTTGAACGGCTCGAGCAGAAGCTCGGGCTGGCCAAGCTGGAGGCCGGACCCGAAGTCGACGACGCTCAACCGCGCCGGTGCTTCGACCTTGATGAGAACGGAGCCGCCCGCGCTGCCATGCGTGACAGCATTCCGGATCAGGTTCGAGAGCGCGACGGCGATCGCGGCTTCCGAGCCGCGCACCCGGATCGGGTGACCAGGCTCGGTGAACTCGATGTCACTTCCGTTGTTCAGCGCCATCGGCACGTGCTCGGCTGCGACCCTGCGTGCAAGCGCGACAAGATCCATCTCGATCAGTTCGGCAGGTTCGACCGAGATGCGCGCCAGCTGAAGCAGCATGGTGACGATCGACGACAGCTTCTGGTTCTCGGCGATCAGCCTGGCGCGCAGCGGAGAATCCTGGACCAGCTCGAGCATGGTGCGCGCATTGGTCAGCGGCGTGCGAAGCTCATGGGCGGCGTTGGACAGGAAATTCCGTTGCGCTCTCGAAGCAACGTCAATTCGTGACAATGCACGATTGAAGGCCACGACGAGCGGCAACAGCTCGGCCGGCGCATTGTCCTCCGGCAGCCGGCGGCCATCCGAAACCCCATCGATCATCTCGGCGGCGGCGGCGACCGCTCGAACGGGCCGCGCGATCAGCGTCGGCACGAACACCATGGCGGCAAACGCCGTCGCCGCCAGGACGAGGATGATCGGCAGCGCGACGATCGTCGCATCGGTGAGGGTGCCGAGCGTCAGTTGGGTTGCCGTATAGGCGACGCCGCCGGTCTCGATCCACACCTCGCCGACGGGCGTATTCCGGACGGCGGCCATCTTCTTCAGCTTGGTGGTCTCGCCGTCGATCGCATAGGCGAGGAAGCTCGTCCCATCGCGTGACGTCGGGGTCTTTTGCGGGCGCCACTTCGGCACCGGGCCGTAGCTGACCTCGCCGCTCTTGTCGGAGACGACATACCAGAACGTCGGGAAATTACGGATGATCTCGTCCAGCCTCGAGGTCTGCTTGAGGGCGAGCTGCCCCGCCTCGTTGCGCGTGACGGCTGCCTTCAATGCATCGGCGACGTCGGCGGCCGCCCAGGTGCCGTCGTCGTCACCGCCGAACCGGATCAGCAATGCCGCTGCGCAGAGCAGCATGATGGTCGTCACAGCGCCGATCAGGGTCGCGGACAGCACCGTGATCGAGCGATGGATGCGCTTGAGCGATTGCCACTTGAAGGTCATCATTCGCCACTCAGCAGATATCCGAGGCCGCGGACCGGCTTGATGACGATCTTGCAGTTGGCCGCACGAAGGCGCCGGCGCAGCCGCGAAACGTGTGCCTCGATCGCGTTCGATTGAATCTCGTCGTCAAAATCATAAGCCGCAACTTCGAGCGTCTCCCGCAGGACGACGCGCCCTATTCGCCGGACCATCGCTTCCAGAATCGCCAGTTCACGTCGCGGCACGACAATCGGCCGCTGATCGACGCAGACCTCGCGATTGAGCACGTCGTAGCTCAGATTTCCGATTCGGACGACAGCTCCTCGGTCCAGGAACAGGCGCCTCAGCACCGCCTTCGCTCTCGCAACCAGCTCGATCGGCTCAAATGGCTTGGCCACGTAGTCGTCCGCCCCGTCGTCGAGGGCGCGGGCGATGTCGATGGGATCATCGAGCGCGGTCAGCACGATCGTCGCAGGACTTGGCTTCTGTTGCTTCAGGTCGCGCAGCAAGGCCAAGCCATCGCCATCCGGCAGTCCGCGATCGATCACGACGAGCTCGAAATTCCGCACAGCCACTGCGGCCCGGCCTTCCTCGAGCGTCGTGACCATGTCGGACGAGCCGAAGGCCGCTCCCAGAGTATCCTGCAGCCATGGCCCAAGCTGAGGATCATCCTCCACGACCTGAACGCGCACCGTATTCTCCCAAGCATGAGACACGGCTTGTTCCATTACGGGCGGATTACAATAAGATTACGGCCAGCAGGAAAGATGCGATTTTTCATCTCAGTGCATTGATTTGTTTGATGTTTTTGTACCAATTTTTGTCGGCGGATTCAGCGCCAGGACGTCAAGCACCTGGCCGGTCGCGTGACGCCTTGCGGCCGACGTGGGCGTATGAGCGGGGTCGCTTCGACCGGGTCGATAAGCAAGAATGGAGTCGTGGTCGTCATGCTCATCAGCGCGAGCGTGCCAGGACTCTGTTATCGCGACGCCGGCGAATGCGGTGATCGCCAGAGCGTCAGTGCTGGCGCGGTTGCTGTTGTCTCGCAGCCGGCGCGAGCCCGGACATCAATGCTCCAGGGCCGATCGGCGTCATGAGCATCATGATGGCGAGCCTGCGCATGTGTGTCTCCTCCGTGGCAATCTTCGCTAGAGGCATCGATCAACCTTACCGGCAAATGACAGCAATCGACGGGGACGCGTCCGGGGCGACGTGAACCGCGCAGCGTCAGGCTACCGTAATGCTTGCTGTGAAGAGCATATCGCCGGAAGCCGCCGACACGGCGTTAGCGATACGAGAACGAAGACTTCATGCCGTTAGATTTTGCGTTGTCTGCGATGGCCAAGCGGTCAGATCGCTGCCCCGCGCGTTGGCGCCGCCCGTTCAACCGGTGGCTGGAAGGGGTCGAAGCGGGATGGTCGGTACCGCTGTTGCTCGCCTGCTTCGTCGGCATCTGGATGGTGTATCTGGTCGTGGCCTATCACGGCGCCGGCCTGCATCCCGACGTGCTCGAGACCTGGACATATGGACGGCATTTCGCGTGGGGCTATCCCAAGCACCCGCCGTTGATGGGGTGGATGACCGGCGCGTGGACTTCGGTGTTTCCGCTGACCGACTGGTCGTTGCAGCTCATGGCGATGACAAATGCCGCGTTGGCATTGTGGTTCGTCGACCTGATCGCAAGACGGTTCACCAGCGGGCACAAGCGCCTGATCGTGCTGCTCCTGCTGATGCTGACTCCGGCGTATCAGTTTCATGCGCAGCGCTTCAACGCCAATGCGGTGTTGCTCGCGGTCTGGCCCCTTGCGACATACTGCTTCCTCCGCGCCTTTGAAACGAGGACGCCGCTGTGGGCGGTTGCTGCTGGCCTGACCGCGTCCCTCGCGATGCTGGGCAAGTACTACTCGATCTTTCTGGTGGTGAGCTTCGCGTTGTCGGCAATGATCCACCCCGCGCGACGCGCTTATTTCACCTCCGCTTCACCCTGGATATCGGCCGCGGTCGGGCTGCTGGCGTTGTTTCCGCATCTCCATTGGCTGGTGACGACAGGTGCGGAGCCCGTCCGCTATGCCGCGACCCATGTGAGGGCCGATCTGTTCGCGTCGCTGCGAGATGCGGCCAATTTCCTGCTGGGCCTTGCCGCCGCGGTGAGCGTGTCTGCCGCGACCTGGGTATTGATCGCCGGATATCGAATAAGACGTTCTTTCCGGGATTATGCGGCGTCGGATACGAACCTGAAGCTGCTCTGCCACATCGCGATCGGTACGACCGTCCTTCCGGTCATCACATCGATATTCCTTTGCACCGACTTGCCGTCGCTATGGGCGCTTCAGGGACTGTTCCTGTTTGCCGTGCCGATTGTTTGCAGCACGCGCTACCGGATCGAGCGCTTCTACGCGGTCAATGCGGCGCTGCTCGTCGCCGGAATAGCGATCGTTGCCGCTGTGATCGCGGCCCCGGTTCATGCGCTCTACCGCAACAGCCATGGCTATGAGGAGGGACGCAGCTTCTACCACCAGGCGGCAGAGCAACTCACTCGCTTGTGGCACGAACGGATGGGGGTCCCGCTGTCGATCGTCGGAGGCAACGATAGTCTCGGGCTTGCGGTGGCGTTCTATAGCTCCGATCACCCGCACTATGGCGACCCATTCGCCCACGAATATTCATTGGCGTTGCCTCGCGAGGTGAGACCGGAGCGCGGCTGGGCGGCGCTCTGCTTCGACGACCAGGGCGATTGTCTCGAATGGACTGAGCAAATGGCGGCCCAGGCCGGAACCTATCTCAAACGCGAATTGTCCGTCCAATCGAGCCTGCTTGGAACTCCGGGCGTCAAGCGAAACATCGTCGTGTTCCTGGTGGCGCCGCTTCGTGAGCCGGACAGTGCAGCATCGAGTCTCGCCATTATGCGGGGCGGGACCAGGACATATGTCTCCTCGAGCAGGTTCACCGCAGCCCGCTGAGGGGCGCGAGCCCGTTCGTCCTGGTCCGCTGATCAGATCCTTGCAAAGGCGATGCGACGGTAAGCTTGCGGTAATCGACGCGCGCTTTACCGGCGGCCGGGTCAAGGGCGTCATATCACGAAGGACAACGGTCCATGTTCACTCGGTTCGTTTGCATCTGCCTCGGTGTTTGCATCGTCGGTGCGACCGCGCTCGCGCAGACATCGCTACCCACGACCGGTTCAACCCGACCGGCACCTGCGACACGGCAGCCGGTCAGCCAGGCTGAGAAGATCAACCTCAATACCGCTCCGGTCAGTGAGCTGGTGAAGCTTCCGCACCTCAGCGCGCGTGGCGTCACTGCCATCACGGAGGCGAGGACAAAGTCGAAGTTCAAGGACTGGAATGATTTCGTAGGCCGCCGGGTCGTGCCGCGATTTGTCAGGAGCGAGATCAAGGACCTCGTCACATTCTAGCAGATCTCCACCGGCCGCGCGTCGATCGTCCGGCGATCAGAAAGCGCGATTGTTGAACTCAGACAAGGATATGCGTGAAATGAAACGAGTAGCTGTTTTCACCACCGTCGCGGTTGTCGCAATGGCGTGTTTTGCCTCGACCGAAGCCACGGCGGGTGACCGGCGGGCTGGCGCCGTGGCCGCCGGCATTGTTGGCGGCCTGGCCGTCGGCGCTTTATTGGGCTCCACCATGAGTGCCAGGGCGGCTCCCGTCTATGTCTACGACAGGGACTATTATTCGCCTCCGCCCGTCGTCCACTACTATCGTCACGTCTACGAATATGGCGACGACTATCCCGGCGGATATGATCATGGTTATGCCTATGGGTACCGGGAAGGGTACTCGGATGGCTATTGGGACAACGAATAGCTGCACGGCCACGCCTACCGACCATGAACAGCCGAGCCTGCAATTGATCTTCGGCGCTGCCGCCCGGGTGGCGATTGCCGGCTCGGCTTGTCGCCACCGGATCGAATGACTATCGTCGTTCGGTGGATATTGGTGCGGATGCGCGGGGCAGGGCGATGCGCGGTCGGACTGACGGTTTCACCTTCGGATCGAAGATGGATGTGGTGACCTGGCCGGCCATCGCGATCATCCTCGCGGCGGGCGTTGCCTTCTCCTGGAATCCGACGCCGATGGCGCAGTTGCTCGCGGCCCTCTTCGTCGCGTGCGGGATCGTGCACGCCGTCGCCTGCTATGGGACGAAGTCCGCGCTGGTTTTCGTCGCGATGTCCGTCGGGGTTGGTTTCGCGATGGAGAATATCGGTACCACCACCGGCTTCCCGTTCGGCCGATATCATTTCGAGATCGGATCCGACCTCATGAAGGTCGGATACATCCCGTTCATCGTCGGACCGATGTGGTTCGGTGCGGGCTATTTCTCCTGGGTGGTCGCCGCGACGCTGCTCGGCGGCGCCGATCGACGGCTGGATCGCCGGTTCAACGTGATCGTCTTGCCAGTCGTCGCGGCATTCGTCACCGCGCAGTGGGATCTGGTGATTGATCCGCCCAGCGCGACGATCGCCAAGGCATGGATCTGGCACGAGGGCGGAGCAGTGCTCGGCGTGCCACCCTCGAATTTCTTCGGTTGGCTGTTGACGTCATGGCTGTTCCTTCAGGGCTTTGCCCTGTACCTGCACCTTCGCGACGATCCGGCCAGGCCCGATCAGGTCGCCGACCGCAGGCTTCGCCTCGTCGGCATCCTGTTCTACGTCTCCGGCGGCATCACGCATGTCGTGCCGTGGATGCTCGGTCAATCCGGTGGCATCGTCGACGCCGCGGGCCAGTCCTGGCGCTTGCAGGATATCCGTGGCGCGACCGTCGTGATCATGGTGTTCACCATGCTCTTCACGTCGCTGCTGGCGCTGATCCGATTGCTGGACAGTGCGCGTCCCGACGAAAGGCCGCGCGTCAGTAATTGATCCGCAAGCCGATGCCGCCGTGCACCGTATTGCCGACCGGTTGCGGTCCCGCGGTGCCGTTGAGGAAGAGGTCGGCGATCCAGCCCTTGGTGATGCGGAAGCCGACCCTGCCGCCATATTCGAACCAGCCCTGGTTGCCGATCGTCGGCACCACGGTCCCTTCGCCGGTGACGGTGGCGACGATGCCGGAACGGGTGGCAAAGGATTGCACCCAGCCGCCGTTGATATTGGTTTCGACGTTCGACCCGAGCAGATGCGTCCATTGGCCGCCGATCTTGACCAGGCTGGTGCGATCGGTGCCGTCCGCAATGCTGGCATCGAATGGATTGAAGGCGACGGTGGGGTCGCTGTAGCCCTTGACCCGCTGCCACAGCTGCCAGACCTCGACGGACGCCGCGACCTCGTCGCGCGCGGACAGCCGGCTGATCCAGCCCGCGCGGCCGTAGACGCCGTAATTCTCGCTCGAGGTCTGGCCGGTCACCGACACCGGGCCGAGGCTTGTCGTGTAGCTGCGGGTGTAGCGCACCTTCTCGGACGGCGAGAGGATGGTGCCGACGTCGAAGAACGGGCGCGACGAGCCCCAATCGACGAAGTCGTAGCGCAGCGCGAAGGCGCCGATCGGCGCGCTGGTGACGTTGTAGCCGGCCTCGCCATACTGCGTGTAGGCGATGCCGGCGAGCAGCGACAGGTTCGGCGTGAGGGTCTTGCGGCCGTGAATGCCGGCCGAGAACGAGCCGGCCGAGCCGAAAGCGCTGATGCAGTCGTCGCAATTGATCTGTTCATTGACGCCGAGCAATACCGTGCCGAGCACACGGTTGGTGATCATCTGGTTGAAGCGCTGGTCCGCGAGCCCGTTGATCGAGCTGCCGCTCGACGGTGCGCCGGTGATCGGCGTCGCGGTTGGCGTCGGCGTCGGCGTCGGTGTCGGTGTGGGTGTCGGGGTTGGAGTAGGAGTGGGTGTCGGCGTTGGAGTAGGTGTCGGGGTTGGCGTAGGCGTCGGAGTGGGTGTCGCCGTCGGAGTTGGAGTAGGTGTCGGCGTCGGAGTTGGCGACGCGAACTGGGCCCGCGCGGGAGTTCCTGCAACCGTCGAAGTCGCCACCACCGTGATGGCAAGCGCATGGCCAAGCCGTCGTCCGAATCCGGCAGAACTCGCTTGCGATGGGTGCGATACATCCCGCATAAAGGGTACTCGAACGTTCACGGTTGCCTCACTAGCAGGCTGAATAGTTTGGAGCCCCCGCGCGCGGACGGCTGTCGACCCAGGTTTTCAATCTTGTACGAGATCCAATGGATCTGATTTGCTATCTGCATACTGGCTGGCGGCCGCTGATCCGCCCGGCGCCCGTGAGGCGCGACTGGATGGATGGCACGCCGGAATCGTTCGCCTATCGCTGTCTGCCGCTGAACATTGCCAACGCGCATGGCTGGGAATTGCTTAATCCGTGCGCGTTCGATGCCTGCTGGAACGGACAGGCCGACACCGGCGCGATTACGATCAGGCCACTTGCGGCCGGACCAGACATGAACCTTGCGACATCGCTGTTCGGGCAAGGCATTGTCACGTTCCATATTCCCGGCATCTTTCGCACGCCTCCGGGATGGAATCTGTGGATCGGTGGCTCGCCCAACCGGCCGAAAGACGGGATTCACCCGTTGACCGGCGTCGTCGAAACCGACTGGTCGCCGTTCACCTTCACCATGAACTGGCGCTTTACCCGTCCGCACCACTGGATTCATTTCGAGGTCGGCGAACCGATCTGCTTCTTCTTTCCGGTTCAGCGCGGGCTGCTCGACGACATCAAGCCCGTGATGGCGCCGATCGAAGCCGAGCCGGATCTGCTCGACCGCTTTCAGCAATGGAGCAAGGGGCGGGACAGATTCGTGTTGCGAATGGCCGATCAGCAGCCGCCGGCCTCCGCCGACAAGTGGCAGAAGCATTATTACCGCGGCGTCGACATGAGCGAGCAGCAGCAGATCGCGGATCATCGCACGCGGCTGCGGCTCAAGCCATTCGATGCCTCGGCCATTCCCGAGCCGCCGCAGCCGCCGGTTCCGGTCGAAAGCGCCGGGCCGGCCGAGCCGAGCCGGGCTCCGCAACAGGAGCCGCCGCAGTCCAGGACCACTCTCGACCTGCGCAAGCGCGAATGGCTGCTGGAAACGCTGGAGCGGTTGCGCACGCTGTCGGTGCAATATCAGGATATCGAAAGGCGCGCGGATCTCGGCAGCGACGAGTTCCTCGATCGCTACTATGCCGCCAATCGCCCCGTCATCCTGACCGGCGAGATGTCGGACTGGCCCGCGCTGGTGAAATGGACGCCGGCGTATCTCAAGCGCGTCGTCGGCTCCAGGCCGGTCGAGTTTCAAGGCGACCGCAATAGCAGCGGGGAATACGAAATCCACAAGGACGCGCATCGTCGGGAGATGCCGTTCGACCAGTTCATCGACCTGGTGTCGCAGCCGGACGCTGGAAACGATGCCTATCTCACGGCCCATAATTCGGCGCGCAACGCCGAAGCGATGTCGGTGCTGCATCCTGACATGGGATTTCCGGAAAAATTTCTGACCCGTGACGCCGAGCAGGCCAACGGCATGATGTGGATCGGGCCGGCGGGTACGCTGACCTCGTTGCACCACGATCTCACCAACAATCTGATCGCGCAGGTGGTCGGACGCAAGCGCCTGCTGGTGCTGCCGGCTGCCGAGGTCGGCAAACTCTACAACCATCTGCACGTCTTCAGCGAGATAGCGGATATCGAGGATCCCGCGCTGCAATTGTCGCGTTTTCCGCTGCTCGCGGAGGCGAACTTCACGGAAGTGACGCTGATGCCCGGCGAGATGATCTTCATGCCTGTGGCGTGGTGGCATCAGGTCCGCTCGATCGATTTCAGCGTCACCGTGACCTACACGAACTTCCGCTGGCCGAACGACGGCTGGAGAAGCTTTCCCGTATCCTGATCGATGCTTGCCGGAAGCCACGCTTACCGTCCGCACAGCATGCCGGTGGGGTCAGCGCCGGCCGGCGTTGCATCCGCATATTGCGTGACCGCGCAAAGGCCGGCGGCAGCGTTACAGTTCGCAGCGAAGGTCCATGGCGGATTGTTGGTCTTCTGGATCGTGGTGCGGCCGCCGCTCGATGTGATGATCGCGGTGTCACCGGGCTGCGTCAGATCGATGCACTGCCGGCTCGTGGTGCAGACGGTCGATGCGCCTTCCTGCAGCACGACGATTGTCTGACCTCGCTGCGACCGGATATCGAGCACCGTGCCGCGAACGCCGATTGTCGCGAGCGGCGTGGTGATCTTGTAGGCGGTCTTGTCCGAGTGGCCGGTGACGAAGCGGAATGCACCCGACGTCAGGCGGATCGCGACATCACGATAATGATGCTCGTCGTCAAATACGGTGCGGTCGAGCTTGAGCGAGGCATTCGGTCCGAGCGAGAGGTTGGTGCTGTCGGCCATCACCAGCCGCGCTGCGCTTTCGAGACCGGTGCGCACCGTCTCATCGCGCAGCAATGCGTCACCGACATTGATTGGTGTGGTCGAGGCTGCGACGCGGAGGACCTCGTTCTTCACCATCGCCGCTTCACCGACGCGCGATTGCGCCTGAGCAGGATGCGCCGTCAGCGCGACGGCGAGACCGAGTGCAAGGACGGAGAAAAAACTGTTACGTGAATTCATCTGCAATACCGATCGAAT
>CALRXG020000095.1:0-16868 GCA_943372075.1 Bordetella parapertussis | reverse complement strand
AATTGATGATGAAGTCGTGGCCGTTCGGCGCGCTTATTCGCCCGGCACGATGCTCGGCGCCAGGATTGCTTCGAGATGCTCGGGGCGGTCGCGGTTGGCGTGGGTGAGGAATTCGTCGGCGATGCCGCGGAGCTGCTTGCTCAGCACGCCGGCGACGACGGCGGTGTCGAGCTTGGTGCGGTTGCGCACGATCGCCTGCACGGCGTTGATGTGGTGGGCGATCAGCTGGGCCGGCACCGCGGCGAGATCCGGCGCGTGCTCGATGATCCGGCACAGGCTCTCGGCGGCCGCGGCCGCCGACGGATAGCCGAAGGTCGCGGCATCGCCCTTGATGTCGTGCGCGGCGCGGAACAGTTCTTCGCGGGTCTTGTCGTTGAAGCCCTCGCGCAGCACCGTGGCGTGCGCGGCGGAGAGGCGGTCGGCCTCGATCGCCATCCACTCCTTGAACTCGCCCGACAGCCCGGCGAGCGCCTTTTCGGCACGGCCGACGGGATCGTCGAGATCGCTCTCGGGGACGCGCAGCAGCATGTTGCGCAGCGGGTTCGGCTGCGTGATCACGTGGTGGGTGCCGAAGCTCTGGACCTCGATGGTCGCGGGTTTGTCTTTCGCCATGGCGATGTCCTAGATGGTCGAGCGCGCCTTCTCGAGCAGCGACGGCTGTTGCAACACCTCGACCTCGCCGCTGCCGCGGCGCTCGGGGCCGATATAGGTGTTGGTGGTGTTGCGGCGGCGGTCGGGGCCGAAATAGGTCTTGGTCTTGATGAACGGGCGCGGGTTGGCGACCACGTTCATGATGCGTTGATAGAGGCCCTTGGCCGAGATCGGCTTGGCCAGGAATTCGGTGACGCCGGCATCGCGCGCCACGGTGACGCGGCGCTTCTCGGAATGCCCGGTCAGCATGATGATCGGGGCATAGGGATTGCCCTTGGATTCCGGCTGCCGGATCATCTGCGCGAGCTCGAGTCCGTCGAAGATCGGCATCGACCAGTCGGTGATGACGATGTCGGGCACATAATGCGTGTACATCTCGAGCGCGGTGGCGCCGTCTTCGGCTTCATAGACTTCGCGTGCGCCGAACGAATGCAACAGCGTCCGCAGGATGCGGCGCATATGCGGATTGTCGTCGCAAATCAGAAATCGCAGCTTGTTGAAATCGATGCGATACATGGTCCGGTCCCGAAGGGTATACCGGGCCAACGCGGTATTACCCGGCGTTAACCATATCCTCCCCGGGGTTAACGATTGGTTGCCGGGCAGGAAGCCGAGGGCGTGATCGCGTCAGTAGCCGAACTGCTCGCGCAGGATGCGTTCCTCCAGCGAGTGGCCGGGATCGAACAGCATCCGCATCGCGATCGTCTTGTCGGACAGCACCTCGACGCGGCGCACGTCGCGGACCTCGTCATGATCGGCGACCGCGGCGACCGGGCGCTTGTCGCCCTCGATCACCTCGATCACCACGAAGGCGGAATTCGGCAGCAGCGCGCCGCGCCAGCGCCTCGGCCGGAACGCGCTGATCGGGGTCAGCGCCAAGAGTGCGGCGTTGATCGGCAGGATCGGGCCCTGGGCGGAGAGGTTGTAGGCGGTCGATCCGGCCGGCGTCGCCACCAGGATGCCGTCGGCCATCAGCTCCGCCATCCGCTCATGCTCGTCGATCAGGATGCGCAGCTTGGCGACCTGATAGGTCTGCCGGAACAGCGCGACCTCGTTGATGGCGTGATGCAGATGCACGGTGCCGTGGATGTCGGTCGCGCGCATCAGGAGCGGATTGATCAGCGACTCCCGCGCGGCGGCGAGCCGGGTGCGCAGGTCATGCGTCGAATACTCGTTCATCAGGAATCCGACGGTGCCGCGATGCATGCCGTAGATCGGCTTTCCGGTGCGCATGTTGGCGTGCAGCGTCTGCAGCATCAGTCCGTCGCCGCCGAGCGCGACCACGACGTCGGCATCGCCGCCCTGATGGTTGCCGTACATCGCGGACAGCTGTTCGAGCGCCGACTGCGCTTCTGCGCTGGCGCTGGCGACGAAGGCGATCTTGTCATACCGCTTGGAGCTGGCCATCGCTCACGAACTCGTTTGGCACGGACTACGCCGCGCTCGTCTATACATCCCGGGCGGCCTTGTCGAGATGGTCCGGGAACGGACCGGATGCCTTGCCGGTGTCGCCAAGCTATCGCAGTTTGATGATGGTATGCGTAAACGTCGGCCCAGGGAGTGAACGACATGGCTAACGGTTTTGCGACACGGTGCGCGGCTGCGTTGCTGCTGGCCTGCCTTGCGACCGCGGCGCGGGCCGACGACGAGACCCCGCAGCCGCAGCCGTCGCCGAGCGCACAGGCGCCGGGCAGTCAGAACCCGAGCGGCCAGAAGGGCCGGGCGGGGCGTGGCGAGGGGGGCGGCTCCGCTGCCAACGCCGCCGGCAACGCATCGGCGCCCGCGCAACATCGCCTGCCGCCCGACTCCACCACGAAGCAATCGGTGGCGCTGCCGGGGCGCACATTGGCGTTCAGCGCGACCGCAGGCTCGATCCGCGTGTTCGACGACAAGGGCGAGCCGCTCGCCGATATCGCCTACACCTCCTACCAGCTCGACGGCGCCGAGAAGGCCAACCGGCCGGTGACGTTCCTGTTCAACGGCGGGCCGGGCTCCGCGTCGGCCTGGCTGCAATTCGGCAATGTCGGGCCGTGGCGGCTGCCGTTCGACGGCGACGGCGCGGTGTCCTCGGCCTCGCCGGAGTTGCAGCCGAATGCCGACACCTGGCTCGATTTCACCGATCTCGTCTTCATCGATCCGGTCGGCACTGGTTACAGCCGTTTCGTCACCAGCTCCGACGATGCGCGCAAGCGCTTCTTCACCGTCGACGGCGACGCCAATTCGGTTGCGCTGGTGATCCGCCGCTGGCTGGAGAAATTCGACCGGCTGACCTCGCCGAAATACGTCGTCGGCGAGAGCTATGGCGGCATCCGCGGGCCCAAGGTGGTGCGCAATCTGCAAATGCAGCAGGGCGTCGGCCCGCGCGGCCTGATCCTGATTTCGCCGGTGCTGGATTTCCGCGAATATACCGGCTCGAGCCTCCTGCAATATGTCGCGAGCCTGCCGACCATGACGGCGGTGGCGCGGCAGACCAAGGGACCGGTCAAGCGCGAGGATCTCGCCGACGTCGAGCGCTACGCGTCCGGCGATTTCCTGCTCGATCTGGTCAAGGGGCAGGCCGACACCGAAGCCACGACGCGGTTGGCCGACAAGGTCGCCAGCCTGACCGGCATCGATCAGGCGATCAGCCGCAGGCTCGCCGGCCGTTTCGACATCGGCGAATTCCGCCGCGAGTTCGACCGCAAGAACGGCAAGGTGACCGGACGTTACGACGCTTCGGTCGAGGGGTTCGATCCCTACCCGGATTCCAGCTACTTCCACTTCAACGATCCGTCGGGCGATCCCCTGATGGCGCCGCTGACCAGCGCCGCGGTCGATCTCACCACCCGCAAGCTGAACTGGCGGCCCGACGGCTCCTACCAGTTGCTCAGCGAAAGCGTGAACAAGGCGTGGGAGTTCGGTCACGGCATCAATCCGACGGAGTCGGTGACGCAGCTGCGCCAGATGCTCGCGCTCGATCCGAAGCTGAAGCTCCTGATCGGCCATGGCCTGTTCGATCTCGCCACGCCATACTTCGCCTCCAAGATCATCCTCGACCAGCTGCCGGCATTTGCGGGTCCGAGCCGCACCAGGCTCGTGGTCTATCCCGGCGGCCACATGTTCTACTCCCGCGACGGCTCGCGCCAGGCGTTCCGCAAGGAGGTCGAGGCGCTGATGCGGTGAGGGGCGGAGAAAAGGTGAGTTGCGTCGCGCGCCGCAAACATTCTCGTCGTCATGGCGAAAGCTTGGACGACATTGAATGTGTGGGCAATGGTGGGTCATATGAACGCATTCTCGCGACATGAATCGTCCGAGTTGTGCATCTCATTTCACGCTCGAGCGATTGAAGCGGATTGAATAATACCCCACGGGGGTATATACCGCGACGGCGGGTTTGCGGTGGACGGATTTGCGGTTGGCTTGCAGCCAAGACGAACTGGGAGCGATCGGGCGGGTGTTGGTGCGGTTGAACAGGTCAGGGCGGGTGCGGGCGGGGTGTTTCATCATCCTGGCCTATCTGTTTTGCATTCTCGTGCCGTCTGTTGCGCTTGCATTCGGAGCGCCGTTTCCTTGCCTGACTGATGAGGTCGGACCTGTCGCCGCCGCGCATGTGCACGGGGCGTCGATGACGCATGCCGATGGTGTTACGCACGATCATGCCGCACACGATCATGGTGGCATGCATGGCCAGCAGCACGCAGCTGATGCCGCTCCGCCGCATGCCAAGCACAGCCATGACGGCAAGAGCACGGCGGGGCCGTGCTGCGCGATGATGTGCGTGTCGGCGCTGCCGGCTGATCTCCCATTGGTCGCGGGTCCGTTGCACCCGATCGCGACCCGTCTTGCCGAGGCCCGTCAGAGCCTGCGCAGCGAGGCGCCGGCGCGGCTCTATCGTCCCCCCATCGCCTGATCATCACTGTGATCGTGGCCGCGTCGCGCGTTCGCGCGCGCCGGCTTGGGATTCATCTGATGATCGGGACAGACCCATGTTTTCGTTTCTCGGGGCGAGGCTCGCCGCCGTGGCCAACACGCTTGGCGGCAGGCTTGGCCGGCGCGCGCTGCCTACATCCTTGTCGCGGCTGGCCGCAGCCATCGTCGCGTCCGCGCTGCTCGCCGGCTGCATGACCGATGCGAGGCCGGTCGCGGTCACCGGCGATCCTGCCGATCCGTCGGCGGGGCGAGCCGCTGTCGGCTACCGCTCGACGATCGCACCCTACGACAGCCTGCGCCCGTCGACGCCGCTGCCCTGGCGTGAGCGCAATGACGGCGTGACGCCGCAAACCAAATCTGATCACAAACCGGATCGGTAGGAGGGCGCCATGCGATACCTGGCCATCGCGCCATTCCTGCTGCTGACATCCGCGCTTGCGGGTTGCGCTTCGTTCTCGCCCGACAGTGGCATGGGCGTCGTCTCCGAGGTCACCGAGAAGGCGGTCGGCAAGGACGTCGCCTTCGTTCGAAACCCGGACGAGGCTGCGACGGTCGACGCCGCGGTCAAGCGCCTGCTCGCGCGCAACCTGACGGCGGATGACGCCGTGCAGGTCGCGCTCTTGAACAACAAGGGCTTGCAGGCCGCCTACAACGAGCTGGCGCTGGCGGAGACGGATCTCGTTGCCGACAGCCTGCCGCCGAACCCGACCTTCTCGGTCTCGCGGATCACCGGAAACGGCGCCAGCGAGGTCGAGCGGCAGGTGGTCGGCGACATTCTGGCGCTGGCGACCTTGCCGGCGCGCTCAGAGATCGCGCGCGAGCGATTCCGGCAGGCCCAGCTCAGGGCAGCGCTCGCCACCTTGCGGCTTGCCGCCGAGGTGCGGCGCAGCCATGTCGCTGTCGTTGCCGCGAACGAGACGGTCGGACTGCTGACGGACGCGAAGGCAACCGCCGAGTCGACCGCGCAACTCGCCAGGAAGCTCGGCGAGACCGGTGCGATGAACAAGCTCGACCAGGCCCGCGAGCAGGTGTTCTACGCCGAGATCACGGCCGATCTGGCCAGCGCGAGACAGAATGCGGCGAGTTCGCGCGAGCGGCTCGCACGCCTGCTCGGACTTTGGGATGGCGATCTCGGCTTCCGGGTCCCGAACCGGCTGCCGGCCTTGCCGCGGCGACCGCTCCAGCAGCCCTCGATCGAGGTCGCCGCGGTCGGACACCGCGTCGATCTGCAGATCGCGCGGATGGAAATTGTCGCACTTGCCAAGGCGCTCGATCTCACCGAGGCGACGCGCTTCGTCACGCTGCTCGACGTCGCCGGCATCGACAAGCGCACGCACGATCCCGAAGCGCCGCCCTTCAAGGAGCGCGGCTTCGACGTCCAGTTCCAGATTCCGATCTTCGACGGCGGGGAGGTGCGGGTCCGGCAGGCGGCGGAAACTTATCGGCAGGCGATGAACCGCCTGGCCGAGAAGGCGATCAACGTCCGCTCCGAGGCGCGCGACGCCTATCGCGTCTACCGCTCGGCTTACGACATCGCGAGCCATTACCAGCGCGAGGTGCTGCCGTTGCGGCAGATCATCACCGAGGAGATGCAGCTGCGCTTCTCCAGCATGCAGGTCGACGTGTTCGCGCTGCTGACCGAGGCGCGGCAGCGGCTCGCCTCGCTGCGTGCGGCGATCGATGCCAAGCGCGACTTCTGGCTCGCGCAATCCGAGCTCCAGACCGCGATCAATGGCGGCGGCACGGCAGCCGCGCCATCGACACCATCCGCCATCGCCGCGACCGCGCAACCCGCGGCGGGCGATCATTGAACGGAGACAACGCATGTTTTCACGACGTGAATTTCTGGGCAGCGCCGCGCTGGTAACGGCGAGCGCGGTCAGCGGCCGCGCGCAGGCCGCTGCGATTCCGGAAGCTCCGACCATGGACAAGGCCGTGATGCAGCCGCCGCTGCATCCGACCAGCGGGCCCGACTACCGGCCGGTCGTCACGCTCAACGGCTGGTCGCTGCCATGGCGGATGAACGGCGACTGGAAGGAATTCCATCTCGTCGCCGAGCCGGTGGTGCGCGAATTCGCCGACGGCATGAAGGCCAATCTGTGGGGCTATAACGGCCAGGCGCCGGGGCCGACCATCGAGGCGGTCGAGGGCGACAAGGTCCGTATCTTCGTCACCAACAAACTGCCGGAGCACACCACGGTGCACTGGCACGGCATGATCGTGCCCGCGGGGATGGATGGTGTCGGCGGGCTCAACCAACCGCACATCAAGCCGGGCAAGACCTTCGTCTACGAGTTCGAGCTGAAGCACAGCGGGACCTTCATGTACCACCCGCATTCCGACGAGATGGTGCAGATGGCGATGGGCATGATGGGCATGTTCATCGTGCATCCGCGCGATCCGGCGTTCCGTCCCGTCGATCGCGACTTCGTCTTCATCATGAGCAGCTACCTGATCGATCCCGGCACCTATCTGCCGAAGGTCAACGAGATGACCGACTTCAACATGTGGACCTGGAACAGCCGGGTCTATCCCGGCATCGATCCGATGCCGATCCGGCTCGGCGACAGGATCCGCGTGCGGATCGGCAATCTGACCATGACCAACCATCCGATCCACGTGCACGGGCACAATTTCGCGGTGACCTGCACCGACGGCGGCTGGGTGCCGGCGTCGGCGCAATATCCGGAGACCACGACCGACGTGCCGGTCGGCGCCGTCAGGGCGTTCGACATGCTTGCCGACAATCCGGGCGACTGGGCATTCCACTGCCACAAGTCGCACCACACCATGAATGCGATGGGCCACGACGTCCGGAATTTCATCGGCGTGTCGCGCAAGGATCTGGCGAAGGCGGTCGGCAAGCTGGCTCCCGACGCGATGGTGATGGGATCGACCGGAATGGCGATGGGCAACATGGAGATGCCGGCGCCCGACAACACGCTGCCGATGATGACCGGGACGGGGCCGTTCGGGCCGATCGAGATGGGCGGCATGTTCACGGTGATGAAGATCCGCGAGGGGCTCGGCCGCGACGATTATGCCGATCCCGGCCCCTACAAATATCCGGCCGGCACCGTCGCCCATGAGGTCGACGCGCCCGCCGCCGAACCGGCGCGGCAGCCGTCGGCCGCGCCGGAGCGGAAAGGCAAGCCGTCGATGAAGGGAATGAAGATGTAGCGGACCGACGCGCCACGCCTCGACAACCAAGCATCAAACCCAGAATGGAGAAGCCAGTGAAATACCGCACCACGCTCGGCATCGCGCTCATTGCGCTGTCGGTCACCGCCGCGCCGTCACGCGGTCATGAAAAACACGGTCACCAATCCTATTCGGCCGGCGAGCCGGGCGATCCGAGCAAGCCGTCGCGCACGGTCGAGGTCGAGATGAAGGAGATGGAGTTCACGCCGTTCCGCATCGAGGTCAAGCGCGGCGAACAGATCCGTTTCGTGATCAGGAATGCCGGCACCGAGGATCATGAATTCCTGCTCGCCACCACCGAGGAGAATTTGAAGCATGCCGAAGTGATGAAGAAGCATCCGCATATGGAGCATGCCGATCCGAACGGCGTGCGCGTGGCGCCGAAGCAGAGCGCGGAGATCGTCTGGAAGTTCAGCAAGGCCGGGACGTTCGAATATTCCTGCCTGATCCCCGATCACCGCGACTACGGGATGACCGGCCGCGTCATCGTGAAGTGAAGAGATCAACGAGAAGGGACGACAACGATGAACAGGATCACCGGAATCGCAGCCGCCGCCATGATGGCGTTGACGTTGGGCGTGGCCGCCGCGCAGGGCGCGGATATCAATGGTGAGGTCAAGAAGATCGACGAGGGAGCCGGGAAGATCACGCTGAAGCACGGCCCCGCCAAGAGCCTCGGGATGGAGGAACCGATGACCATGGTCTACCGGGTCAGGGATCCGGCGCTGCTCAAGCAGCTCAAGGTCGGCGACAAGGTCAAGTTTGACGCTCAGGAGGGTGACGGCGGCTACACCGTCACCGCGATCCAGAAGGCGAACTGAGATGACGACCGGCATCGTGCCATTCGGTGTGCGATGCCGGTCGCTCGCTGTCGTTGGTCAGGCCCCATTGGCTGCCTCCGCATTTTCCGTCAGCCTGGACCGGAGGGCAGGGCACCGAGCCATAGGAGCAGAACACGCAGCAATCGCCGGCCCTGGGCTTGAGGCGAGTGCCGCATCCCCTGCAGTCGTAGAAGAACTGGCAGGCATCGTCGGGCATGGTCTCGGCTGTCGCGAAGCCGCACGCTGGACAGGTCAGGGTGGAGACGAACCGCATGCTGCCTGTCATCGCTGGCTCTTGTTGTGCCGGTTCTGGATGATATGCCGCGCCGCCGACCGGATAGTGCCAGCCTGACTATGGTCCTTCCTCCGCGCCACGACAACGTGGCGCGCCGGCCGACGCGGTCGCCGGGCGGTCGATGTTAACTCTGCCCGTTGGCGCCGCGGCGGCGTTGGAACGCGATCGGCACTGGCGCGTTGCTGTGCATCATTCGCGCGCGGAAGGGCCCTCCATGACAGTCAACGCGGCAATACTGATGGCGGCATTGGTGCTGTCGGGGACCGTGTTGGCGCAGAGCTCCGGTCCCTCGGCCGGTTCGGCCGGGGCCGGGCAGACCGCCGCCAATGTCACCACCACCGGCCAGGCGTCGAACACTGGCAAGACGACCGGCGACAGCGGTCAGCCGGTCGGAAAGGCGGCCGGCGCGGCCAAGCCGGACCCGGCAACGCCCGGCAACACGGTGGGCGCGAGCCATCAGCAGAAGCCCGACCGGCGTCTCGAGCATTATCCGTAATCCCTCCCTGTCCGTTATCCCTGGGGATGCTGGCCGGCCTGTGCCCGACCGGACCGCTGCAGTCATGATACCGTCACGCCAGATCGGTTAGCCCAGCTCTTTGGGTCGAAATGCGGTGGTGGGAATGGCAATGGCGAACCGGGCACGGGTCCTGGGCATGGACAGGCAGCTCGCCGGCGTTCTGCTCGTTCTCGCAATCGCCCAGGTGTTCGGGTGGGGAACCCTCGGCCTGCCGGCCATCGCCGGCCATCAGATCGCGGCCGATCTGCGGATCCCGCTCCCCATGGTGTTTGCCGGCACCTCGGTCTTCTATGTGACGATGGGCCTGTGCGGGCCGCTGCTGGCCGGGCCGTTCCGGCGTGTCGGCGCGCGGCGCGTCATGATGATCGGCAGTGCCGTCGCCGTGCTCGGCTTCGTCGTGCTGGCCTGCGCCCGCGAGGCAGTGCTGTATTTCGCCGCCTGGGCGATCCTCGGCGCCGCCGGCAGCGCCGCGCTGAGCACGGCCGCCTACATCATGCTGAACGAGGTGGCCGGGCGGAACGCGAAAGGCGCGATCGGCGCGCTGATGCTGGTCACCGGATTGTCCAGCAGCATCTTCTGGCCGACGACAGGGTTTCTCACCGTGGCGATCGGCTGGCACGGCACCTGCCTGGTTTATGCCGCGGCGATGGCTTTGGTCTGCCTGCCGCTCTACACATTCGGGCTGCCGCGCCGTGTGGTCGACGATGCCGAAGCCGCGCCGTCATCGCACCGGCCGGCCGCGCCGCCGCCGGCCAGGAGCACGTTTTTCCTGGTGGTCGCGGCGATTGCGCTGAACGCGTTCGTCAGCTTCGGCTTCAGCGCGGTGCTGGTGGAACTTCTGAAGGCGCAGGGATTGTCGGCGTCGGAGGCGATCGCGTTCGGCTCGACGCTCGGCATCGTGCAAGTCTCGGCGCGCGCGATCGATTTCCTCGGCGGCGGCCGCTGGGACGGCATCACCACGGGACTGGTCGCCGGCGCGCTGCTGCCGGTCGCGATGCTGATCCTGATCGCCGGCCACGGCAGCCATTGGGCGATTGCGTGCTTCATCCTGATCTACGGTCTCGGCAGCGGCGCGCTCGCGGTCGCGCGTGCGACCATCCCGCTGGCGTTCTACGACAAGAGCGAATTCGCCAAGGCCTCGTCCCATATCGCGCTGCCGTTGAACCTGATCTCGGCGGCGTCGCCGCCGACGCTCGCCTATCTGCTGACACGGTTCGGCGGCAACGCCGTGCTCGAGCTCGCGATCGCCTGCTCGGTCTGCGCGCTGGGGCTGCTCGCCATCCTCGGCCGCCGCCGGCGCGAGGTCGGGATCGCCGTCGCATCGTGACATACCGTTGGCTCGAGCCATCCCGGGCGGCAAAAAGCCGGCGCGGTCCTCACGACCGGCGCCGGCTTGAAGTCCAGGATCAGTTTGGCTCAGTAAACCAGCCCGGTGCCCGGCGGCTTCTCCAGTGCTGCGGCGAGCGAGCGGTATTCGTCGCTGTTGGTGCCCGCGAGCTGGGCGATGCGGTTGAGGTGGTACTGCGCCTGGTCGCGGTTGCCCTGTTCGACCTGCCAGAGGCCGTAATACTGCCAAGTCCGCACATGGGCCGGGTCGGCCTTGAGTGCGCGCTCGTACCAGATCTGCGAGACCTTGTAGTCGCCGAGCTTGCGATAGGAATAGCCGATCAAATTGGCGACGTCGGCACGGTCATCCTGGCCGAGCGCCTTGAGCTGCTCGATCGCGTCGGCATAGTCGTGCTTGTCGTAGATCGTGGCATAGGCGGCGTGATAGCCGGCCAGGAACTTCTGATCGTCGATCGCGGAGCTCTTGTCCTTCTTGGTCGACTTCTTGCCCTTGCCGCTGTCGGAGGCCGGCGGCGAGGGATTGTCGCTGCCCGCGGCGTAGGCCGAGATCACCGGCCCGGCGACAAGCGTCATCGAGAGCACTGCGAGGCCCACAAACTTTGTCGTCTTGCTCATTCCTGGTTGCTCCTGATCGTTCCTGATCGTGCTCGGTAATCGTACACCCAAGCCTGCTGACTTGAACACCCGGGGGTGCAGAACATTCCCGGCCAATGCCACGATTGCGTGATGCCGTGCCAGCCGCGGCGGGGCGGGCAACATGACAGAGATGTCATTCACATGAATGAATTCCGTCAGCGCCCTTCAGAACGGGTTCAGTGCGCGGCCCATAAGGTCACGTGCGTTGATCGGTGAGGCCGACCATCCGGCCGGAGACCTCTCGATCCCGACGAGGAGGACCACCATGCTGAAGACCATTTCCGCCGCGCTGCTCGCCATGTCCGTGATCGCAGCGCCCGCGTTCGCCACCGAGGCCGGCAAGACCGCAGCGCCCGCGCCGGTGACCACGACTGCTCCGGCGACCAAGGCCGCTCCGGTGATCAAGAGCGAGCAGCTGCCGTCGAAGGTGCGCAACGCCAACGCCAAGATGGGCCGCCATAACCACAAGCACTATCGCCATCACCGCCACCACAAGCACATGGGCATGCTGAAGGTGAAGGCGCCGAAGCACGCGACCAAGCACGTCCGGGCGAAGGTCGCGACCAAGCACGTCGTGCCGGCCAAGCGCGGCTGATCGAGCGCGACTGAACCTGATCCGGAGGGCGTCGTTCGATCCACATTGCCCCGCTGCGCCTTCAGGATGCAGAACCGGCCCGCTTGTCCATTGCTTCCCCAATGGCGGCGGGCCGGAGTGCGTTTGGGCGCGGGGTCTGGCGCCGATAACCGAGTTGCGAATTCCCTTCGGCCGCCGGGCGGTCTAAACAGGCAGCCGGGGACTCATGACACAACGACGTTTGCGGATTCTGGCAGAACTGGCGGCGATCACGCTGCTCGCGATGCCGCTCGCCGGCTGCCTCACTGGCGACGACGGCAGCGGGCCGACCACCTTCACCGATGATCGCGGCGTCGCCAACCAGCCGTTCCCGGACAGGTATCGCGACCAGATCCTGGCCTTCATGCGGACCTACCTGAACAACCCGGTCGGAGTCCGTGAGGCGGGCATCGCGGAGCCTACACAACGCACGGTCGGCGGAAGGCTTCGCTACGTGGTGTGCCTGCGCTACAGCGCGAAGGATACCGACGGCAATTATCGCCCGGCGCGGGAGCGGGGGGTCATGTTCGTCGACGGCCGGCTCGACCGCATCATCGACAATCCCACCGAGCCGTGCGCCGGCGCGTCCTACGCGGCATTTCCGGAACTGGAAAAAATGTCGCGCTGAGCCGCGGCGGCGTGTCGCAGCGTGCCTGACCGGCAGGTCTGACCGGATCGTTAGCAAACTCCGATCACTTTTCGGGGAGCTTTGAACTGCAACTTAGCCGCCCGCGACTTATATGCAGCCGAAATGCGGCTGCTTAACCGGTGAAAAAACCTTCCGTGCCAAGGAACAAACGGGCGCTGTTGCGACCCCGTCACAGCACGGAAACATCACAGGTCTGGCATTGCCCCAAAGCAACCCAATTGAGGTCACGTTGTTTGTCTTAACAGCGCAACGTTCGTAACGGGGATCAGAGATGAAGAAGTTTTTGCTCGGCACAGTCGCGCTGACCGCTCTTGCGGCTCCGGCGTTCGCGGCTGACATGCCGGCCCGCACCTATACCAAGGCCCCGCCGCCCTATACCGCACCCGCGCTGGTCTACAACTGGACCGGCTTCTATATCGGCGGCCATGTCGGTGGCGCGTTCACCGATGGCAACAACCTGATGGGCAGCGATGCGCGCTTCTTGGGCGGCGTGCAGGGTGGCTTCGACTATCAGTTCGCGCCCAACTGGGTGATGGGTCTCGAGGCGCAGTATTCCTGGCTGCCGAGCTCGTCGAACAATGGCCTGACCTTCCCGGCCGGAACGGTCGTGACCGGCAACACCGACCAGATCGGTTCGGTGACCGGCCGCCTCGGCTACACCTGGGGTCCGGCGCTGCTCTACGCCAAGGGCGGTTACGCCTGGCGCGACAACAACAACATCACGGCGTCGGTTGGCGGCGTGCCGGCGGCCTTCACCACCGACGGCGGCCACAAGGATGGCTACACGGTCGGCGGCGGCCTCGAATACATGTTCGCCCCGAACTGGTCGGCGAAGGCCGAATACCAGTATTACAATTTCGGCAAGACCACCTTCACGGGCGGGCCGGCCGACATCGTCGGCGCGAGCTTCCGGAACGACGAGCATACCGTCAAGCTCGGGGTCAATTACCGCTTCGGTTGGGGCGGACCGGTGGGCTCCCGCTACTGATTGCAACGTCCTTCACCGAGTTCGAAAAGGCCGGCCTTCGGGTCGGCCTTTTTTGTTGGCCCGACGCTTGCTTATTCAGCCGATATTCACGCCTGATCGTGCAATGCAAAAAATAATTCCTGCATTGCACGGAACTTTCATCGTGATGCGGTATTGTGCGATTGCCGGGCTGGTGGACAAACAAACATGCGTAGCTTTGCGTTAGGGCTGATCCTCTCTGCGGTCTCCGTGCCGTGTCTCGGCCAGACCATCCTCAAATCCGAACCCTTGGCGCTTGCGCCCTATGAGGTCGTGTTCGTTCAGGACGCGTCCTGCACGGCCGGCAAGGTGCTCAAGGTGACGGGCGCGATCCGGGGTCTGCATCGGCGGAAGATTTGCGTCTCGCTGGCGGCCGAGCAGGCCTCGCTGGCGACGGCGACGCCGTAAGGGCAACACGACGGCACTCACGGCTCCGGCCCGCACCTCACGCGCGCCGGCCCCATCGGTGTCTTCAGTTCAACCGTGGCTCCTGGCGCGCTTCGCGATCGGCATCAGCCTTGTTCTGGACCGGGTCTTCATTCGGCTCAAGCTGGCAGGGACGGATTTCGTAGTCATTGTCCAGCACCGGGCGCGGTGCGGACTTTTCTTCTTCGCTGATGGCATCCACCACGAGCCCGGATTTCCTGGCGAGCTTCCACACGTCAGCCTCGGTCGGATAGGCCTTGCTCAGCTTGGCGTCCTGGTAGAACAGCGCGTACGGCATTGGTCGGTCCCCAAACCTCGACAACGCCAGCAGGCGTTCCGGGTTTCCTGCGAGATCGCCGTTCCAATCACGGAACCGTGAGTGCATTCTCTGGTAAGCATCTGAAAATGTGAGTCATTTCGGACCTTTCGCCGGCGGGCCCTGAGTCCTTAATGGCTGGTAAACCCGGGAAAAAAGAATCCCCGGGACTCTCCGGGTAGAATCGCCGGATGCTCCGATCCATGAGAGCGATCCTTCAGACCCCCCATGAACGCGTGCACTGCGCGCTCGCGCTCGCACTGTTCGCGGCCTGCGCCGCGAACGTGGCGCTGGTCTGGTCGTGGCTCTAGTTTCCCTGCATCAGTTGAGCTCCTGACGTGGCGGCGCACGGCGAAAATGCCGGGGGCGCGCGACGCCAGTCACGATTGACGGCCCCTCCGTTCCTTCCCTCAATGCCGCCAGAACAAGCGCTCGCCGCGCCAGCGCAGGCGAGCCGCAATGGGTGGAGCTGACATGATCGAGATGCTGAAGGAGCGGGTCAACGGCGATGCCGGCCTGGTGCGACGCGGCCGCTATCTGACCACGACCTTCCTGCTCGAGATCGGCAAGACCGCCTGGCTCATCGCGATCCATGAAGGCCGGATCGTCGCGGTGACCAAGGGCCCGTTCGTGATGCCGTCGTCGTCCTTCGCGCTGCGCACCTCGGACGAGGAGTGGGACAAGTTCTGCGAGCGGCGGCCGCCGCCGGGCTCCAACGACCTGATGGCGCTGATCAAGCGCCGTGTGCTGAAGGCCGAGGGCGAGCTGCAAATCTTCATGGCGAACCTGCGCTACTTCAAGGAGGCGCTCGGCAAGCTGCGCCGCGAGGGAGTTCACGCATGAGCGCCAGATTCGAACCGATCGTGGGCCGCTACATGCACCTCGAACTGTCGGGCCGGGCGCACCGCATCTATGTCGAGGAGGCCGGCGAGGGCACGCCGCTGCTCTGCCTGCACACCGCGGGCGCCGACGGGCGGCAATATCGCGGCCTGATGAACGATATCAGGGTCACGCGAAACCACCGCGTCATCGCCTTCGACATGCCCTGGCACGGCAAGTCGTCGCCGCCGCAAGGTTGGCACGACGAGGAGTACCAGCTCACCTCGGCGCAATACACGGCGATGATCCTCTCCGTGATGGACGCGCTCGAGCTCGACAAGCCGATCGTGATCGGCTGCTCGATCGGCGGCCGGATCGCGCTACATCTGGCGCTCGAGCATCCCGAACGTTTCCGCGCCATCATCGGCCTGCAGGCCGGTGCGCATGTCGATCCCTATTACGACCTGAATTTCCTGCACCGGCCGGACGTCCATGGCGGTGAGGTCGCGGCGGCCATCGTCTCGGGGCTGGTCGGGCCTGACGCGCCTGAGAAGGAGCGGTGGGAAACGCTGTGGCACTACATGCAAGGCGGGCCCGGCGTGTTCAAGGGCGACCTCTATTTCTACAAGATCGACGGCGACATCCGCGCCCGCGTCGCCGAGATCGACACCAGACGCTGCCCGCTGTTCCTGCTGTCAGGCGAATACGACTATTCATGCACGCCGGAAGAGACGCTGGCGGTGGCGAGCAGCATCGCCGGTTGCGAGGCCACCATCATGAAGGGCCTCGGCCATTTCCCGATGAGTGAGAATCCAGGCGAGTTTCTCAAACACCTGCTGCCGGTGCTGGAGAAGATCGGCGCGAGATGACCTGACGGCTCGCGGCGCAAGCAAGCAGGGCATGACACGATCGGGGAATGAGCCGTCTATTTGCCCGAGCGCGGCAAATCGCTGTTGTCGCGGATCGCTGCACGGACCTTGGCCATGGTCGTCGTGCAATATTCCTCGCGCTCCTTCAGGAAGCGCTGCTGCTGCGCGCGGAAACTGGCAACCCGCTCCCGCACTTCGGATCCGAAGTCGCCGCGGATATCCAGCTTGGCGAATTGCGGAAGCTGAGCCGGCGGCGGCGGGACCTCGACGACGGTCACCGTCAAGGGCGGCGGCGCCGTGGAAAGGCCCTCGATCACGGTCGGTACCGGAAGCGGGGGAGGTGTAACCATCATCCTTGCGGTCTCGACGGCAGGCTTGATCCCCGACACCGGCCTTGCTTCCAAGGTGGTGTTAGCTTCGGTCACGGCCGTCGGGATCGCCGGCTGCGCGGGGCCCGGCTGGGGTGCTGCGGTCGATGGGGCGGCGGTTTGTTGAGCGGGCGTCTGGGCAGACGTCGGCGCCCCGGCGTCAGGCAGCTTGCCCTTCACCGACTGAACGAAAGCCATTGTCTGAGCGATCAGGAGATCGCGTTCCTTCATCCACTTCATGGCGCACCCTAAGCGCGCGGATTCCAGCAAAGCAACTCCGCTGAATCAAGCACTGCCCATCATGATGGTTGACGAAGACGCCTGTTTCGTAGGCGCGGTGACATAATTGTGACACGTCGTGGCCGCGAAAGCGGTCAGCGCTGGCCAGGAATTGGTGTTTGGGACGAACGGGGTACCGACGATAC
>CALRXG020000094.1:0-16872 GCA_943372075.1 Bordetella parapertussis | reverse complement strand
ATGATGATGCGCGATCGCAGGCCCGCGGCCTCGATCTTCCGCCTTAGCTCATTGGCGAAGGCGAGTTGCTCCGGCACCACGGCACCGACGATGACTGCCGTAAAGTCGGGATAGCGCGGCAGCAACCTGCACATCGCCTCGACGAACACGTCGCTGCCCTTCTGCGCGCGCACCCGCCCGAAGCAGCCGATCGCATGGCGGCCCGGCAATCCGCTCTCGGCAAACGCGGCCGCGCGATCGGCTGGCGGTGCGTAGCGATCGGTGTCGACGCCGTGCATCACCACCGTGGCCTCGCGCTTCAGATAGGACGCCGACAGCGGGCTGGTGGCGATGATCGCGTCCATGTTGCGGATCAGCCAGCGCGTCAGCCAGGTGTGATGACGCTGCGCGGCCGAGGTGAACAGCAGCTTCAACGGCCAGCCGAGCGCGCGCAGCACGAGTCCCGCGATCATCTCGTCGTTGCGCCGCGCGTGCCAGATCACAGGCCGCACGCGTCGCCACAGCCGCACCAGATCGCCAAGTCCCATCGCATCGATGCCGTCGGGCCGATGCGAACCCAGCCACGCCGCACGGAAGATGCCTGCGAGCTTCGGTGCGACCATGCGGTTGGTCGCGGTGACACCCGAGTAGCGGCGGTGCAGGTTGGGCACGATGAGCTCGAGCTCGCCGGCAGGTGTGTTCTCGATCGGCACGCAAGTCTCCGTTTCGCGCCAGTTCCTATACGCAACATTAAGCATAGTGGCCAGTTCGGCCGCCGCGAAACCCCCTCTTCACCGCACTCCCGTTAGCATCGCCGGTTGAAGATATCGGGAGAGCTTGATCGATGACCGTGCTCGTGACCGGCGGTGCCGGCTATATCGGAAGTCACATGGTTCATGCGCTGGTCGATGCCGGCGAGAGCGTCGTCGTGATCGATAATCTTTCCACCGGTTTCTCCGCGTTCCTGCCCGAAGGCGTGCCGCTGTTCATCGGCGATGCCGGCGACGAGAACCTCGTCGAGGGCGTGATCGCACAACATGGCATCGACAGCATCATCCATTTCGCCGGCTCGGTGGTGGTGCCGGACTCGATGCGCGATCCGCTCGGCTACTACCGCAACAACACCATGGCGACGCGCAGCCTGCTCAATGCGGCGGTGAAGGGCGGCGTCAGCCGCTTCATCTTCTCCTCGACCGCGGCGGTCTACGGCAATCCGGACCAGGTGCCGGTGCCGGAGATCGCGCCGACGCGGCCGCTGTCGCCCTACGGCTCGTCGAAGCTGATGACCGAGATCATGCTGCACGACGTCGCCTCCGCCCATGGCATGAGCTACGTCGTGCTGCGCTACTTCAACGTCGCCGGCGCCGACCCGAAGGGCCGCGTCGGCCTCGCCACCATCGGCGCCACCCATCTGCTCAAGATCGCGGTCGAGGCCGCGACCGGCCAGCGTGCCAAGATCGACGTGTTCGGCACCGACTATCCGACCCATGACGGCAGCTGCGTGCGCGACTTCATCCATGTCAGCGACCTCGTCGAGGCGCATCGCTCGGCGCTGGCCTATCTGCGCGGCGGCGGCCAATCGGTGACGATGAACTGCGGCTATGGCCGCGGCTATTCCGTGCTCGAGACCATCGAGGCGGTGCGCCGGGTCTCGATGCGCAATTTTGCCGTCGCCTATGCCGGACGCCGGCCCGGCGACATCATGACCATGGTGGCCGACACGACCCGGATCCGGTCGCTGCTCGACTGGACGCCGCGGTACGATGATCTAGAGACCATCGCGAGCCATGCGCTGGCCTGGGAGGAAAAGCTGTTCCGGGAGCGTGGCGGCGCCCCACGACAGGCAGAATCGGCCTAAAAATCAAGCCGTTATCAAGCCGTTATTAGACTTGAAAAAGCCCCGCCAAGCGGGCAAGGAGGTCCGCAACCCTGACGGCCGGCGCTGCCCGCCGTCAATGGAACGCGGATGGCTCAGTTTCCAAAGAAAATTACCGACGATCCCTATGGCGCGGCGATCCTGATCCGCCGCCTGGTCACGGAACAAGGGATTACCTATTGGCGGCGCTATCTGATGGCGTTCGGCCTGATGGCGATCGCGGCCGGCTCGACCGCCGGCGCCACCTATGTCCTCGGCCAGGTGATCAACCAGGCCTATGTCGACAAGAACATCCCCGGCATCGCCATGTTCGCCGGCATCACCGTGGTGCTGCTGTTCATCAAGGGCGTGGCGACCTACGGCCACATGGTGATCCTGAACAAGATCTCCAACGCCATCCTCGCCAGCAATCAGCGGCAATTGTTCGCCAAGCTGATGAGCGAGAGCATCGGCTTCTTCTCCCAGCGTCACTCGTCGGAATTCCTGGCGCGACTCACCGCCGGCGCCAAGTCGATCACCGACGTGCTCAACATGCTGGTGAATGCGATCGGCCGCGACTTCCTGATGCTGATCAGCATGCTCGCCGTGATGGTGTGGCAGGATCCGCTGATGTCGTTCATCGGACTGGTGGCGGTGCCGCCGGCGATGCTGATGCTGCGCAAGCTGGTGAAGCGGATCAAGGGCCTCGCCTACAACCAGTTCACCGGCACCGCCGACATCATGGAGACGATGCAGGAATCGCTGCAGGGCATCCGCACCGTGAAGGCGTTCACGCTGGAAGACGCCATGCAGCAGCGGATCGACGAGCACATCGCGACCGTCGAGAACAACGCCAACAAGATGGCGCGCGTCGCCAACCGCTCCAACCCGCTGATGGAGATGCTCGGCGGCTTCGCCGTCGCCGGCTGCCTGCTCTATGGCGGCTACAGCGTGGTGGCGCTCGGTTCCACGCCGGGTCAGTTCTTCACCTTCCTGACCGCCTTCCTGATGGCGACCGAGCCGGCCAAGCGCCTCGCGCGACTCAACATCGACCTCAACAGCCAGCTCGTCGGCGCGCGCATGCTGCTCGAAGTGGTCGACAGCCCGGCCAGCGAGCAGACCGACGACGACAAGCCGGCGCTGCAATTGTCCGATGCGCGGATCGAGCTGCGCGATGTCAGCTTCGGCTATCGCCCCGGCGAGCCGGTGCTGAACCGGATGAGCTTCACGGCCGAGCCCGGCAAGGTGACCGCGCTGGTCGGCCCATCCGGCGGCGGCAAGTCGACCGTGCTCGCATTGCTGCTCCGGTTCTACGAGACGCAGGAGGGCGAGATCCTGATCGACGGCCAGTCGATCTCGCAGATCTCGCGCAGGTCGCTGCGGCAGCAGACCGCCTATGTCGGCCAGGACGTCTATCTGTTCCGCGACAGCATCCGCGCCAACATCGCGTTCGGCAAGCAGGGTGCCACCGAGGCCGAGATCATCGACGCCGCCAAGGCCGCCTGCGCCCACGATTTCATCATGAGCTTCCCGCTCGGCTACGACACACCGGTCGGCGAGCACGGCACCCAGCTCTCCGGCGGCCAGCGCCAGCGCATCGCGGTGGCCCGCGCGCTGATCAAGAACGCGCCGATCATCCTGCTCGACGAAGCCACCGCCGCGCTCGACTCGGAGTCCGAGAAGCAGGTGCAGGAGGCGATCGAGCATCTCTGCCAGGGCCGCACCACGATCGTGATCGCGCACCGCCTGCACACCATCATGCACGCCGATGCGATCCTGGTGGTCGAGGGCGGCGAGATCGTCGAGCGCGGACGCCATGATGAGCTGTTGCGCCGCGGCGGCCGTTACGCCTCGTTCTTCCGCCTGCAACATCGCCACGACCCGTCCCCGCTGGCGCTGGCACCGATCAGCGCCGCCGGCTAGACCAGATTCACCCCAAGAGCAGCGAGACCCACATGAACGCCGCCTCCACCGTCATCCCGCTTCCGCCGCAGCCTTCGCTTCCCGTCGTCGGCGAAACCGGCACCTTCCCGGTCCGCCGCATCTGGTGCGTCGGGCGCAACTATCTCGAGCACATCAGGGAGATGGGCAATGACGAGCGCGCGCCGCCGTTCTTCTTCGGCAAGCATGCCGACATGCTGGTGCCGGACGGCGCGACGATCCCCTATCCGCCGCTGACCAAGGACCTGCATCACGAGGTCGAGCTGGTGGTGGCGATGAAAAGCGGCGGGCTGAACATTCCCGCCGACAAGGCGCTCGAGCATGTCTACGGCTATGCGGTCGGCATCGACCTGACCCGCCGCGACCTGCAGATCGCCTCGCGCAAGAAGGAGCGGCCCTGGGAGATCGGCAAGTCGTTCGACTATTCCGCGCCCTGCTCCGCGATCCAGCCGGCATCGAAGATCGGCCACCCGAAGGCCGGCAAGATCTGGCTCACCGTCAACGGCAAGGAAGCGCAGAAGGGCGACCTCACCGAATTGATCTGGAACGTGCCGGAGATCATCTGGCAGCTGTCGCAGCAGGTGAAGCTCGCCGCCGGCGACATCATCATGACCGGCACGCCGGCCGGCGTCTCGCAGCTGCAAGTCGGCGACAAGCTCGAATGCGGCGTCGACGGCGTCGGTAAGCTCGCCGTGACGATCGGCAAGCCGGAATAGAGCTGGCTTCGATGGATGAGGCCAAGAGCCCCGGACCCGAGGTCCGGGGCTTTTTGCTGCGCGAGGTCAGCGCATCGTTCCGGGCATGCAGGGAGGCTCGGTGAACGGAGCGGTCGCGAACGATCCGACGTTCGGCGCACGCACGCAATCGGTGGTCTTGCTGCTGACCGCTGTGGTCGCCGACGCATGGGCGCGCCGTGCGGCATTGCTGCCGGCGGCGGACGCCTGGGCCGAGTAGGCAGCTGCCGCAACCAGGGCAAGGGTCACGAAGGTCAATTTGGTCATCGGGTTTCTCCGCGCGATGGGTGAAGCCGACCAGCTCGGCTCCTGCGAACATGACCGCCGTCGTTCATGGATATTTCATCACGCGCGATCACCGAACCGCGAGCACCACATCACGTTCAACGGATCGGGGAATGCGGGAGCGACACCGGCAATCCGTTCATCAGGGCCGCGTGCAAACGCGGCGACGAGTATGGAGGCTCCCCGTGATCGACGTGAAACGACTTGGCCTGGCTGCGACCCTGCTCGCGGCGATGACGACTTGCTGCCTCGCGCAGGCGAAGGTCCAGAGACCCGTTGCCTACGCATCGAATGAGACCGCGACCAGGCCGTGGCCGGCACCCGTCGGCCATCGCCAGCCGCGTACCGCGGACATTCCGACAGCGACCTCGCCATCGCAGCAGATGTTCGACCAGGAGGACGCGATCGTCGACCGCAAGATCAGGGGCATTTGCCGCGGCTGCTGACCATCTGCCCGCCGGCAGCGGCCTTATCGCTCTTCTGCGGCCTGTGCTGCCGGGCCGAGATGCGTCTTCTCATACTCGAGCCACAGCTCGAGCAATGCCATGAACGCGACCACCGCACCCGCGATGATGCTGAAATGCATCGCGCGGGTGTGCGCGAAGCCGAGCAGCCAGGGCGAGCCGATCAGCCAGCATCCGACCAGCAGATTGACCCATTCCTCCCAGATCGAAAACGCGACGATCGCAGCCAGTGACATGATCGCGATCGCCGCACCGCTGATCCGCAGATCAAGCGCCGCGGTCGGGTTGGTATGCGCGAACAGCCAAGGTCCGGCGAGCAGGAAGATCGCCGCGGCGAGGTTGTAGAAATCGAGCGCCGACTCGTTTCGCCATTTCATCATCTGCTTCTCCATTGCTGGTTCAAACCGGCCGCTGGTGCGCAGCCGCGGCATTGATGTCCTTGCCGGTGTAGTCGGTCATCAGCGCGGTCGCGATCAGCGTGATGACGGCGCAGATCGCGATATAGACCGCAATCGCAGTCGCCGAATGATAGGTGCCGAACAGCCACGCCGCGATCAGCGGCGCCGGACCGCCGGCGATCACCGAGGCGAGCTGGTAGCCGAGCGAGGCGCCGCTGTAGCGCAGCCGTCCGGTGAAGCTCTCAGCGATCAGGGCTGCCTGCGGACCGTACAGCATGTCGTGCGGAACGAGTGACAGGATGATCGCCAGGAAGATGATCGGCACCGATCCGGTATTGAGCATCGCGAAGTAGATGAAGCCGAAGATGCCGGTCGCCGCTGCGCCGATCATGTACATGTTCTTGCGGCCGATCTGGTCGGACAGATGCCCGAACACCGGGATCGACACGAACGACAGCACCGAGGCCGCGAGGACCGCCGTCAACAACAGGTCGCGCGACACGTGCAGCGTGCCGATACCGTAGGAGAACACGAAGGCGGTGAAGATGTAGAACGGCGCCTGCTCGGCCATGCGCGCAAAGGCGGACAGCAATATCTCCTTCGGATGGTCGCGGATCACCGTCAGCATCGGCGTGCGGTCGACCTTGCGCTCTGCCAGCAGCCTGCTGAACACCGGCGTTTCGAGAATGCCGAGCCGGATGTAGAGGCCGACGCCGACCAGGATGATGCTGAGCGCGAACGGAACACGCCAGCCCCAGGCCAGGAACTGATCACCCGACATCTGGCTGAATGCCAGCACGGCAAGGTTGGCGAGGAACAGCCCGCAGGGCACGCCGAATTGCGGCCATGACGCGACCAGGCCGCGCGAGCGATCGTTGCGCGCCCATTCCATCGACATCAGCACCGAGCCGCCCCACTCGCCGCCGACGCCGACACCCTGGATGAAGCGCAGCACGGTGAGGATCACCGCGCCCCAGATGCCGATGCTGGAATAGGTCGGCACCAACGCGACCGCCGCGGTTGCAAGACCCATCAGCAGCAGCGTCGCGATCAGCGTCGACTTGCGGCCGATGCGGTCGCCATAGTGCCCGAAGATCGCAGCGCCGATCGGGCGCGCGACGAAGCCGACCGCGTAGATAGCGAACGCTTCCAGCGTGCCGACCCAATGATCGGAATGCGGAAAGAACAGCTTTGCGAACACCAGGCCGGTGACGGTGCTGTAGAGGAAGAAGTCGTACCATTCGATCGCGGTGCCGACCGTGGATGCGATCACCGCGCGGCGCAGCTGGAGCTGATGCTCGGCTGGCGTGAGCTGGTTGGGGTCGGGGCCAAACGTTTGGTCGGGTGTTTGACCAGATGTTTGATTGGGTGCTTGGCCAGAAATTGGCATGGGAGCGTCTCCCTCGGACAGGCCCCCGGATGGATCGTGACCGCTTGGGTCGTTTGAGCACAAACGAGCGTGCCGCGCAGAAGGTTCCAGCGGAAAGCAACGTCAGGGCTAGAACTTTAGTCGGCCGCGGCAGCGCCTCGCGCCTTCGCACCGCTTGCAGGCGGGTGCGAAGTATCGCGTCGGGCGCCTGTGCGGCTACGCCCGATCGCTGCGCCGATACGGCACGTAGCGCGGGGTCCAGATCTTGGCCTGGATCCGAGCCTCGACCTGGTCGATCGGAACGTCCTTGGCGAGCCCCTCCTTGTGCGCCTGCAGCGCCACCGCCAGTGCGACGGTCAGCGCGACGTCGCGCAGCGCGCTGACCGGCGGCAGCAGATTGTGCTTCGGATTGTTGCGTGCCGGCGACACGCTGGCCAGCGCCTTGGCGGCGGCCATGAACATCCCGTCGCTGATCCGGCTGGCCCCGACCGCAAGGGCGCCGACACCGACGCCAGGGAAGATGTAGGAGTTGTTGGTCTGGTCGACCTTGAAGCGGGCACCGTCGCGCGTGATCGGCGGAAACGGGCTGCCGACGCCGATCAAGGCCCGCCCTTCGGTCCACGCCTCGATGTCGGCGGGCGTCGCCTCCTCGCGCGAGGTCGGGTTGGACAGCGGGAAGATCACCGGCCGCTTGTTGCACTCGGCCATCGCACGAACGATCGGCTCGGAGAACGCGCCGGCCTGGCCGGAGACGCCGATCAACACGGTCGGTCGCGCGTGGCGCACCACGTCGAGCAGCCCGATCTTGTCCGGATGACTGAGCTGCCAGCCGGTGGTCGCCTGCTTGCCTTGCACGAACGGCAGCTGGAACGGGGCGAGCCCGCTCATGCCCTCGAGCAGCAGCCCATCGCGGTCGACCATGAAGAAGCGTTTCGACGCCTCGCCCTCCGACAGCCCGGCATCGACCATTGCGGCGCGGATCAGGCTGGCGATGCCGCAGCCGGCGGAGCCGGCACCGAGCACGGCGACGCGCTGATCGGTGAGCGGCACGCCGGTGACGTTGATCGCGGAGAGCAAGGCGCCGGTCGCTACCGCGGCGGTGCCCTGGATGTCGTCGTTGAAGGTCAACAGCCGGTCGCGATAGCGCTCCAGCATGCGCGTCGCATTGTTCTTGGCGAAATCCTCCCATTGCAGCAGCACGCGCGGCCAGCGCTTCACCACCGCCGAGACGAACGCCTCGATGAAATCGTCATATTGTTGGCCGCGGACGCGCTCGTTGCGCCAGCCGATATAGAGCGGATCGGCCAGGCAGTCGGGATTGTCGGTGCCGACGTCGAGCAGGATCGGCAACGTGGTCGCCGGATGCAGGCCGCCGCAGCCGGTGTAGAGCGCGAGCTTGCCGATCGGGATACCCATGCCGCCGGCGCCCTGGTCGCCGAGACCGAGGATGCGCTCGCCGTCGGTCACCACGATGGCCTCGACATGATCGAAACGCGGATGGGCGAAAATGCGGTCGATCCGGTGCTGGTGTGGGATGCTGAGGAACAGCCCGCGGGGCTTGCGAAACAGGCGGCTGAATTTTTGGCAGCCCTCACCGACGGTCGGCGTGTACACAATCGGCAGCGGCTCTTCCAGGTTGCTGACCAAGAGCGCATAGAACAGCGTCTCATTGGTGTCCTGCAGCTCGCGCAGAAAGGCATAGCGCTCGATGTCCGTCTCGTAGCCGCGCAACGCCTCGAGGCGGCGCGAGACCTGCTCGTCCAGCGTCAGGATGTTGGGCGGCAGCAGGCCGTGCAGGTCGAACGACTCGCGCTCGGCTTCGGAGAACGCCGTGCCCTTGTTCAACCGCGGATCGGCCAACAGCTCGTAGCCGCTCAGCGCAGTCGTCGCGAAAGCTCCAGATGTCTCCGACATGACAAGGCCCCCTGAGTGCGAAATGTCTCGCCGGACTGTAGCACTCCGCTACGCACAAGGCAGCGCGAACTCACCCTGCCCGCCGAGTTCTTGTGTGCCATGATTGGATCAACGATCCGTCACATCGCGAGAGTGTGATCGGCGGTCGGCACGCCGACGTTCGGCGCAGTCCCGTCGGCGCGCTCATCTTCGACGCGCAGCGCGCGGTCACCAACCACGGCCAAAGGTCCATGTCAAAATCGCAACGCAGGCTGGACGTCGACCGTTCTGGTTCGACCCGTCACACGCCGATACTGTGCGGCAAAATCACAGGTGAGGAAAACGCATCATGTCGGGAATGGAGCTTGCGACGCCACGGCTGAAATCGATTCAACGCGTCGCGCTGGCTCTGCTGGTCGTTGCCGGGGTCGTCAACTACATCGATCGCGCGACGCTCGCGGTTGCCAATCCGCTGATCCGCGAGGAACTCGGGTTGTCGATTGCGGATATGGGTTACCTGCTTTCCGCCTTCCTGTGGGCCTACGCATTCTCGCAGCTCCCCACCGGCGCGATGGTCGACCGGCTCGGTCCGCGCCTGCTTCTCACCATGGGCCTCAGCCTGTGGTCGTTGGCGCAGCTGATCGGCGGCCTGGTGCAGAATTTCGGCCAGTTCTTCGGGGCGCGCATCCTGCTCGGAATTGGCGAAGCCCCACAGTTCCCGACCGGCGCGCGCGTGGTGCGGGACTGGTTCAACCAGCGCGACCGCGGCCTCGCCACCGGCGTGTTCAATTGCGCGTCGTCGCTCGGCACCGCGATCGCCGTGCCGCTGCTGACCTACCTGATGCTGACATTCGGCTGGCGCGCGATGTTCGTGATCATGGGTATCGCCGGGCTCCTGGTCGCCGCCTGCTGGTATGCGCTGTATCGTAATCCCGAGCAGGTTGCGCTCACCGCGCACGAGAACGCCTATCGGACACAAGGCGATCCGCCCGGCCAGCGCACCAAGGTCACGTTCCGCGACTGGTCGCTGTTGTTCCGCTTCCGCACCACCTGGGGCATGATCTTCGGCTATTTCGGCTGCATCTACTTGACCTGGATCTACACCGCCTGGCTGCCGGGCTATCTCGAGATCGAACGGCACATGAGCGTGAAATACACCGGATGGGCGGCCGCGGTGCCGTTCGCCTGCGGTGTCGTCGGCGGCGTCATCGGCGGATACATCGCCGACATCCTGGTGCGCCGCGGCGTCGAGCCTCTGAGGAGCCGGCGTTACCCGGCCGCGATCTCGCTGATCGGGACGGCGGCCTGCACGGTCGCCGCCGCCTATGTCGAGAGCAATGCGCTTGCGATCGCCTTCATCTCGATCTCGCTGTTCCTGGTCTATGTCACCAGCACCTGCGCCTGGGCGCTGAGCTCGGTCGCGGTCCCGACCAACTGCACCGCCTCGATCGGCTCGGTGCAGAATTTCGGCGGATATCTCGGCGGCGCGCTGGCGCCGACCGTGACCGGCCTGATCGTGCAGAAGACGGGTTCGTTCGTCCCAGCCCTCGTCGTCGGCGCCCTGATCGGCGTCGTCTCGGCGGGATGCTATCTGTTCATCGTCGACCAGCCGATCACCGGGGCCGATATGGATGCCGCCTCCGACGCCAAGATCGATACGCTCGGCGTCGGCGCCAATCGGGAGCGGTAGGCCAGGACCAGACGGCGCCCGGCAAAGCAAGTGCCCCGGAGCACCGCTCCGGGGCTTTGCAGTCAGTGCGGCAAACCAGCTGCGGTCAGCGCAGCGCCGACATCACGATCAGGCCGAGGATCAGCGCGGTCACGGAATATTTCAGCGTGTAGTACACGTTCCGATTCCATTCCTTGACCTTGCGGCTCGCGAGATGGACCTCGTAGAGCTTGCCGAACACCTTGTTCAGCGCGCCGACATGCTCGCCATCGACGTTCTGGGTGGCCGACGCCTTGACGATGTTGTGGCTGACCCAGCGGTTGATCCGGGTCATGAAGCCGTATTTCATCGGGCGCTCGACATCGCAGAACAGGATGATGCGGTTGACGTCGGTCTTGTTCTCGGCGCTGTGGATGAAGGTCTCGTCGAACATGAAGGCCTCGCCGTCGCGCCAGACGCATTCGACGCCGTCGACGAGAATGCGGCACTGGTTCGAGTTCGGCGTCACCAGGCCGAGGTGATAGCGCAGGGAGCCCGCGAACGGATCGCGGTGCGCGCCGAGCTTGCCGCCGGGCGGCAGCATCGCGAACATCGCGCCGTGCACGTTCGGGATCGAATTCAACAGCTCCACCGTCTGCGGGCACAGCGTGCGCGCCGACGGCAGGAAGTCGTCGTACCATTTCAGGTAGAACCGCTTCCAGCCGCTCTTGAAGAACGAATAGAAGCCCCAGTCGTTGTTCTTGGCCGCGGCGCGGATGAAGCCCTCGTCGAACAGCCGGGTCGCCTCGTCGCGGATGGTCTCCCAATTGTCGGAGAGCTTCTTCAGCTCGGGAAACTGCTCGACCGGGATCACCGGCGTGTTGGGCACGGCCGAGCCCGCATACATCAGCACATTGTAGGGCGCGAGATAGGTCGAGTGATCGCCGAGCTGGCGCGCGAAGCGCAACCGCTGCTTGCCGCGGAAGTGCACGTAAAGTGTGGAGGCCACCAGCACGTAGAGAATAACGAGCTGCGGCGCGAAGAGCTGTCTCAACATGATCCGTCTATGATCGCAGTGCGCCGACGCTCTTCATGCGAGCCGCCCCGCAAGAGCCGATCCCGGTGAAGGCTGGCTCCGCCGGGCGGCGAAGGCATCGCCGTCCGCGAAAATTCCCCTGTTCATACTGACTTGGTACTGCCGCGAGCTCTGGCGTGGGCTGAAGCCCTGCCGCAGTGCCATCCCGGATGAGCCATGTAAGCGTATACTCACCAAATGTGAAGCACCGCCTCATTCGAGGACGCAATCATGTGGCAACATTCACACACGTTCCAATTCGCCATTGACAAACCAATTTGATAATTCCTAATCAAGCGATGACCCGCCAGAGAATGCGGACATCCAGGAGGAGGAACGATGAGACATTTCTTGGCGACAGCCATGCTCGCGGCGATGACGACCGCAGCTCAAGCCCAGGTTTCCGATGACGTCGTGCGCATCGGGGTGCTGACCGACCTGTCGAGCTGGGGCCGCGACAATTCCGGCCCGGGCTCGGTCGAGGCGGCCAAGATGGCGGTCGAGGAATTCGGCCCCACCGTGCTCGGCAAGCCGATCGAGATCATTTCCGCCGACCACCAGATGAAGACCGATGTCGGCGTGCAGATCGTGCGCGGCTGGTTCGACAACAACAAGGTCGACGCCGTCGTCGACATTCCCAACTCCGGCATCGCGATCGCCGTGCACAACATGGTGCGCGAGCGCAACAAGATCGCGCTCTTGTCCGGCCCCGGCGCGAGCTCGCTGACCGATGAGCTGTGCAGCCCCAACACCGTGCACTTCACCTACGACACCTATGCGCTGTCGAAGGTGACGGCCTCGGCGGTGATCGCGGAAGGCGGCAAGTCCTGGTACTTCATCACCGCGGATTACGCTTTCGGCCAGCAGCTCGAAAAGGACGCGACGCGCTTCGTCAACGAAATGGGCGGCAAGGTGCTCGGCAGCGTCCGCCATCCGACCAACACCGCCGACTTCTCCTCCTTCGCATTGCAGGCGCAGAGCTCGAAGGCCGACGTGGTGGCATTCGCCAATGCCGGCCAGGATACCGACAATTCGATCAAGCAGTCCGGCGAGTTCGGCCTCGTGCAAGGCGGTCAGAAGCTGGTCGGCCTCCTGATGTTCGATACCGACGTGCATGCGATCGGGCTCAACGCCGCGCAAGGCACCTACATGACGACCGCGTCGTACTGGAACATGAACGAGAAGACGCGCGCCTGGTCGAAGAAATTCTTCGCCCGGACCAACGTGATGCCGACCATGATCCAGACCGGGGTCTATGGTTCGGTGCTGCATTATCTCAAGGCCATCAAGGCTGCCGGCACCGACGACCCGCAGCAGGTGATGGCCAAGATGCGCGAGCTGCCGATCGAGGACACCTTCGTGCATGGCGGCAGACTGCGCGAGGACGGCCGCGTCATCCGCGACATGTATCTGGCCAGGGTGAAGAAGCCCTCGGAATCCAAGGAGCCGTGGGACTATCTCGACATCGTCAAGACCGTGAAGGGCGAGGACGCGTTTCGTCCGGTCTCCGAGTCCAAATGCCCGCTGCTGAAGAAATAGGATCGATCGCGTGGCCAACGAAAAAAATCAAGAAACCCAGGACGCCGAAGAAACCTATGACTGCGACGCGCTCGTCGTCGGCTCCGGCTGTGCCGGGCTGTCGGCGGCGGTCACCGCCGGCCATCATGGCCTGAAGGTCCTGGTGGTCGAGAAGGAGCCGCGCTTTGGCGGCACCACCGCGCGCTCCGGCGGCTGGCTGTGGATTCCCGGCACCTCGCTGGCCAAGGCCTGGGGCATCGAGGAGAGCCCCGATCAGGCCAGGACCTATCTGCGCCACGAAGCCGGCAACAGCTTTGATGCCGCGCGCGTCGATGCGTTTCTGACCGAAGGGCCGAAGGCGGTCGACTTTTTCACGACCAGGACCGCGGTGCGTTTCGACATGCCGCTGACCTTCCCGGACTATCATGCCGAGGCGCCCGGCGGCGCGCAGGGCGGTCGCTCGATGGTGACGCGGCCGTTCGACGCCCACGAGCTCGGCGATGCCCTCAAGAACCTCGGCAATCCCCTGCCCGAGCTCACCGTGTTCGGCATGATGCTCGGCTCCGGCAAGGAGATCGTGCACTTCATGCGCGCGACGCGGTCGATCACCTCGGCGGCCTATGTCGCCAAGCGGCTGTCGAAGCACGCCATCGACGTGATGCGCAACGGCCGCGGCATGACCTTGACCAACGGCAATGCGCTGGCCGGCCGGCTGGCGAAGTCGGCCTTCGACCTCAAGATCCCGCTCTGGCTCAATTCGCCGGTGCGCGAATTGATCGTCGAGAACGGCGTGGTGCGCGGCGCGATCATCGTGCGCGAGGGCCGTACCATCCGCGTCAACGCCAGGCGCGGCGTCGTGCTCGCCTGCGGCGGCTTCCCGCATGACGTGGCGCGGCGGCAGAAGATGTTTCCGCATGCGCCCAGCGGAAAAGAGCATTACTCACCGGGTCCCACCGGCAACACCGGAGACGGCTTGCGCCTTGCCGAATCCGCCGGCGGCCGCGTCGAGGATTCGCTGCCGAACGCGGCGGCCTGGGTGCCAGTCTCGGTCACCACGCGCAAGGACGGCTCAAAGGGCGTGATGCCGCACTTCATCGACCGCGCCAAACCCGGCGTGATCGCTGTCATGCGCGACGGCAGGCGGTTTGCAAATGAGGGCAATTCCTATCACGACTTCGTGCAGGAGATGATCAAGGCGTCGAGGCCTGGCGAGGAGATCGCGGCCTACCTGATCTGCGACCACGAGACGCTGCGCAAATACGGCCTCGGCTGCGTGCCGCCGCGCCCGATGCCGCTCGGCCATCATCTGAAGACCGGTTACCTGAGGCGCGGTACGACGCTGTCAGAGCTCGCCGCCCAGACCGGCATCGACGCCAAGGCGTTCGAGGCAACGGTCGCCGAGTTCAACAAACTGGCGGCCGAGGGACGCGATCCCGCCTTCGGCAAGGGCTCGCGTGCCTACAACCGCTATCAGGGCGATGCACTGCACGGCCCCAATCCCTGCATCGCGCCGATCCGGCACGGGCCGTTCTACGCCATCAAAATGGTGATCGGCGACCTCGGCACCTATGCCGGCATCCGCACCGACGCCAATGCCCGCGCGCTCGATGCCGATGGACAACCGATCGAAGGCCTCTATGCCGCCGGCAACGACATGGCGAGCATCATGGGCGGCAACTATCCCGGCGCCGGCATCACGCTGGGGCCCGCGCTGACCTTCGGCTATATCGCGGGCAAGCACATCGCGGGGGCTGCGGCTTAGGGAAGGTGAGCACGCTGACAGTCCCGTCATCCCGGCGCAAAGGCCTTGCCTTTGTCGCTGGGGGAGCGCGCAGCGTGTCTCGAAGGATGCACGGCCACCGGCCGGGCCGTCGCCCTTCGAGGGCCGCTGAAGACGCGGCCACCTCAGGGTGATGTTGCGAAAGGCGTCCCGCGCGTCACACGTCTCGCGGACGGCGGGGTTTGCTGCTAGGTGCAGAGCCAGAACGCGAACGGAGCCACATGACGAGAGAGAGCCGCGGCATACAATCGATCGAGGTCGGCGGAGAATTGCTCCGCGCGCTCGCCCGCAGCGGCGAGCCGATGATGTTGCGCGATCTCGCCCGCGAGGCCGGCATGCCGCCGGCCAAGGCGCATCCCTATCTGGTCAGCTTTTCCCGCATCGGATTGATCGAGCAGGATGAGGCCACCGGCCGCTACGAGATCGGCGCGCTGGCGCTCGAGCTCGGCCTGATCAGCCTGCGCCGGCTTTCCGCGGTGCGGATCGCGACGCCGCGGATCGCCGCGCTCGCCGACAGCATCAACCACGCGGTGTCACTCTCGGTCTGGGGCACCCACGGCGCGACCGTGGTGCGGCTCGAGGAGCCGAGCCATCCCGTCCATATCGCGATGCGTGTCGGGTCGGTGGTGGCGCTGCTGGAGACCGCAACCGGCCGCGCCTTCGCCGCCTTCATGCCGCCGAACGCGATCCGGACGGCGCTCGAGGGCGGCCTCGACCGACTCGGTGTTGGCTACAATCCGAAGCGTGAGTTCGTCAACGCGAAGGCTGCGGAGGTGCTCGACGAGGTCCGCAGCCACGGGCTCGCGCGCGCGATCGGCGATCCCCTGCCCGGCGTCAACGCCTTCGCCGCCCCGGTGTTCGATCACGCCGGCCATGTCGCACTCGTGATCACCGCGATGGGCCCGGAAGGCACTTTCGACGCCGGCTGGGACAGCGCGATCGCCGCCGCGCTGCGTGAGTGTGCCGGCGATATCTCGCGGCAGCTGGGACACGGGACGGCGCAGAAGTCGGGGTGAGTCTTTCCGTCGTCGTTCCCCGATGCGCAATTGCGCATCTGAGGGCTCGCCAACGGGTCGCGCGGACGCGCGCCCGATGACAGGCTCCGCGAGAGCCCGGAATGACGTGTGGATAGAGGCGCGCCGTGCGTCCCCATCCGCGCCGCCCGACTCGACCGGGCGATCCAGCGCGCGGCGGCTTATCGATTCAAGCACGACCGTCTCTGGAATAGCGGATTCGCTTTCGCTGGTGACGACACCGCGTGAACTATTCAGTCGTCGTCGCAGCGAATGACGACGCCCGCCCAGCAAAAAGCCCCGGACAATGCCGGGGCTCTTCACTTCATCGAACGCGGTCAGCTCAGTAGCGGTAGTGGTCCGACTTGTACGGACCTTCCTGCTTGACACCGATGTAGTCGGCCTGATCCTTGCGCAGCTCGGTCAGCTTGACGCCGATCTTGGCGAGGTGCAGGCGGGCGACCTTCTCGTCGAGCGTCTTGGGCAGCACGTAGACCTTCTTGGCGTACTTGCCGTCCTTGTTGTTGGCCCAGAGTTCGATCTGCGCCAGCGTCTGGTTGGTGAACGAGGCCGACATCACGAAGGACGGATGGCCCATCGCGTTGCCGAGGTTCACGAGACGGCCTTCCGACAGCATGATGATACGGTGCTTGTCGGGGAATTCGATCTCGTCGACCTGCGGCTTGATGTTGGTCCACTTCAGATTGCGGAGGCTCGCGATCTGGATCTCGTTGTCGAAGTGACCGATGTTGCAGACGATGGCGCGATCCTTCATCGCGCGCATGTGCTCGATGGTGATGATGTCCTTGTTGCCGGTGGCGGTGACGAAGATGTCGGCGCGCGGCGCGGCGTCTTCCATGGTCACGACCTCGTAGCCTTCCATCGCCGCCTGCAACGCGCAGATCGGGTCGACCTCGGAG
>CALRXG020000093.1:0-17020 GCA_943372075.1 Bordetella parapertussis | reverse complement strand
TAGGTGCGACGACCGTCGCTCTTGGCCCCATAGAGCGCGAGGTCGGCGTTGCGCAGCAATTGATCGAGGTCGAGGCCGTCAGTGGGTGCAACCGCGATCCCGATGCTCGCGTCGGCGGAGATCAGATGCCCGCTGCAGTCGATCGGCTGGCGGATCGCCCGATAGATCGCAGCCAGCAGCTGCATGGTCTGGGTCTGATTGCGGACCGCAGTCTGGATCACGGCAAACTCGTCGCCGCCGAGCCGTGCCGCGATATCGGTCTCGCCGAGACAGGAGCGCAGGCGATCGGCGATCGCCCTGAGCAATTCGTCACCGATCTGGTGGCCGAGCGCGTCGTTGACGCTCTTGAATTCGTCGATGTCGATATACATCACCGCGAGCTGCTCGTCCGGACGGATGGTCGTCAGCGCCTGCTCGAGGCGCTGACGGAACAGCACGCGGTTGGGCAGATCGGTGAGCGCGTCATAATGCGCCATGTAGGCGATCTTGTTCTCGGTGCGCGTCCGCTCCGTGATGTCCTCGATGGTCGCCACCCATCCGCCTTCCGGCAGCGGCTTGTTGACGATCTCGATCGCGCGCCCGCCCGGCGCCTGGGTCAGCTGACGCGTTCCCCGGCCGAGTTGCACATTGCGGATGATGGCATCGCAGAACTCGTCGACATCGCCGTCGAACGAGCCGGTCTCCTGCCGGTGCGCGATCAGCCGCTGCATGGTGCAGCCCGGCTTCGCCACATCGGGCGAAAGCCCGAACATCTCGATGTAGGGCGCGTTGCAGATGATGATGCGCGCCGACGCGTCGTAGAGCACCAGTCCCTGCGGGATGTTATTCACGGCGGTCACGAGATTGCGGCGCTCGGTGGCGACCCGCGCGTCGGAGATCTCGTGCCGCTTCAACAGCAGGAACACGATCACGGCCATGATCGCGAAGGCAGCCATCAGCAAGCCTTCGCGCTGGCTCCATTGCGCGGTCACGCTTCCGAACAGGCTGCCCACCAGCAGGCCGGCACAGAACGCCAGCCCCTTGGTCGAACCGGCGTCGGTAGTCCCTGACGACAAGTTGCGGTGTTCAATGCGCACGCTGATCTCTCCCCGGGCGCGGCATCGTTACGCAGCACAAATGGAAAGGTCGTTACAACTCGCAGTTAGCAATCGGTTACACGATACCATGCGGAGGCGGGTCATGAATCACACCGGAATTCCGCAAAAGTTACGGAGCGGCCAACGCACTCCTCGGACATGGTGAACGCAACGTTAATGGCGGTGCCACGAAACCGGCGCGGCTGTAACGGAAAGCAACGATTTCCGCGCCGAAGCGCGTGGCGGCGCGCAATCTCGTACTACGCGAGAAACAAATCGTCACCGCAAAGGTGTAGATTTAGTCGATGCGGAACCCCGGCGATTTAACGGTTTTTCCAAACCCGGGCAGGCATATTGGTCCGGACATTTATACTTTGGGAACGAGCCAGGCTAGAACTGTGACATCCTTTGGACGTGTGATCTCTGTACGCGGCTCGCAGGCTCGGGTCGGGCTGCTGGCCGGCGGCCAGATGCAACTTTCAGAAATGCGAGCGACGGTCGGCCGGTTCGTCAGCATCCGCTGTGCGAGTTCGGTTATCGTCGCCATGATCACCGAGGTGACGTGTGAGAACCTGCCGCCGTCCGACGCCTACATCGCGACCGCCTCGGTCGACCTGCTCGGCGAGATCCTTGGCGGTGACCGGCCGAAATTCCAGCGCGGTGTCACCCACTATCCGACCATCGGCGACAGCACCGACCTGATCACGAACCAGGAGCTGCGCACGGTGTATGCGCCGAGCGGCTCGGACCAGATCAATGTCGGCACGCTGCAGCAGGATCGTTCTGTCATCGCCTATGTTGACATCGAGGAAATGCTTTCCAAGCACTTCGCGGTGCTGGGTTCCACCGGCGTCGGCAAATCCACCGGCGTGTCGCTGCTGCTCAACGAGATCCTGAAGTCGCGGCCGAACCTGCGCATCTTCCTGCTCGACGTACACAATGAATACGGCCGCTGCTTCGGCGAGCGCGCCCAGGTGCTCAACCCGCGGAACCTTAAGCTGCCGTTCTGGCTGTTCAACTTCGAGGAGATCGTCGACGTGCTGTTCGGCGGCCGGCCCGGCGTGCCCGACGAGCTCGACATCCTCGCCGAAGTGATTCCGATGGCGAAGGGCATCTACACCCAGTACCAGAACTCCGACCGGGTCGGTCTTGGGCTGAAGCGGGTCGATCCCCGGCAGGTCGGCTACACCGTCGATACGCCGGTGCCCTATCGCCTGGTCGACCTGATCTCGCTGATCGACGAACGCATGGGCAAGCTCGAGAACCGCTCCTCGCGCATCATCTACCACAAGCTGATCTCGCGCATCGACGCGGTGCGCAACGATCCGCGCTACGCTTTCATGTTCGACAACGCCAATGTCGGCGGCGACACCATGGCCGAAGTGATCAGCCATCTGTTCCGCCTGCCCGCCAATGGCAAGCCGATGACCATCATGCAGCTCGCCGGCTTCCCGGCCGAAGTCGTCGATTCCGTGGTGTCGGTGTTGTGCCGCATGGCGTTCGATTTCGGGCTGTGGAGCGACGGCGTCTCGCCGATGCTGTTCGTCTGCGAGGAAGCGCACCGCTATGCCTCGGCCGACCGCAATATCGGCTTCGGCCCGACCCGCAAGGCGGTGTCGCGCATCGCCAAGGAAGGCCGCAAATACGGCGTCTATCTCGGCCTGATCACCCAGCGTCCGGCCGAGCTCGACGCCACCATCATCTCCCAGTGCAATACGCTGTTCACGATGCGGCTTGCCAACGACCGCGACCAGGCGCTGCTGCGCTCGGCGGTGTCGGACGCTGCCGCCAATTTGCTGTCGTTCGTGCCCTCGCTCGGCACCCGCGAGGTGCTGGCATTCGGCGAAGGCGTGGCACTGCCGACGCGCTTGCGCTTCAAGGAGGTGCCGCCGCACCAGCTGCCGCGCGGCGAAGCCACCATCGCCACGGTGCCGTCGGTCACCGCCGGCCACGACATGCATTTCGTCAGCGCCGTGCTGGAGCGCTGGCGCGGCGCGACCTCGCATCGCGACACGCCCAATGACCCGAACCTCAATTCGGGGCTCAACTCCGCCGCGCCGCCACGCACGATGGCACCGGCCGAGGCCCCGATGCTGCAGCCGTCACTGGGCCTCGATCCGGATCGCTTCTCGTTGCTGAAGAAGCCGCTGCGCTAGGACGCGATGGCATCATCGCGGCAAGGCGCTGATGCGCCTTGCGTCGAATCCGTCATCCACTATGGTTTCGCCTGACGCCGCATCCAGGCATGCCGGAACCATTTCATGACGCAACCGACCGCAAAGCGCTTCCCGACGCCCGCTCTCGACCAACTCCCCGAGGACATCCGCAGCCGCATCCTCGCGGTGCAGGAGAAGTCCGGCTTCGTGCCGAACGTATTCCTCACGCTGGCCTACCGCCCCGACGAGTTTCGCGCCTTCTTTGCCTATCACGACGCGCTGATGGAGAAGGACTCCGGCCTCTCCAAGGCCGAGCGCGAGATGATCGTGGTGGCAACCAGCGCCGCCAACCAGTGCCAGTACTGCGTGATCGCCCATGGCGCCATCCTGCGCATCCGCGCCAAGAATCCGGAGATCGCCGACCAGATCGCGGTCAACTACCGCAAGGCCGACATCACGCCGCGGCAACGTGCGATGCTCGACTTCGCCATGAAGGTGAGCCGCGCCGCCGAGGAGGTCTCCGAGGCGGACTTCGGCGCGCTCGCCGCCCATGGCTTCAGCGATGATGACGTCTGGGACATCGCCGCGGTCGCGGCTTTCTTCGCGCTCTCGAACCGGCTTGCGAACGTCACCGGCATGCGGCCGAACGCCGAGTTCTATATGCTCGGCCGGCAGCCGAAGTAGAGGACGCGTTGGCAGACTGGAGCGAGATCATCCTGCGCCTCGGCGCGGCCACCCTTGCCGGATGCGCGATCGGCCTCGATCGCGATCTGCGCGGCAAGCCGATCGGCCTGAAGACACTGGGTCTCGTCAGCCTCTCGACGGCGATGGTCGTGCTGCTGGCGGCGCATGCCGTCGCGCCCGGCCAGTTCACCGATGCAATCAGCCGCGTGATCCAGGGCGTGCTGACCGGCATCGGGTTTCTCGGTGCCGGCGTGATCGTCCGCCAGGGCGACCGTCTTCAGGTCCGCGGCCTGACCAGCGCCGCATGCACCTTGTTCGCCGCATGCGTCGGGGTCGTCTGCGGCGCGGGGCATTGGCCGATCGTGCTCACCGCGCTCGCGCTGGCGTTCGTGCTGTTGTCCTTCGGCAAGCGCACCGAGCGGTGGCTGCACCATGCGCTCGGCGGCAAGGAGGATCCACCGAAGCAGGAGGCTGCCTCCGGTCAGTCGTCGGATGCCGGACCACACCAGCCGGGCAAATAGACGGCGTCCTTGCTGCGGCCGAGCGCAAGACCCTTCTCCAGCGCCTTGGCGAAATTGTTCTCCACCGTCTTGCGCGGGATATAGCGACGCAGGAAGTCGGCCCAGAGGAATTCGCTGAACGGCGTCGTGTCCTTGGCAAAGCCGCCGGCGCGGCGCATCTCGCCGGCGAGGCTGCGGAACGGATCGTCCTTGAGATCCTTGATCGATTTCGGGATGTCCTTGAAGTGGCAACGCTCGCCCTTCGAATTGTAGGGATAGACCCAGCGCTTGTTGTCCATCACGCCCCAGAACACGTCACGCTCGACCATCGTAAGATCGCCGATCACCGTGACCAGGATGTCCTTGACGCCCTCCTCGTGCAGCGCCCGCGCCATGTGATGATGATCGACCACATAGTAGCGATCGTCGGGCCCGTGGACGACCGGGATCATGTGCTTGCCCAGCAGCTCGGCGCGCTTCTTGTCCGAACTATGCTCGCGCCAGCGTTTCCGCTTTTCCTTTACCTCCTGCATGCCGACCGTCATCTGGGTCGGTCGCAGCGACAGGATCGGCACCGGCTTGACGTAAGGCTCGCGCGTGTGGGCCATGATTGGTACTCCCGTTTGACCGGTACTCCGGAATGGGTTCCATTATGACATGATGTCACAGGCAGACGAAAGAGCCGGTTCGGCGGGATGGCCTTGAGAGCAAGCGATCGAGCGAAGGCACGCATGGTCCGCCTCGGCAACCGCGAGGTCGTGACCGAGGGGCTGGAGCTCAGTTTCTGGGCCGACATCAGCCATCGCTGCATGACGGCATCCTGGCCCGCCTTTATTGGCGGTGCAGCATTGGTGTTCATCATCTTCAATGCCGTCTTCGCCCTGCTCTATTGGCTCGGCGACAACCCGATCGCCAACGTGCCCGGCGGCCAGTACATCGACTACCTTTATTTCAGCATCGAAACACTTTCGACCGCCGGTTACGGCGACATGCATCCGCAGACGCATTACGGGCACTTCATCGCCGCCGTCGAGTTGTTCACCGGCATCTTCTCGATGTCGCTGATGACGGGGTTGATCTTCGCCCGCTTCTCGCGGCCGAGCGCGCGGTTGCTGTTCGCCGACAATCCCGTGATCTCGAACCATGAGGGCGAGCGGACGCTGATGATCCGCCTCGCCAACGAGCGGCACAACATCATCGCCAACGCCACCGCGCGGTTGTGGCTGTTCAAGAACGACCTCAGCAAGGAAGGCATGTCCTACCGCCGGTTCTTCGAGTTGCCGCTCACGCGTAGCGAAAGCCCGGCGCTGGCGCTGAGCTGGACCCTGTTTCACGTGATCGACCAGAACAGCCCGCTGCACGGCCTCGACGCCGCGGACCTGGAAGCCATCAATGCTGGACTTGGCGTCGTCGTGTCGGGCTATGACGACGTTGCAGCGCAAACTGTGCATGCGCGAAAATCGTACGAACATTCCGACATCCGCATCGGCCATCGCTATGTCGAGATCCTGCGCACGACGGAAGACGGCCGCCTCAGGATCGACTACAGTCGGTTCCACGACACGATCGAAGCATGAATACCACCTCTGCGCGTATGAAGATTTTAGGTGTGAAGCGCAGCGAACATGCTACACATAAGGGGCGACGCGACCGGGCTGACACCAGTGAAGACGCAGCGGCCAATCTCCTCGGATGACGAGCACGTGGTGCTCAAATTCCGGCCGCGTACATCGGCGCAGCCGCCCGGCAAGCGTGAGGAGCCGATCCGGCCAGTCCGCCCCCCTTCCGTTGCCAACGACCTGTCCCGCTATGAGCGACCGCGCGAGGAGCCGGACGATTTCCGCCAGCGCATGCTCGCCAACATCGCCGCTTTCGCTTTCACCGTGGCACTCACCGCGATCGGCATCTGGCTCGCCATGAGCATCGCCGATTTGCGCAAGACCCAGGATTGTGTGCTGATGGGCCGCCGGGATTGCGCGAAGATTGCGGTGATGCCGCGCAACTAGGCGGTCCGGAACCCTACCCAAAAACCGCCTCTGACTGGCCGGCCAAGCTCCATTGAACTAACGGCCCTGCTCCGATATACGGGCACACGACTCCGGCGGCAGCAATAGGGCATTCCGGGGCAATGCGCCCGCCTCGTCTGAGCCGACCCGGAATTACCTTCAATATATCAAAGGCTTAATGATGTCCTCCACATTCGAGCAGATCGCCAACATTATCGCGGAGACCTGCGACATCCCGCGCGACACGATCAAGCCGGAGAGCCACGCGATCGACGATCTCGGGATCGACAGCCTCGACTTCCTCGACATCGCCTTTGCCATCGACAAGGCCTTCGGCATCAAGATGCCGCTCGAGAAGTGGACCCAGGAAGTCAACGACGGCAAGGCCACGACGGAGCAGTACTTCGTGCTGAAGAATCTCGCCGATCGCATCGACGAGTTGGTTGCGGCCAAGAACGCGGGCACGGGCACGGGCTCGTAATCGCCCATCATGCAGCTCGAAATCTTTCAGCTGATCGACCGGATCGTCGCCCTCGACCTCGACGCGAAAACCATCGTCGTCGAGGCGGACGTGCCGCCCGACAGTCACTCGGTGTTCGCCGGCCACTTCCCGGGTTACCCGATCATGCCCGGTGTGTTGCTGACCGAGGCAATGGCGCAGAGTTCGGGCTGGCTGATCCTCGGTCTGACCAAGTTCGCGCGCATGCCCTTCCTGGCCATGGTCAAGGAAGCCAAGATGCGCGGCTTCGTCAGCCCCGGTTCGACACTGACGATCGAGGCCAAGATCGAACATGAAGGTTCGGGCTTCACCGTGACCTCGGCGAAGGTCCGCGTCGGCAAAGAGCTCAAATGCAATGCCGACCTGACCTTCCGCCATATCCCGTTCCCGAGCCCGGACTTGCGCGTGCACATGGATGCGATGGCCAGCAAGATCGGTTTTCCGATGCAGGCAATGAGCAATGGCTGAGAAGGAAGTCTGGATCACCGGCGTAGGCCTGCTCTCCTCGCTTGGCGAGGGGCTGGATACGCATTGGCAGGCGCTGGGCGAAAGGCGCGTCAATGCCGATGAGCAGCGTCTCGCGCCATATGTGATTCATCCGATCGCCCCCGTCAGCTTCGACGCCCAGATCCCGAAGAAGGGCGATCAGCGCCAGATGGAGCTGTGGCAGCGGATCGGCACCTATGCTGCCGGGCTGGCGCTGGATTCCGCCGGCGTCAAAGGCAATCAGGAAATCCTGTCGCGGATGGACATGATCATCGCGGCCGGCGGCGGCGAGCGTGACCTCAATGTCGACCTGGCGATCATGAATGCCGACGCGCAGGGTAACCTGCCGCCCGCCGTCCTCAACGAAAAGCTGATGAACGAACTGCGGCCGACGCTGTTCCTGGCACAGCTCTCCAATTTGCTTGCCGGCAATATTGCGATCGTTCACGGCGTGTGCGGGACCTCGCGCACCTTCATGGGCGAGGAAGCCTCCAGCATCGACGCAGCACGGATCGCAGTCGCGCGCATCGGCGCCGGACAGAGCGACATTGCGCTGGTCGGCGCTGCCCATAATGGCGATCGCGGCGACCTGCTGATGCTCTATACGTTCGGTGACTTCGCGCTGAAGGACCGGCATAGCTCGGTCTGGGCCCGCAGGAACAACCCGGGCTTTGCGATCGGCTCCGCCGGCGCCTTCCTGGTGATGGAATCGCGCGAGCATGCCGAGGCCCGCGGCGCGAAGCCGTACGCCAAGCTGACCAGGGTGGTCGCCGACCTTGCCAAGCGCAAGCAGCCGGGCGCGGTGACGAAGTCGCTGCGAGCGATGTGGCCGCAGCTCGGCATCCGCGATGACCACGCCATGCTGATCACAGGCGCCACCGGCGCCGAGCCCGCGACCGCCGAGGAGCGTGCATTCCTGGCTGAGCATCCCGGCCTTGCGGTGCGTGCCACCGGAACGACCTTTGGGCATGCCATGGAGGCGCAATTCCCGCTCGGGCTCGCGCTCGCGGCTTTGTCGATCTCACGCGGCGCGCTCTACCCGGCGAACGATCCGACCGGGCTGGAGGTTGAAAAGACCGAAGCGCCAACCCAGATTGTCGTGTTGGGGGTCGGCCACTGGCAGGGCGAAGGCATGGCGCTGGTCGAGGCCGTCAGTTAGAGCATGATCCGGAAAGCGCGAAGCGGTTTTCCGGAAAGACCATGCTCAAATGAACAGCTAGGGCGCGATGAATCTCGTCGCGTTTCAAGTGCGGCGCAAGCACCGACGGGGACACCATGACAGCACCACGCGATAAATTCGGCCGACCGATCGTTGTCGTGACCGGCATGGGAATCGTGACGTCGCTCGGCGGCGGCAAGACCGACAACTGGAAGCGTCTCACCGCAGGTGAGTCCGGCATCAAGACCGTGACGCGCTTTCCACTCGACAGTTTGAAGACCACGATGGCCGGCGCCGTCGATTTCGTCACCGTCGACCCGTTCTCCTCGACCAGCCTGTCACAGCGTCTGGCGGAGATCGCGACCGAAGAGGCGCTGGAGCAATCCGGGATCGGCAGCAAGGGCGACTTTCCCGGCCCGCTGTTTCTGGCGGTCGCCCCGATCGAGACCGAGTGGCCGCAACGGCTCGAAGTCGCGCGCGCCGTTCCGACCAAGGACTTTGGAATCATCGACTATCTGGCGACCTGCGGCGGCGGCAAGTTCGCCCACTTCCACCGGCGTTTCACCTTCGGCTCGGTCGCGCTCAGCCTTGCCGAGACCTTCGGCACCAAGGGATCGCCGATCTCGCTCTCGACCGCTTGCGCGTCCGGCGCGACCGCGATCCAGCTCGGCGTCGAGGCGATCCGCCGCGGCGAAACCGATGCGACGCTGTGCATAGCAACCGACGGCTCGGTCAATCCGGAAGCATTGGTGCGCTTCTCGCTGCTGTCGGCGCTCTCCACCCAGAACGAGCCGCCGCAGGGCGCCTCAAAGCCGTTCTCGAAGAATCGCGACGGCTTCGTGATGGCCGAAGGCGCCGGCGCCCTGGTGCTGGAAAGCTATGATGCCGCGATGGCGCGCGGCGCACGCATCCTCGGCGTCGTCGCCGGCTGCGGCGAACTCACCGATTCCTTCCACCGCACCCGCTCGGCCCCCGACGGCAAGCCGGCGATCGGCTGCGTGCGGAAGACGCTTGCCGACGCGGGCATGGAGCCACACCAGATCGATCACATCAACGCGCACGGCACCTCGACGCCGGAAAACGACAAGATGGAATATCTGGCAACCGCCGCCGTGTTCGGCGAGCACACGCCGAACATTCCGGTGTCGTCGAACAAGTCGATGGTTGGCCACACCATCTCGGCCGCCGGCGCAGTCGAAGCGATCTTTTCGTTGCTCACCCTCGAGCATCAGCGGATTCCGCCGACGATCAATTACGAGGTGCCCGACCCGGCGATTCCCTTCGACGTGGTTGGCAACAAGGCGCGCGACGCCAAGGTGACAGCCGTGATGTCGAACTCGTTCGGATTTGGCGGGCAGAACGCCTCGCTGATCCTGACGCGCGAGCCGGCCTAACGCGGCGCCCTCGCCTCATCCGATGAAACGCCTGATCCTTCGCACCAGGGCGCAGCTCCGCGACGCTGCCAAGCCTGTGGCCAACGTCGCCATCGGCGCGTTGACGACCGGCCTGCTCCGCACCACGCGGTACTTCGACCCGGAGAAGACCGCACGATTCTTCGGCCACGCTGCGCATTTCATCGGCCGCCGGCTGCGTGAGGATCGCATCGGTCGCGAGAACCTCACCGCCGCCTTCCCGGAGAAGTCACCGCAGGAGATCGAGGAGATCCTGACCGGTGTCTGGCACAATCTCGGACGCATCGGCGCCGAATTCGCGCATATCGACCGCATCTGGGACCATGATCCCGCGAATCCCGATAGACCGGGCCGCGTCGAGTTCTCGGCGCGCAGCAAGCAGCTGTTCGACGAACTGCGCGACGACGGCAAGCCGGCGCTGTTCTTCGCCGCACATCTCGGCAACTGGGAGCTGTCGCCGATCGCCGCCGCGGCGCACGGGCTCGACGCCACGATCCTGTTCCGGCGGCCGAACATCGAGGCCGCCGATCGCGCCATCGAAAAGATCCGCGCGGTCAATTTGGGCACGCTGGTCCCGGCCGGCCGCGACGCGCCGCTCAAGCTGGCGCAGGCGCTGAAGAACGGCCAGCACGTCGCGATGCTGGTCGATCAGTATTTGACCAACGGCGTTCCCGTCACCTTCTTCGGCCGCAAGACCACCGCCAACCCGCTGCTGGCGCGCCTGCGCCGACAGATCGATTGCCCGATCCACGGCACAAGAATTATCCGCCTGCCCGACGGTCGCTTCCGTGGCGAAGTCACCGAGGAAGTGAAACCGGTGTTCGACCCATCCGGCGAGATCGACATCCAGGGCACGATGCAAGCGATCACCGACATCGTCGAGGGCTGGGTCCGCGAGTATCCGGATCAGTGGCTCTGGCTGCACCGCCGCTGGCGGTAGCTTAGCGGCACTTCGCTTCACGACGCGTGAAGTGCGTCACTTCCCCGTCTTCACCCGGGTCCATAGCCGGTTGATGATGCGCTGCGTCGCCGGATCGCGCGCCGAGATCACGAACAGCTTCTTCTGCATCGCCTCGTCCGGATAGATGTTCTTGTCGTTGAATATCTTCGGATCGATCAGCTTCTGGCTCGCCAGATTGCCGTTGGCGTAGGACAGGAAATTCGAGTTCTTCGCTGCGACGTCAGGCCTGTAGAGGTAGTTGATCAGCTCATAGGCTTCAGTGACGTTCTTGGCATCGGCGGGGATCGCGAGGTTGTCGAAGAACATCTGCGCGCCCTCCTTCGGGATCGTGTAGCCGATCTCGACGCCGGTCTTGGCCTCTGCCGCCCGGCTGCGCGCCTGCATGATGTCCCCAGACCATCCGACTACGAAGCAGATCTCGCCGGAGGCCAGCGCGCTGAGATATTCGGACGAATGGAATTTGCGTACATAGGGCCGGATCTTGATGACGAGATCGGCGGCCTTCTCGAGGTCGGCCTGCTTGGTCGAGTTCGGATCGAGGCCGAGATAGCTCAGCGCCGCCGGCAGGATGTCGTCGGCGGAGTCCAGCATATGGACGCCGCAATCCTTGAACTTGGCGAGGTTCTCCGGCTTGAACACCATGTCCCAGCTGTCGATCTTGGCGTCGGGCCCGAGTATCTTCTCGGCCATCTTGACGTTGTAGCCGATGCCGGTGGTGCCCCACATGTAATTGGCGCCGTAGACGTTGCCGGGATCGTAGGTCGCGAGTTGCGCGGTCACCACCGGCCACGCATTGGCGAGGTTCGGCAGCTTCGACTTGTCGAGTTTGAGGAACACCTTCGCGGTGATCTGGCGCTGCAGGAAGTAGCCGGTCGGCACCACGACGTCATAGCCCGACTTGCCCGCGAGCAGCCGGGTCTCCAGCGTCTCATTGGCGTCGAACGTATCGTACACCACCTTGATGCCGGTTTCCTTAGTGAAGTCCTCGAGGACTCCCGGCGCCATATAGTTCGACCAATTGTAGAAGTTGACCGTGCGCTCCTGCGCATCGGCGGAGACGGAGACCAGCAGGACCGCCGCGACCGCGCCGACGAAGCTGACGAGACGACGGTTCCGCATCTGCATTCTGCTTACCTCTTGCGGCGATGCACGGCGTCCGACAACCGCTCCAATGCGGTGTCGAGCGTCGAGTCCTTCTTCGCGAAACAAAAGCGCACGACCGACGTCACCGCATCCTGCTCGTAAAACGCCGAGACCGGAATAGCCGCGACCTTGTAATCCTGCACAATTCTCCAGCAAAACTCCGCGTCGGTCTCGTTGAGCCCGAGCGGCGACAGGTCGACCGTGAGGAAGTAAGTGCCCTGCGACTTCAGCACGGGAAAGCCGATGCTTTCGAGCCCCCGGGTCAAGCGGTCACGGCTTCGCGCCATGTCCTTGCGCATGTCGATGAAGTAGTCGTCCGGCTTGTTGAGGCCGTAGGCGACTGCGGCTTGCAGATTGGGCGCCGTCGTGAAGGTGAGGAATTGGTGCACCTTGGCCGCAACCCGCAGCAACGGCGGCGCGGCGCAGACGAAGCCGATCTTCCATCCCGTCAGCGAGAAGATCTTGCCGGCGCTGCCGACCTTGATGGTGCGGTCGCGCATTCCGGGGATCGTGATCAGCGGGATGTGCTCGCGGCCGTCGAACACGACGTGCTCCCAGACCTCGTCGCAGATCGCGACGACATCGAATTCCTGGCAGTACCGCGCCAGCAGCTCGAGGTCCTCGCGCGGATAGACCACCGCCGCCGGGTTGAGCGGATTGTTGAACAGCACCGCCTTGGTCTTGTGATTGAAGACGCTGCGCAGCATCTCCTCGTTGAGCCGCCACTCCGGCGGTTCGAGCCGCAACAGCCGCGGAATGCCGCCGGCCTGGCGGATGATCGGCAGATAGGAATCATAGACCGGCTGGAAGCACACCACCTCGTCGCCCGGCTCGACCACCGAGAGGATCGAGGAGGTCAGCGCCTCGGTGCCGCCGGAGGTGACCATCACCTCGGTCATCGGATCGAGCTTGAGCCCGTGCCAGTGGCCGTAATGCGAAGCGATCGCCTGACGCAGCTCCGGGATGCCCATCATCGACGGATACTGGTTGTAGCCGTTGACGGACGCGTCCGCGGCAGCGCGGCGGATGTCCTCCGGTCCGGGATCGTCGGGAAAACCCTGTCCGAGATTGATGGCGTTGTTGTCGCGCGCGGCCTGCGACATCGCCTCGAAAATGGTGACGGGAAGGTCCGCGAAGACCTTGTTCATGGAGGTCATGTCGGGGATCAGCCGCCGGTCTTGGTGGGCAATCCCGCCGCCTTCCAGCCGATGATTCCGCCCGCCAGATGCTTGTCGTAGGGCAAGCCCGCAGCCTGCGCGGCCAGCGAGGCCGTCACTGAGCGCTTGCCGGAGCGGCAGGCGAACACCACCTGCTTTCCTTTCGGATCGGGAATCGCTGACGGATCGAACGTCGACAGCGGCACCACGACGCCGTCGGGATAGGCCTCGACTGCGACCTCGTTGGGTTCGCGAACGTCGACCAGGAGGTAGCGGCCTTCCGCTATGCCCTTCGACACCTCGTCCGGAAACAAATCTTCCACCTTGTGATCCGCCACGGAAATATCCTCCCGACTATCCGATTGGCGAGCGCCACCTGGCTCGCCGGTCCGGCGCGCAAAGTCGCCTCTCGCGCAGAGAAAATCAAGCGCCCGAAACGGGTTACGTGACTTGCTGGACGTGAGCCCCAGCGCGCCTAGATCGTCACCTGCGTGCCGACCTCGACCACCCGCCCGGTCGGGATCTGGAAATAGTCGGTGGCATCGTTCGACGAGCGGCTCAGCGCGATGAACAGGTGGTCCTGCCAGCTCGGCATGCCCGAATGCGCCGCCGGCTTCAACGCGCGGCGGGACAGGAAGAACGATGTTGACATGATGTCGAACTGCCAACCGAGCTTGCGGGCGATCGCCAGCGTTTTCGGCACGTTGGGTTGCTCCATGAAGCCGAACTTCAGCGTCACCTTGGAGAAGGTCTCGGTCAGCTGCTCCATCCGGACCCGCTCCGCCGGGTCGATGCGCGGCGTCTGTGCGGTTTCGATGGTCAGGATGACGTTCTTTTCGTGCAGCACCTTGTAGTGCTTGAGGCTGTGCATCAGCGCGGTCGGCGCGCTGACGGGATCGCTGGTCAGGAACACCGCGGTGCCGGAGACCCGCTGCGGCGGCCGCTTCTCCAGCATCGCGACCAGATCGGCGAGTGGAAATTCCAGCTTGCGCGATTTCTCGAACAACAGCCGGCTGCCGCGCCGCCAAGTGTACATCACCACGATCATCGCCCCGCCAAGCAAGAGCGGCACCCAACCGCCCTCGAACACCTTGAGAAGGTTGGCGGCCAGGAAGGTGATGTCCAGGAACAGGAACGGCGCGACCAGCGCGGCAGCCGCGATCGGTGACCATTTCCACACCCGCCAGATCACTACGAAGCCCATCATCGCCGTCACCACCATGGTGCCGGTCACCGAGATGCCGTAGGCCGACGCCAGCGCGCTCGACGAGCGGAACATCAGCACCAGCACGATCACCGCGATGAACAGGAAGCGGTTGATGCGCGGCATATAGATCTGCCCGGAATGCGCTTCCGAAGTGTGGCGGATCTCGAACCGGGGCAGCAGGCCGAGCTGGATCGCCTGCCGGGTCAACGAATATGCGCCGGTGATGACCGCCTGGCTCGCGATCACCGTCGCGGCCGTCGCGAGCGCAACCATCGGAATCAGCGCCCAATCCGGAAACATCAGGAAGAACGGGTTCTCGATTCCCCTGGGATCGCCGATCACTAGCGCGCCCTGCCCCAGATAGTTCAGCGCCAGCGACGGCAGCACGATGAACAGCCACGCGGTCTGGATCGGGCGTTTGCCGAAATGGCCGAGATCGGCATAAAGCGCCTCGGCACCGGTCACGGCGAGGAACACCGCACCGAGCGTGATGAAGCCGATCACGCCGTGATGCAGCATGAACGACACCGCAAGCACCGGGTTGAGCGCGTACAGCACCTCGGGATGTCGCACGATCTGCGGCAACGCCGCGATCGCGATCACGGCGAACCACACGCACATCACCGGCCCGAAGAACGCCGCGACCCGCGCGGTGCCGCGTGACTGCACCGAGAACAACCCGACGAGGATGATCACAGTGAGGGGAACGACATAGGGATCGAAGGTCGACGTGACGAGCTTGATGCCCTCGATCGCCGACAGCACCGAGAGTGCCGGCGTGATGACGGCATCGCCATAGAACAGCGCACCGCTGATGATGCCGAGCAGCACGATCGCGCCGGCGCCTTTGGTGGCCGCGCGCTGCGCCAGCGCCATCAGCGCCAGCGTGCCGCCTTCGCCATTGTTGTCGGCGCGCAGCAGGATCACGACATATTTCAGCGTGACCACGACGATCAACGCCCACAGGATCAGCGAGAGCACACCGAGCACGGCGTGCGTGGTTACACCGCCCTCGCCGCCAGAGGCGGCCACGACGGCTTCGCGAAATGCGTAGAGCGGGCTGGTGCCGATGTCGCCGTAGACCACACCGATGCTGCCAAGCATCAACGCCTTGAAGGTGGCGGTCGAATGCGCCTCGCCATGGCCGTTGGCCGCGGGCGTTTCCGCCGCGGTGACCGCACTCTCGGATGACATGGGAGGATGCGCCTCTATCTTCTGCCGCACTGCACAACGCCGGACCGCAGGCCTATACTCCCGGCAGGAATGCATAGGTTAGCACGGATTCAGGCCTCCACTATGCGTATCACGCATAGATCACGACTTTTCAACTCGGGAATCCTAATGCTTATTCAAATAGTTACCTGGGTACCGACTTCAACCACCCGGCCGGTTGGGATCTGAAAATAGTCGGTCGCATCGTTGGCAGACCGGCTCATCGCGATGAACAGGTGGTCCTGCCACTGCGGCATGCCCGACTGAGCCGACGGCTTCAGCGAACGGCGCGACACGAAGAACGAGGTCGCCATGATGTCGAACTGCCAGCCGAGCTTGCGTGCGACCGCCAGCGCTTTCGGCACGTTCGGCGATTCCATGTAGCCGAAGCGCAGCCGGACCGCGGTGAACTTGTCGCTGATCTTCTCCATGTTGACGCGCTCCGACAGATCGACGCGCGGCGTCGGCGCGGTCTCGATGGTCAGGATCACATTGTGCTCGTGTAACACCTTGTTGTGCTTGAGGTTGTGCAGCAGCGCGGTCGGCACGAAGCTCGGATCGCTGGTCAGGAACACCGCGGTGCCCTTGACGATGTGCGGCGGCCGTTTCTCCAGGCTGTGGATCAGATCACGCAGCGGCACCTCGGTGCGGCGGGTCTTGGCGATCAGGATCGCGGCGCCGCGACGCCAGGTCCAGATCATCGTCGCCATCACGATGCCGAACAGCAGCGGCACCCAGGCGCCCTCCAGCAGCTTCAGGAGATTGGCGCTGAAGAAGGTCATGTCGACGATCACGAACGGCAGGATCAGCGCCGCCGCCGAGGCCGCGCGCCAGTTCCACAGCTTCCAGATCACGATGAATCCCATGATGCCATCAGCGACCATGGTGGTGGAGACCGCGATGCCGTAGGCCGAAGCGAGTCCACTTGAAGTGCGGAACAACAGCACCAGCAGCAACACGCCGACCAGCAGCAGCCGGTTGACCCGCGGCAGATAGATCTGCCCGGCATGGGTCTCCGAGGTGTAACGGACCTCGAAGCGCGGCAGGAGCCCGAGTTGCACCGCCTGGCTGATCAACGAATAGGCGCCGGTGATGACTGCCTGGCTTGCGATCACGGTCGCGGCGGTGGCAAGCCCGACCAGCGGCAGCAGCAGCACGTCGGGCACCATGCGGTAGAACGAATTCTCGATCGCCGCGGGATCGGACAGCACCAGCGCGCCCTGCCCGAAATAGTTCAGCAGCAGCGAGGGCAGCACGAAGAACAGCCAGCCGGATTGGATCGGCTTGCGGCCGAAATGCCCGAGATCGGCATACAACGCCTCGCCGCCGGTCACCGCGAGGAAAACCGCGCCCAGCGTCACC
>CALRXG020000092.1:0-17121 GCA_943372075.1 Bordetella parapertussis | reverse complement strand
TGATCGTCTCCGGCGGCTTCAACATTTTCCCGCGCGAGGTCGAAGACGTGCTGTCGCAGCACGCCGATGTGGCGATGGTCGCCGTGGTTGGCGTGCCCGACGACAAATGGGGCGAGGCCGTCACCGCCATCGTGGTGGCGCGCGCGGGCGCTGTGCCGGACGCGGACGAACTGATCGGGCTGGTGAAGGCGAAGAAGGGCTCGGCGCATGCGCCGAAGCAGATCCAGTTCGTCAAGGAGCTGCCGATGACCGGCGTCGGCAAGGTCGACAAGAAAGTGCTGAAGGCGCGATTCTGGACTGGTCGCGACCGCATGGTGGGGTGAGGCAATGACGTCGAGCGCGCCCGTTCACCGTCGTCCTGAGGAAGCCGCGTAGCGGCTGTCTCGAAGGATGCACGGTCCGGATGTTTCAGCACGCCTCTTTCCGCTTGCGGCCAAAGCCGAGCCGTTGCCCTTCGAGACGCCGCGCAAGCGCGGCTCCTTAGGGTGACGGTGTCAGAACGGCGCCGGCGATGGCCGCGCCCCCCTGCCCGAGCAGCTGATCCAACCGTTCGCGCAGTTGATCCTGGTGGTAGGGCTTGGCCAGCCGCGGCAGGTCGACCTGGAAGCCGTCGGGCAATTCGGCATAGCCGGTGGCGAGAAGGACAAGGAGTTGCGGCCGCAATTCGCGCGAGGCCGCGACGAGTTCCATGCCGGTCATGCCGGGCATCACATGATCGGTCATCATCAGGTCGATCTCCTGGTCGCTCTTCAGGATATCGAGCGCGTGCGGCCCGGAACTGGCGCCGATCACGCGATGGCCGAGATCCTCCAGCATCTCCATGGTGGACATCGCGATCAGCGGATCGTCGTCGACGAGCAGGATCACCGCCGACCGCCTGACCGGCCGCGCCGCGGGCGCCGGGCTCTCGGCTTCCGGCGCGGCGGTCGCGACCGGCAGCACCAGCACCGCCGAGGTGCCCTTGCCGACCGCACTCGACAGCTGCAGCGTTCCGCCGAGCTGCACCGCGAGCCCATGTACCATCGACAGGCCGAGCCCGGTCCCCTTGCCCACCGGCTTGGACGAGAAGAACGGCTCGATCGCCCGCTTCAGCACGTCCGGCGACATCCCGGTGCCGCTGTCGATGACCGACAGTTTCAGGTAATTGCCCGGCCGCAGCGCCGTATCGTTCCTGACTTGCTCGTTCCTCGCCTGCCAGGCCGCGAGCCGGATCTCGATGGTGCCGCCATCCGGCATCGCGTCGCGCGCGTTGATCGCAAGATTGAGGATCGCAAGCTCGAGCTGGTTGGTATCGACGCAGGCCGGCGGCAGCCCCTCCGGAATGTCGAGCCGCAGCGCGATGCGCGGTCCGAGCGAGCGCTCCAGGAGATTGCTCATGTCGCGCACCAGCGCGCCGAGATCGACCGGTACCGCACGCAGATCCTGCTGCCGCGCAAAAGCGAGCAGCCGCTGCGTCAGCGATGCGCCACGCTCGGCGCCCTGCAGCGCACCGTCGATCAGCCGTTGCAGGCGCGGGTCCTCCGGCATCCGCTTGCGCAGCAGATCGAGATTGCCCATCACCGCCATCAGGAGATTGTTGAAGTCATGCGCGACGCCGCCGGTGAGCTGGCCGATCGCCTCCATCTTCTGGGCATGGCGAAGCTGCTCCTGCGCCCGTTCGCGCGCGGCGACCTCCTTCATCAAGTCGGCGGTGCGCTGCTCGACCCGCTGCTCCAGCGTCGCGGTGAGCTCGGCAAGCGCGGTGCGTTCGGCGGCAAGCTGCGCCAGCAGCGCCTCGCGCTCGATCTCCGCGGTCTTGCGCGCGGTGATATCGGAGCAGACCCCGACCAGCGAACGGATGCCGCCGTCCGGCCGGCGCACCGCACGGGCGCGGACGTCGACCCAGTGCTGGGTGCCGTCGGGCCAGATGTTGCGATATTCGATCCGGTAATCCGCGCCGCTGCGCAGCGTCTGCGCGACGATCTCGCCGCGGCGGGCGCGGTCGTCGGGATGCACCGCATCCAGCAGGTCCTGGTAGGTGAAGGGATCACCGGACTTGCGCCCGAAGAAGGTCTTGCAGGTCGGCGACGCCTCGAGCTCCATACTTGGCAACTGGACCTCGAGCGCGCCGAGATGACCGGCATTGAGCGCGGTCTGCAACAGGTCTTCGTTTTCGGTCAGATCCTCGAGGATCTGGCGGGTCTGGTATTGGCGGCGGCGGCCGCGCACCGCCGCGGCCACCAGGCTGACCAGCGTGGTTGGATGAAATGGCCGCTCGACGAAGGTGACGTTGCCGAGCACGCGGCCGAGCCTTACCGCTTCCGGATTGCGCTCCGGTCCGCCGCCCTCGCTCATCAACACGATGGGGAAATCCGACCATGACGGCTGCTCGTTCAGCCAGCGCGTCAAGCCGGTGAGGTCGGCGCTTCCGATCGCCTCGTCGGCGATGATGGCAAGACCCGCACCGCTTGCGACCTGGCGCTCGAGCTCGGCGAGGTCGCCGCAGATGTTGGCGTAGTAGCCGGCTTCCTTGATCAGATGGGCGGTCTTCACGGCGTCCCGCTCGTTCGCGGCGAGGATGACCGCGCGTTCGGAGGACGGACCGGGCCTCATTGCGCCGGCCCCTCAAGCTGAGGGGCGGTGGCGCCAGACGCGGCATCAAGAAGCCGCCGGGCGGCGAAAGCCACGAGGCCGGCGGCGGGATCGATACGCGTCATGGGGCCCCCTAACCGGAGCGAAACTCGCTGGTGCCACCAACCGTTCCCTGAAAGCGCAGTTATTTTTGCCGCAAGGGCAGCCGCTTGGACCCCGAAGCCGCAGGACGATCGCTGACGGCGGATGGGGCCCCATCGCGGCCGCGCCGCCAAATATCGAAAACAACCCCATGCAAAGCAGCCGGCGGCGGTCGGCCTTCGACACGACGACTTGACGCGTCGGGCAAATCAAGGATACATTTCTAATATTCCGAAAATGCTGCGTCGCCCGATCTGAGAAGGGGCCGGGATGGTCAGCCCCAAGCGACGCCGGCCCGCCTTAGCGCCGCTCGATCACCAGGCTCTGCACCGTCCGGCCGAAATAGCCATGCTGGTCAGCAAGCCGCGACATCGCCAGCCCAGCGCCGTCAGGCCCGATCCAGGACTCGCTGTCGAGCAGGACCCAGTCGCCGACCGGCTCCCGCGCCAGGCTCACCGTGAGGTCGGCGTTGATGAAGGTCCATTGGTTGAAATCGAGCGCCGGCGAGACGCCGTTGGAAAAATCCGAGGCGACCACCGCCCGCATCGCCTGCGACACGGCGGCGCCCGCGATCAACGGCCGATCGACCCGGAACCAGATCGCGCCAGGTCCCATCACGACGAAGCGGCCACGCGCGGCCCGCATCGAGATGCATTTCACGAACGGGCTGTTCGCGAGATTACCCGGCTCGACCATACTTTCGTCGGGGCCCGGCAGTTCGACCGGAAGCGCCGCGATGTCAGGCGGCAGCTCGGCGGTCTGCTGCTTGATCTTCAGCACGCTGGCCGAGACCACGACCACACCGTCGGCGAGCAGCCTGACGCCGCAGAGCTGGATCTTGCGGCCATCGCGCAGGATCTCGCTTTGCACTGTCAGCGGCGCCACCGGCACCGGACGCATCAGATCGATGGTGACGCGCGCGATCCGCATTGGCACCGGCGTGGGGATCGCTTCGGCCGCCCACACCACCAGCGACGCCGGCGCGGAGCCATGCTGCATCCGCGGGTCCCAGGGACCCGCGGCATCGGGACTGGTGACGACGCGGTCGCCGTCAACCCTGAAGATCGGGTCCATCAAAGCGCCGGATCAACCGCTTCGTCGTACTCCTTCTTGAACCGGGCGATCAGCTCGCCCGCCGGCACCACCCTGGAGATGCTGCCGACACCCTGACCAGAACCCCAGATCTCCTTCCAGGCCTTCGGCTTGGCGCGCTCGCCCGACGAGTCGGTGCCGAAGCTCATCTTCGAAGGATCAGATGTCGGCAGGTTCTCAGGGTCCATGCCAGCCGCGACAATCGACGGCTTCAGGTAGTTGCCATGCACGCCGGTGAACAGATTGGAGTAGACGATGTCCTCGGCGGACGAATTGGTGATCATGCTCTTGTAGCCCTCGACCGCATTCGCCTCCTTGGTGGCGATGAAGGCGGAGCCGATATAGGCGAAGTCGGCGCCGATGATGCGCGCGGCGCGAATGGCGCGGCCGTTGGCGATGGTGCCAGACAGCGCGATCGGCCCGTCGAACCACTGCCGCGTCTCCGACACGAACGGGAACGGCGAGAGCGTGCCGGCATGACCGCCGGCGCCGGCCGCGACCAAGATCAGGCCATCGGCGCCCTTCTCGATCGCCTTGTGCGCGAACTTCTGATTGATGACGTCGTGGAACACGATGCCGCCCCAGCCGTGGACGGCCTGGTTGAGCTCCTCGCGCGCGCCGAGCGAGGAGATGATCATCGGCACCTTGTGCTTCTCGCAAAGCGCCATGTCGTGATCGAGCCGGTTGTTCGACTTGTGCACGATCTGGTTGACCGCGAACGGCGCCGACGGTCGCTCCGGATGCGCCTTGTCGTAGGCGGCGAGTTCTTCCTTGATGCGGTACAGCCATTCGTCGAGCAGCTCCGGCGGCCGCGCGTTCAGCGCCGGAAACGAGCCGACCACGCCGGCCTTGCACTGCGCGATGACGAGGTCGGGCACGGAGATGATGAACAGCGGCGCCCCGATCACGGGAAGAGACAGGCGGCCCTTGAACAGAGCAGGCATGGACATTGGCGGCGGATCCTCAAGCTGGTTGCTCTCGAATGCTGAGCGTCATACCAACAAGGCAATCTTTCCACTGTCAAGTATTGCGTTACGGCGCTGCAATAAGGATGACAAAACCTCATCCAGACAACGTGATTTTCTCAGGCGTTTGGCATCCCAGACGCGGTTTCGGACCAGCTTATTGGCACACCGCCCGTGTCACGAAATTTTCTGCCCTGCAATCGTTCGGGCCGCGCTTGTGGCCCGGCAAATAGACCAGCGGAGAGCATTTCTCCGTGGTGCTGATGTCGATGCCCTTGCCTTCCTTGTAGCCGTTGCTCTGGCACAGCCGGTCGGCGCCGATCTTGCAGTCGGGCGCCCCGTTGGCGGCCACCGCGCAGGCCGCGCGCCCGGTCACCATCGTCGAGGGGCGCGCCAGGTTCGACAAATCGTTGAAGGTCTCGCTCGGGCTCTTCAACGGCGGCAGCGCCAATTTCGACTTCTCGAACAGTTTTCCGATTTCGTTGAGCAGCCCGGGATTCTCGCGCTCGACCGGCGCGGGCGGCAACTCCATCTGCTGCTGAGGCTCGACGGGTTGCTGCGCCGGCGACTGGACCCCGGGCGCCGGCGGCGCTACCTGCGCCCAGCCGCGGTCGATCGTCGCCAGCATCATCGGCAGCGCAAGGCTCGCCAGCACGACGCGCGACGTTGCGGAGGGAACGAGCCAATCCCTGGTTCTGTCAGCCATCGCGGCGAGCGTAACCCGAAGCCATCGGCGGGCAAAGGCGCAAGCGGCTAGTCATTTTGACGCGTTTTCTTCACGCGAGCCGGGGTCCACTTCGCTCGAAAATGCTTCAGATCAGCTTGAATGCGACAACGAAGCCCAGCACCAGCACGATCGCGCCAAGTGCGACCCACAGGCCGAGCCGCTTCTCGAGCTCGGCGCGGATGACATCGCCGTAGCGGTTGAGCAGCACCGCGACGAAGAAGAAGCGGCCGCCGCGTGCGACGATCGAGCACAGGATGAACAGCCAGATGTTGTAGCCGGCAAAGCCCGAGGTGATGGTCACCAGCTTGTAGGGGATCGGCGTCAATCCCTTCACCAGGATGATCACGGCGCCCCATTCGGCGTAGGAGGCGCGGAACGCATCGACCTTGTCGGAGAGGCCGTAGAGATGGATCAGCCACTGCCCGAGCGAGTCATAGAGCAGCGCGCCGATCGCATAGCCGAGCACGCCGCCGGCGACCGAGGCGACGGTGCAGACGGCCGCGAACCACCATGCCCGCTTCGGCCGAGCCAGCGACATCGGCAGCAGCATGATATCGGGCGGGATCGGGAAGAAGGAGCTCTCGGCGAAGGCGACGGCCGCGAGAATCCAGAGTGCGTAGGGCTTGTCGGCCGCCTCGACGCACCAGTCGTAAATCCGTTTCAACATGGGCGCGATGAACCATCATGGAGCGGATTTGTCCATGCCGGGAGTGGGCAGATTTGCGGCGATTTACGGCTGCCGTTTGCGCAGCCGGTTCTCCAGCGCGACAATTCGACGCCGAACCACCGGGACGGGCGCGGTCTTGGACAGGTTCTTGGAGACCTTGACCGGCGACTTCGGCAGCTTCTCGGCGATCCCGAGCAGCCGCTCGCGGCGCTCCATCTCGCGCCAGACATGCTCCGGCTTGACGCCGGCCGACGCCCACAGGACCGTGAGATTGTAGAGCAGGTCCGCGCTCTCGCGAACGACGGCGTCCGAATTGCCGCTGACGGCGTCGATCACGACTTCGACCGCTTCCTCGGCGAGCTTCTTGGCCATCTTGGCCGGCCCGCGCTGAAACAGCCGTGCGGTGCGCGACGTGGCCGGATCAAGATCCTTGGCCGCGATCACCGCATCATAAAGCCGTTCGATCGAATCACTCATCCTTCGAGCCTAGTCGAAACGCGTCGCCAGCGTGTTAACGGCGCGCGTGACGACAAAAAAATCCACCGGCCCCGAGGCCGGTGGATTCGATGCTTTGTGACAGTTCCGAGAACCGTCGATCCAGATCAGTACGGCGTAAAGGGCAGTTGCGAGCGGCGCCCGTAGTAGCGGTGGTAACCATAGTACGGTCCAGCACCGTAATAGACCGGGCCGCCACCGTAGTAGGCGGGACCGCCGTAGTAGCCGGGACCGCCGGAATAGGCGTAGGAGTCGTAATAGTCGCGACGGCTCTGCGCCGCTGCGATCGCCAGCCCGGTGCCGACGATTCCGGCAAACGCTGCCGCTGCGGCCGCGCCACCGCCGCCACCACGATAGTAACGGCGCCGCGCGCTGATATCGGTCGCACCGCTCGTACCGTGTGATGCGGTCATTGCAGCCGCCTTGCCTGCCGGAGCAGAGCCTGCGAAAGCCATCGTCGGCTCAACGGCCGTCAACGCCACCGCGGCAACCGTTGCCAATGTGGCTGCGCGGCCAACAGACGAAAAAACACCTTTTCGCGCAAACATTGCAGTCATCCTTTGTGGAAGCCGGCCCGACGGGCCATGGTTAGCTAACCACTCCCTCCAGATTAGGTTCCCGAAACCGAACGCAAGCTGAACAACCCAGGGTTAACGCGAGGCAGTCATCGGACGTTCACCTTGGCGGGGGCAGAATGCAGGCAAATAACGCTTGAAATTGACGCTTGATATGCACGCCTGCCTGGCGCATTCGGTGTCCCAAAGCAGGCGCAGCCGGCGCGGCACTTTGTCTCGCCTCCCGGACGGTAGGATGCAGGTAACTCGGATCACCATTCTCCGCTGGATACTGGCCGTCGTGATCGGCGTCTCGGGCGGGGCATGGCCGGCCGTCACGCCGCTGCACGCCGGCGATGCACCACAGCCGCTCACCGTCCAGTTGACGCTCGACCGGCCGCTCGATGCCGCCGCGGCCCCATTCGTGATGGCAGCGGCCGGCGGCCTGTTCAGCGCCGAAGGCCTTGCGGTCGGCACCAACATTGCCACCAGTTCGGCGGACGCGATCGCACGTGTCGCCGACGGCGCGAGCGATTTCGCCGTCGTCGACATCAATGCGCTGATCCGCTTCCGCGACAAGCCAGGCGCCGTCCCCGTCAAGGCGGTGTTCGTGCTGTTCAACAGGGCGCCCTACGCGATCGTTGCCCGCAAGAGCCGTGGCATCAAGACGCTGACCGATATGGAAGGCAAGAGCCTCGGCGTCGCGGAGAGCGATCTCTCGATCCGGCTGTGGCCCGCGATCGCGAAGCAGAACGGCATCAAGCTCTCGAGCGTGAAGCAGAATACGATCAGCGCAGCGGTGCGCGAGCCGATGCTCTCCGCCGGCCAGGTCGATGCCGTCACCGGGTTCTCCTATCTCTCGGCGATCAATCTGCGCGATCGCGGCGTGCCCGCCGATGATCTCGCGGTGCTGCGCTTCGCAGACTATGGCTGCGAAGCCTATGGCTTTGCCGTGATCGCCAGCCCGCGCCTCGCCGGCGCGAAGCCGGATACGGTCAAGCGGTTCGTCCGCGCGGTGATCGGCGGCACCAACCTCGTCATCAAGGACCCGGCTCGCGCCGCCGGCGAGGTGGTGAACCGGATGGATGGCGGGTCACGCGACCTGGAGCTCGAGCGGCTATCCGCCATCATCCGCGACAATATCCTGACCGCCGAGGTGAAACGCAACGGCATCGGCGGCATCGAAGTGGAGCGCTTCGAGCGCTCGGTCGACCAGCTTGCCGAGGACGGCAAATTCCTGAAGCGGCCGCACGCAGCCGACATCTTCGACGACCAATTCCTGCCGCCGATCGACGGCCGGCTGGTGAATTGAGGCATCACCCTATCCACGTCATTGCGAGCCACCCGGTCGGCGCATAGCGCCGCCGGATGACAGGCTCCGCGAAGCAATCCATCTCGCCCCGCGCGGAGAAATGGATTGCTTCGTCGCTGTCGCTCCTCGCAATGACGAACTGCATTTGTTCGCAGGCTCCTCACAGGATGACGTCGGAGTGTGTGGACCGAACAAGGAAAGTGGGTGGTTCTCCGTAACCATCCCGGCTTACAATGGCCTGGCGCCCATTGTTCGAGAGTCCCGCCGGCATGTCCATGCTTCGCCTCTATACCCGCGTTCTCGAATTGCTCGGCAAGGAAGCGCGGCTCGGCTGGATCCTCGCTGTCGCCAACATGCTGCTCGCCGGCGCGCAGTTCGCCGAACCCGTGCTGTTCGGCAAGATTGTCGACGTGCTGTCGGGACGCCCGGTCACCGGCCTGTTCGCGACGAACTCCGCCTGGCCGCTGCTCGCGGCGTGGGCCGCGTTCGGCCTGTTCACGATCGGCTGCAGCGCCATCGTCGCGCTGCAGGCGGACCGGCTCGCGCATCGCCAGCGCCAGGCGGTGCTGACGAGCTATTTCGAACACATCCTGCAGCTGCCACTGACCTTCCACTCCGGCACCCATTCGGGGCGGTTGATGAAGGTGATGCTGAACGGCACCGACGCGCTGTGGCGACTTTGGCTCGGCTTCTTCCGCGAGCATTTCGCCGCGATCATGTCGCTGATCGTGTTGCTGCCGCTCGCGCTCTACATCAACTGGCGGCTCGCCATCCTGCTGTTCGCGCTCTGCGTCGTGTTCACGGTGCTGACCACGCTGGTGGTGCGCAAGACCTACGGCATGCAGAGCGAGGTCGAGGCCTATTACAGCGACCTCTCGACGCGCGCCTCCGACGCGCTCGGCAATGTCGCGCTGGTGCAGAGCTTCGTGCGGATCGATTCCGAGGTGCAGGGCCTGCGCTACGTCGCCGACAAGCTGCTCGCGGTGCAGATGCCGGTGCTGTCATGGTGGGCGCTGGTCACCGTGATCACGCGCGCCTCGACCACCATCACGGTGCTCGCGATCTTCACCGTCGGCATCGCGCTGCACAACGAGGGACTGACCACGGTCGGCGAGATCGTGATGTTCGTCTCGTTCGCCACCATGCTGATCCAGAAGCTCGAACAGGTGGTGAGCTTCATCAACAATGTGTTCATGGAGGCGCCGCGGTTGCAGGAGTTCTTCGACGTGCTCGATGCGGTGCCGGCGGTGCGCGACCGGCCCGGCGCGATCGACCCCGGACGGCTGTCGGGCCTTGTCGAATTCAACGACGTCTCGTTCTCCTATGACGGCAAGCGGCCGGCGATCGAGGATCTCAGCTTCACCGCATTGCCGGGCCAGACCATCGCGCTGGTCGGCTCGACCGGCGCCGGCAAGTCGACCGCGATCGCGCTGTTGCATCGCGCGTTCGATCCGCAATCCGGCATCATCAAGATCGACGGTATGGACATCCGCGCGATGAAGCTGACGGCGCTGCGGCGGAACATCGGCGTGGTGTTTCAGGAAGCGCTGCTGTTCAACCGTTCGCTCGCTGACAACCTCCGTGTCGGCAAGCCGGACGCGACCGATGAGGAACTGCGCGCCGCCGCGGCCCGCGCCCAGGCGCTGGATTTCATCGAGCGCAGCGAGAAGAAGTTCGACACCCATGCCGGCGAACGCGGCCGCATGCTGTCCGGCGGCGAGCGCCAGCGGCTGTCGATCGCGCGGGCGCTGCTGAAGGATCCACCGATCCTGATCCTCGACGAGGCCACCAGCGCGCTCGACGCGGTCACCGAGGCCAAGGTCAACGCTGCTCTCGACGAAGTGATGAAGGGCCGCACCACATTCGTGATCGCGCACCGCCTCTCGACCATCCGTCACGCCACACGCATCCTGCTGTTCGACCAGGGACGGGTGATCGAAAGCGGAACTTTCGATGAACTGGTCGCGAAAGGCGGGCGTTTTGCCGATCTCGCGCGTGCCCAGTTCATGGTGCAGGAGCAGGCGCGCACCAGCATCGAGACGCCATAAATCGGCCTTTCCAATTGAGGCGGCTGCCGAAATTCAGCCGATTTCGTCCACGATATAATCGGCCGGCCTCTGTTCTCTGCTGGCAAGCCGGTATAGGTTTGCATCGCCGCAACGCGGCGCCGGACACGCTTGAAACCCGTACGTCACATCGCAAGACCTCCTCTTCCCAGAAGGCGGGTCTCAAAGGACCGGAACCGGACTCGTGCAATTTCCTCGCCCGCTGCGCCCGTCGTTGAAATGGATTCTCGCCGTCGCGATGCTCGCGATCGCAACGCCGCAGATGGCGCGCGCCGAGGCGCTGCTGGTGGTCGAGGCCGATACCGGCAAGGTGCTGCAAGCCGACAACGCGACGATGCCGTGGTATCCGGCTTCGCTCAGCAAGCTGATGACGGCCTATGTCACGCTGAAGGCGGTCAAGGACGGCCGGGTGTCGCTCGACACGCTGCTCACGGTGTCGCCGACCGCATCGTCGCAATCGCCCTCGAAGATGGGCTTCCGGCCCGGCACCCAGGTCACCGTCGACAACGCGCTGAAGATGATGCTGGTGAAGTCGGCCAATGACATGGCGGTGGTGCTGGCCGAAGGCGTCGGCGGTTCGATCGACGGCTTTGCCGGAATGATGAACCAGACCGCGCAGAAGCTCGGCATGACGCAGACGAGCTACGTCAACCCGAACGGCCTGCCCGCCGACGGCCAGATCACCTCGGCGCGCGACATGGCGATCCTCGCCCGCGCCATCATTCGCGACCTGCCGGAATACGAGTATTTCGTCCACATCCCCTCGATCCGCTTCGGCCGCCGCGTCACCCAGAACTTCAACAAGCTGATCGGCCGCTATCCCGGCGCCGACGGCTTCAAGACCGGCTTCATCTGCGCCTCCGGCTACAATCTGGTGGCGTCGGCGACGCGTGACGGCAAGCGGCTGATCGCCGTGGTGCTCGGCGCCTCGTCGGGCCGCATGCGCGCGATCCGCGCCGCACAGCTCCTCGATCGCGGCTTCGCCGGCAACGGGCTGGCATGGCTGCGGCCCTCGCTGGGCACCGTCGACAATCTGGTGCCGATCGATGCCACCCCGCCGAACCTGCGCGAGGAGATGTGCGGCGCCAAGCACAAGCGCCCCGCCAGCGACGAGGACGGCGAGGACACCGTCGCCAACGCCGGAAGCGCCGGCACCAATGGCGACAATGGCGCGAGCTTCTTCGCCTCCGGCCTGCAGGCGGCGATGCCGACCAAGCCGGCCGACATGCTGGCGCAGCCGGCCGCGGCGTCCGAGCCGGTCGTGGTTTATACCGGGCCGACCAAGACCGGCGCCGCGTTGATCGCCGCGGTCGACGCCGACACCGAGAAGATGCAGCCGGCGAAGCGCGCCAAGGGCAAGCACACCCGCGTCGCGGGCAAGAAGCCCGACGCAGCTGACGACGCCAAGAGCGAGGCCAAGGGCGACGCCAAGAGCGCCTCCAAGCCGTCGGCCAAGCCGGTGCGTCACGCCAACGCCAAGCCGGATGCCGCAGCTGCGAAGCCGGCGGCGGACAAGCCGGCCGCCGCAAAGCCCGGCAAGCCGGTGGCGGCAAAGCCGGCCGCGAAGCCGAAAGCCGCGGACAAGCCCAAAGCTGACGCGAAGCCCAAGGCTGACGCCAAGCCTGCCGGCTAGCTGAGCGTCCCCCCCTCCGATCTCCCAATGCGTCGATAGCGCGCAGCGGCTTGCCATTGGCCGCGGCATCGCTCAATACTGCCTGAAATACCGCGGCCAAGAATAATGCGACCAAGGCGCGGAAAACCCGGAATCAATCCGGGACATCAGGCAAATTTGAGAGAGGGAAAGACCATTATGGAGCGGATCTGGCTCAAGCATTATCCGGCCGGCGTGCCTGCCGATATCGACGTCACGCAATATTCGTCGCTGGTCGAATTGCTCGAGGAAAGCTTCAGGAAGTTCGCCGATCGCAAGGCGTTCATCTGCATGGACAAGGCGGTCACCTATCGCGAGCTCGATGAGATGTCGACCGCGCTCGGCGCCTATCTGCAGAGCAAGGGACTGCAAAAGGGCGCCCGGGTCGCGCTGATGATGCCGAACGTGCTGCAATACCCGATCGCGACCGCAGCGGTGCTGCGCGCCGGCTTTGCCGTGGTCAACGTCAATCCGCTCTACACCCCGCGCGAGCTCGAGCACCAGCTCAAGGATTCCGGCGCGGAAGCCATCATCGTGCTGGAGAACTTCGCCACCACCGTGCAGAAGGTGCTGCCCAACACCGCAGTCAAGCAGGTCATCGTCGGCAGCATGGGCGACCTGCTCGGCTTCAAGGGCGTGATCGTCAATCTGGTGGTGCGGCGCGTGAAGAAGATGGTGCCGGCCTGGTCGATACCAGGCGCGGTCCCCTTCAACGACGCGCTGTCGGCCGGCCGCGGCCTGAAGATGAGCAAGCCAGCGCTGACGCTCGATGACGTCGCGTTCCTGCAATATACCGGCGGCACCACCGGCGTCTCCAAGGGCGCGACCCTGCTCCATCGCAACATCCTGGCCAATGTGCTGCAGAACGACGCCTGGCTGCAGCCGGCGCTGGTGAAGCCGCCGATCGTAGAGCAGATGGTCATCGTCTGCGCGCTGCCGCTCTATCACGTGTTTGCGCTCACCGCCTGCTATCTGCTGGGCATGCGGGCCGGCGGCACCAATCTATTGATTCCGAACCCGCGCGACATGGCCGGCTTCGTCAAGGAGCTGTCGAAGTACCAGGTCAGCTTCTTCCCGGCGGTCAACACCCTCTACAATGGCCTGCTGAATACGCCCGGCTTCGACAAGCTCGACTTCTCCAAACTGAAGATCGCCAATGGCGGCGGCATGGCAACGCAAAAGCCGGTCGCCGAGAAATGGCTGAAGGTCACGGGGATATCGCTGTCCGAAGGCTATGGCCTGTCGGAAACGTCGCCGACCTTGACGTGCAATCCCGCCACGATCGAGGAGTTCTCCGGAACGATCGGCCTTCCCGTTCCGTCGACCTGGCTCTCGATCCGCGATGACGACGGCAACGAACTGCCGCTCGGCCAGGCCGGAGAAATCTGCGCCAAGGGCCCGCAGGTCATGGCCGGCTACTGGAACAGGCCGGACGAGACCGCGCGCGTGATGACCGCGGACGGCTATTTCCGCACCGGCGACATCGGCGTGATGGACGAGAAGGGCTACACCAAGATCGTCGATCGCAAGAAGGACATGATCCTGGTCTCCGGCTTCAACGTCTATCCGAACGAGATCGAGGAAGTGATCGCGAGCCATCCGGGCGTGCTCGAATGCGCCGTGATCGGCGTGCCCGATGCGAAGTCCGGCGAGGCGGTGAAGGCGTTCGTGGTCAAGAAGGACCCGAACGTCACCGCCGAGGACATCATCAAGTTCAGCGCCACCCAGCTCACCGCCTACAAGGTACCGAAGCAGATCGAGTTCAGGACCGATCTGCCGAAGACCAATGTCGGCAAGATCCTGCGCCGCGAGCTGCGCGACGAGAAGAAGGCCGCGGCCTGACAACATCACAAGCGGGCGTTGGATCGACATGACTGACGCCCGCATCGCGACGCCTGCCGACGTGCTCGCCTTTTGGCGCGAGGCTGGCCGCGATCGCTGGTACACGCGCGACGACGCCTTCGATACCGAAATCCGCAACCGCTTCCTCGCGACCTGGGAGAAAGCGGCTGCCGGCGAATTGTCGTCATGGCAGGCGAGCGACGACGGCGCGCTGGCGCTGACCATCGTGCTCGACCAATTTCCGAGAAACCTGTTTCGAGGCGACGCCAAGACCTTTTCAAGCGATGCGCTGGCCCGTGACGTGGCAGGCCGCGCTATCACGCGCGGCGTCGATGCGCGGACCGACCCGGTGCTGCGCGAATTCCTCTATCTGCCGTTCGAGCATTCGGAGGACCTCGACGACCAGCAACGCTGTGTGGCGCTGTTCCGGCAATCCGACTGCCACCCTGACAACCTCAGATATGCCGAGGACCACGCCGACATCATCCGCCGGTTCGGTCGCTTCCCGCACCGTAACCGGGTGATGGGCCGCGAAACGACCGCGGACGAACAAGCCTTTCTCGACGCCGGCGGCTTTTCCGGCTGATGACGGAACGGTGACTGCTCTCCGGCATTGCCGTTCCTGCAACAGGTCGTATTGTGCCGTCCAACCGCCGGGTCTAAGACAATTCAGCTTCACCGAGGGAGAATACCGATGACGATCAATGTTGGCGACAAGCTGCCGGAAACCAAGTTTCGCGTGATGACCGCCGAGGGTCCGCAGGTCAAAACCACCGACGATATTTTCAAGGGCAAGAAGGTCGCGCTGTTCGCGGTGCCCGGCGCCTACACCGGCACCTGCCACAAGATGCACCTGCCGAGCATCTTCCTCAACGCCTACGCCATGAAGAACAAGGGCGTCGACACCATCGCGATCGTCTCGGTCAACGACGCCTTCGTGATGAACGCCTGGAAGCGCGACACCGACCAGCGCGACGAAGCCGTCTTCCTCGCCGACGGCAATGCCGACTTCGCCAAGGCGATCGGTATGGAGCTCGACGCCTCGGGCAACGGCCTCGGCATCCGCTCCCACCGCTACTCGATGCTGGTCGAAGACGGCGTGGTGAAGAAGCTCAACAAGGAGCCGGCTCCGGGCAAGGTCGAAGTCTCCGGCGGCGACACATTGCTCGGACAGCTGTAATTTCTCGCCGTCATTGCGAGCACCCGGTCGGCGCAAAGCGCCGCCGGATGACAGGCTCCGCGAAGCAATCCATTTCACTGCATGCGCTGAAGCATGGATTGCTTCGTCGCTTCGCTCCTCGCAATGACGAGTGAATTGCTAAACGGCTGTCATCGACCGGCTCGACCGTGCGATCCAGTACGCCGCGGCCTCACGTTTCAGTCACCACCGTCTCTGGAATACTGGATCGCCCGCCTTCGCGGGCGATGACGGTTGTGCGAGTGGCGATAGCGCGCCCGCCCTAACCCTTCAGCTTCGCCATCGCCACGCCCTCGCGCGCGAGCTCATCGGCGCGCTCGTTCTCGGCGTGACCGGCATGGCCCTTGATCCAGTGCCAGCGCACCTCATGCGGCTTCAGCGCGGCGTCGAGGCGCTGCCACAGTTCGACATTCTTGACCGGCTTCTTGTCGGCGGTGCGCCAGCCATTGCGCTTCCAGCCATGGATCCAGCCGGTGATGCCCTGGCGGACATACTGGCTGTCGGTGGTGACGTCGACCACGCAGGGCTTCTTCAGCGCCTCCAGCGCCGAGATCGCCGCCATCAGCTCCATGCGGTTGTTGGTGGTGTGCGCCTCGCCGCCCTTCAGTTCCTTTTCCTTGTCGCCGAAGCGGAGGATCGCGCCCCAGCCGCCCGGTCCGGGATTTCCGGAGCAGGCACCATCGGTGAAGACAATCACATGCGGCTTGTCGCTCACGCCGCGCATCCCGCCGGCGTGATGCCGTAGTCGTTGACGGCGGCGACGCTCTGCTGGAAGCGCAGCTTGCGAACATACTCCAGCGGGTCCTTCGGCTGCACCAGCGCGCCCTCGGGCACGTTGAGGAAATCGACCAGCCGCGTCAGCAGGAAGCGCAGCGCGGCGCCGCGCGCCAGCAGCGGCAGCGCGGTCTCCTCCGCCGCCGACAGCGGCCGCTCGCGGCCATAGGCATTGAGCAGCGCACGCGCCTTGGTGACGTTGAAGGAATGATCCGGCTCGAAGCACCAGGCGTTGAGGCAGATCGCGACGTCGTAAGCCAGGATATCGTTGCAGGCGAACGGGAAGTCGATCAGGCCGGACAGCTTGTCGCCGAGAAAGAAGACGTTGTCGGGAAACAGGTCGGCATGGATGACGCCGACCGGCAGATCGGTCGGCCACGCGGCTTCGAGATGGTCGAGCTCGCGCGCGATGAAGTCGTGCAGTCCCGCCTGCACGCTGTCGGCCCGCGCGGCGGCGAGATCGAACAGCGGTCGCCAGCCGGAGACCGACAACGGGTTTTTGCGCACCAGCGGAAAGTCGCGGCCGGCGAGATGCATCCTGGCCAGCGCATCGCCGACGCCACCGCAATGCGCCACGTTCGGCCGCCGCGGCCAGACGCCTTCGAGGAAGTTGATGATCGCCGCGGGCCGGCCGGCGAGCCGGCTCGTGACCTCGCCCTTGCGGTTGCGCGCCGGCTGCGGGCACGACACGCCGCGCGCGGCGAGATGCGCCATCAGCGACAGGAAATACGGCAGGTCGTCCTCCGCCACTCGCTTTTCATAGAGCGTGAGGATGTAGGCGCCCTGGCTGGTGTGCAGCAGGAAGTTCGAGTTCTCGACACCCTCGGCGATGCCCTTGTAGGAGAGCAGTTCGCCGATGTCGTAGCTTCTGAGGAATTCCGCGAGGTCTTCGGCGGCAACGTCGGTGTAGACCGCCATATGGTCTATTCCGCCGCGGCAGCGTCGGGCCGCAGCGAACGCGGCAGCGGGAAGAACTCGTTCTCTTCCGCGGCCGAGACCGTCTCCACGTGCAGTTCGTAACGCTCGGCGAAAGCGCCCATGATCTCCTCGACGATCACCTCCGGCG
>CALRXG020000091.1:0-17310 GCA_943372075.1 Bordetella parapertussis | reverse complement strand
GCCGGCATCCACGCCCGCAACGCCGACGGCTCGCTGACGCCGATGGATTTCGAGCTGCCGGCCAATCCGGAAATCCACATGGGCGGTCACGGGCTCTACGGCACGATCGGCGACTACATGCGCTTCATCCGGATGTGGCTGAATGACGGAGCCGGCGAGCATGGCCGGGTCCTCAAGGCGGAGACCGTGCGGATGGCCGAGAAGAACCATCTCGGCAACAACAAGGTCACCGCGATCACCGGCGTGATCACCTCGCTCGCCAACGATGCCGAGTTCTTCCCCGGTCAGTCGAAGTCCTGGGCGCTGAGTTTCATGATCAACGACGAGCAGGCGCCGACCGGCCGCCCCGCCGGCGCGCTGGGCTGGGCCGGTCTTGCCAATCTGTTCTACTGGATCGATCGGCAGAACGGCTTCGGTGGCTATTGGGCGACGCAGATCCTGCCCTTCGGTGATCCGACGTCGTTCATCGGCTACATCAATTTCGAGACCGCATTCTACGAGTCCCTGAGGCTGCGCAAGGCGGGCTAAAGCATGATCCGGAGAAGCGCGATGACGATCTGGCTGGATCGCATCGCGCTTTGGGGCCGCCCGATCAACAGGAAGGCTGAACCTTCGGGAACACCATGCGCATGCAGGCGCCGCCGGACGGCGCCTGATCCACCTCGATCCGGCCGCCATGCAGGCGCATGATGCTCTGCACCAGGTCGAGGCCGAGGCCGGCGCCGCGTCCGCCCGGCTGGAGCCTCCTGAATGGTTCGAGGATCTGCTCGCGCTGCTCCGGCGCGATGCCGTCGCCGTCGTCGCAGACTTCGATCGAGTCGGCCGCCGTGACCCGAACCAGGATGGTGCCGCGCCGCCCTCCATGGTCGATGGCGTTCTGCACCAGGTTGGTGAGGGCGCGCTCGAGCGAGGTCTGGTCGCCGTTCACCACGGTGGCCTCGTCCTCGTGCTCGAACGACATCTCATAGCCGGCCGCGAAGGCGAGCGGCGCGAGATCCAGTACGACCTGCCGCGCGACGGCGACGAGATCGACCGCGGCGAACATGTCGGCCTGTTGATCGAGCCGTTGCAGGTCCAGCAGCTGGCCGGCCATGACGCTGAGACGGGTGGCATCCTCGAGCAGATAGGTCTTCTCCGGCCCGGGTTCGAGCGAGGCCACCCGCGTTGACAGTATAGCGATCGGTGTCCGGAGCTCGTGCGCGGCATCGGCGAGGAAGCGGCGGTGGCGCTCGTAGCCCTTGTCGAGGCGATCGAGCGCGGCATTGATCGCCTTGACCAGCGGGGCGATCTCGACCGGCACCTCGTCGAGCGGCAGTTGCACGCCGCGCTGGTCGATGTCGATGCGTTCGGCCTGCGCCGCGACATGGGCAAGGCCCTTCATGGCCCGGCGCACCACGAACGGGGTCGCCACCAGCGTCGCCAGCGTCATCAGCACCACGATCGGGAGGATCATGTTGAGGAACAGCAGCGGCGTGCTCTCCAGCGCGCGCCACATCGAGAGCTCGCCGTAGGTTCCGGTCAGGATCTGGATCCGTCCTGCCGAGGTGTCGACCCATTTGACGAGACCCGCGGGTCGCATGGCTTCCGCGGCGTTCCATTTGAGCCGCGCCTCGCTCACATGATCGAGGCTCGATGCGATCGGCGCGAATTGCGTGGGCACCGTGCCTTCGGAGAGCTGGTGACCTTCGGTGTCGCGGATGATGAACCAGAGGTCGGCGTGCTCGGCGCGCAGGGCAGCCAATTCAGGCGTCTGGCGCAGCATCAGCGCGCCGGCTGCATCGCGGGTGACGGCGTCCCTCAGCCGATCGAGGGTGCTGCCTTCATACTCGCCGATCAGCAGCCCCGCCCGCAGCAGCCCGATCGCAACCGCTCCGATCAGCAGGATCAGGAGGGTCAACGCGATTGCCTGCAGGCCCGCGAGGCGTCCAACGAGGCGCCAGGTCAGCGAGCGTGGTCGCAGCACGCTCACGGCGTCTCCCGCAGCACATAGCCGAGGCCACGAACGCCGTTGATGGTGACGCCGGCGTCGGCCTCGGTCAGCCTGCGGCGCAGGCGCGACACATGCGTATCCAGCGCGTTGGGCTGCACGTCGTCGTCGAGGCCGTAAACCGCCTCCATCAGCGCTGAGCGCTGCACCATCCGTCCCATCCGATGCAGCAGCGTCTCCAGCACCAGCCGTTCACGCCGCGGCATCTCCAGCGGGCGGCCGTCGACATTGGCCTCGCGATGGGTGAAGTCGAACGACAGGCGGCCGATCCGGGCGACATGTTGCTGCACATTCGCCGGCCGGCGCAGCAGCGCCCGCAACCGTGCCAGCAACTCCTCGAACGCAAACGGCTTGCCGAGATAGTCGTCCGCGCCGCTGTCGAGGCCCGCCACACGGTCCGCGAGCTCGCCGCGAGCGGTCAACACCAGCACAGGCACGGTGCTGCCGCTCGCGCGCAGTTTCGGAATCAGCGACAGGCCGTCGCCATCCGGCAATTGGCGATCGAGCACGATCGCATCATAACTGCCGGCAGCGGCGATCGCCTCTGCTTCAACCAGATCCGCCGCGTGATCGATCAGCATGTCGTGGCGCGCGAGGGCCGCACGCAGCGCTGCGACCATCTCCGGCTGATCCTCCACCAACAGCACCCGCATAGTCCGTCTTCATCCTTGCATCGACCGGTCGTTCGGATTGCCGGTTTTATGTCCCATTCATTGCGGCAACCTTGCGGGCGCGTCCATCGAATATGCCGCGAGCCGATTTTTTCCAACGCGCACGGATTCACGACAGGCTCGCGCAAGCTTGGCGTGAGAATCAGATGTCGTCGGACCGGGCTGATCTGCCGCGCTCCGACACAGCGCAACCAGCGGGCCTTCCGCGCTCGATCGCCGATACCCGCAACGTGAAAGACATCTGATGGCCTTGTCAACGAACCGCCGGCGCGAGACCGGACATGCTCTGATCGCGAGGAGGCTCCGGCATGGCGGCCGCTGACATCCTGCCGTTCTTCCGCGCCTGGGTGCGCAATCCGTGGCAGGTTGCCGCGGTCGCGCCGTCGGGGCCCGCCGTATCATTCCTGATGACGCAGGAGATCACGGCCCAGACCGGCCCCGTCCTCGAGCTTGGCCCGGGCACCGGCGTGTTCACGCGTGCGTTGCTCGGTCGTGGCGTCAGGCAGCAGGATCTGACGCTGATCGAATGCGGCTCCGAATTCATCCCGTTGCTGCAAGGCCGCTTTCCCGGGGCGCGGGTGCTGTGGATGGATGCAGCCTGGCTGCGCCGGGAGCGGGTGTTCGAGGGCGCGCCGGTCGGAGCCGTCGTCTCGGGGCTCGGCCTGCTCACGATGTCGCCCGAGAAGGTTACGGTGATTCTCGACGGCGCGTTTGGCTATCTCCGCCCTGGTGGTGCGTTCTACCAGATCACCTACGGCCCGCGCTGTCCTGTCGCAGATGCGATCCTCGATCGCCTCGATCTGCAGGCGAGCTGCATCGGGCAGACATTCCGCAATCTGCCTCCGGCCTCCGTGTACCGGATCAGCCGCCGTCATCCCCACGCCTGACCGGGACGCCATGGACACGTCGAGCACGATCGCAATGTTTCTGCACTTCGGCCTGGTGGGGATTGGCTGCCTCGCCGTCGCCGAGAAGTTCATCCCGCTGCTGCCGTCCTATGTGCTGCTGATGCTGCTCGGCCTGGCGGTTCCTGACGGCGCGACGCTCGCGATGACCGTCCTGGCGACCAGTGCCGGCTCGGTCGTCGGCGCCATCGGCTGGTATGGCCTCGGACGCGCGCTCGGCACGCGACGCGTCGAGCGGTTGGTGACGCGCTTCGGCAAGTTCGTGCTGCTGCGGCCGTCGCTCTATCGGCAGCTCACCAATGCCTACCGGGGCAATCATTTCTGGGTGACGCTGATCGGCCAGACCCTGCCCACGGTGCGGATCTATCTGGCGCTGCCCGCCGGCGTGCTGCGGCTGGAGCCGCGCGCGTTCGTGATGGCAACGGCGATCGGCACCGTGATCTGGAACATGCCGTTTCTCAGTCTCGGCTACGCGTTGCGCGGCAGCGGTCACGATCCAGTCAGCCTCGGCTTCTGGGTGGTGGTCGCGCTGGTCGCCGTGGAGGTTGCGCTCTTCCTTGGATTTCGCCTCTACAAGCGTTCGCTCGCGCCGCGGCGTTTCGCAGAGCCGCGCGCGCTTGCCTCGCGCGTACCGGCGGAGGAGGGTGCATGAGACCGATGCTGTCCCGCCTGTGGCCGAGCTCGCATGCGCTCGAGCGTGCCGCCGCGGCATTGCTGGTGCTGGTCGCGAGCTACCAGTTCGGCGTCGCGGCCTCTGACGGACGTCATCGCGCGACCGAGTTCGCGCTGCTGGTTCTTGTCGGGAGCATCTACTGGCATGACTCGATCGTCAGGCGCCGCGCCAGCCGCGACGTCGCGGCGGTTCTCGCCGGATTGGCCGAAGCGGTGGCGGCAGCGTTTCGGCGCGACAGCGGCGGGCTTGATCGGGATATCCAAGCCCTGGCGGGTCGGATCACCGGCGCGTCGCGCAATGCGACCAGGGTCAGAAGCCTGTTCATCTCCGACATTCATCTCGGGAGCAAGGGATGCCAGGCCGAGCGCCTGATCGATTTCCTTCGTCACTACGACGCTGAAACGCTGTTCCTGGTCGGCGACATCGTCGACGGCTGGTGTCTCCGCTCGAACTGGTATTGGCCCGAGGCGCACAATGCCGTCGTGGGCGAGCTGACCGGGCTGGCGCGACGCGGCCGCCGTCTGGTCTATATTCCAGGCAATCACGACGAGTTCCTGCGTGACTATGCCGGCGCCTCGTTCGGCGGCATCGAGATTGTCGAGCGGGCGATCCATCGTGGCCTCGATGGTCGCGACTATCTCGTCGTTCACGGCGATGACTTCGACGTCGTGGTGCGACATGCGCGATGGCTCGCTCTGGTCGGCGATGTCGGCTACCGCGCCGCGCTGGCCTCCAATGTCTGGCTGAACTGGATCAGGCGCCGGTTCGGGCTCGGCTATTGGTCGTTCTCGTCCTGGGCGAAATTGCGGGTCAAGAAGGCGGTCAATCACATCGGCCGGTTCGAGGAGGTGCTGTCATCCGAGGCCAGGCGCCGTGATGCCCAGGGCGTGATCTGCGGCCACATCCATCACGCGGCGATGCACGACGAATTCGGCGTGCGCTACATCAACACCGGGGACTGGGTGGAGTCCTGCACCGGCGTGATCGAGCGTTATGACGGCCAGTTTGAGATCGTCCGATGGACGGATCCGCAGCCCGCGTTGAACAACGCGAATCTCATGCCACTTGCGGAGGCGGTCGCCTGATGCGCGTGCTGGTGGCAACCGACGCCTGGCGGCCGCAGGTCAACGGCGTGGTCCGCTCGCTCGAATATCTCGCGAGCGAAGCGCCGTCGCTCGGCGCCGAGATCGTTTTTCTGACGCCGGCCGATTTCCGCACCGTGCCATTGCCCGGCTATCGCGAGATCCGGCTCGCGCTGCCATCGATCGGATGTATCGCACGCGCGATCGCCGCAGCACGACCGGATTCGGTGCATATCGCGACCGAAGGCCCGATCGGCTGGATCACCCGGCATGTCTGCCAGACACGCGGCTATCCGTTCACGACCAGCTATCACACCCGGTTTCCCGAATATCTCGCGGCGCGGCTGCCGGTCCCGCTGCGCTGGAGCTATGCGGCGCTGCGTCGTTTCCATAATGGCGGCGACGGCATCATGGTCGGCTCGCCGTCGCTCGAGCAGGCGCTGAGGGCGCATGGATTCCGCAAGCTGATGCCGTGGTCGCGCGGCGTCGATGCCGAACTGTTCTGTCCTCGCGCGGAGCCACCGCTGGCTTTCCCGGAGCCGGTGTTCCTCTATGTCGGCCGCGTCGCGGTCGAGAAGAACCTCGACGCCTTTCTCGGTCTCGACCTGCCGGGCTCGAAGGTCGTGGTCGGGGATGGACCGTTGCGCGGCAGTCTGCAGGCCCGATATCCGCATGTGCATTTTCTCGGCATGCGGACCGGGCAGGCGCTCGCCGATGTCTACGCGTCGGCCGACGTCATGGTGTTTCCAAGCCTGACCGACACGTTCGGGATGGTGTTGCTCGAGGCACTGGCCTGCGGCGTGCCGGTTGCGGCGTTTCCGGTGATGGGGCCGCTCGACGTGATCGGCAAGTCAGGCTGCGGTTGCCTCGATCACGATCTGCACCGCGCGGCGCTCGGCGCGCTGCTGGTGCCGCGCGAAAAATGCCGCGCCCACGCTTTGACCTTTACCTGGCGCGAGAGCGTGCGGCAGTTCCTCGACAATATCGGACGGGCGCACGCAGCGCCTGCGCGCGCCGTCGCCGCGGGAGCATGAAGCCGGCTTCGACGGCTAGTTGCCCAGCAACTCCGTGATCAGCCCGGCGGCCTTGATCCCGGTGCCGCTGATGATGACGACGGTGCGTTCCGCCGGCCGGATCGCGCCGCGCGCCTTCAGGACGTCGAGCGCGGCGGCGGCCGAGGCCGAGGTCGGCTCGACGAACAGGCCGCTGCGCGCGAGCCGCTTCAAGGCCGCGACGATGCCGTCCTCGGAGATCGCGACCGAGCCGCCGCCACTCTCCTTCAGCGCCGCGATCATCTGCTTCAGGCGTAGCGGATGCTTGATCGCGGTGCCTTCGGCGATGGTCTTGCGGACCGCGCGATCGACAGGCGTGTCGACGCCGGCGGCAAAGCTGGCATCGACCGGCGAGCAATTCAGCGGCTGTGAAGCGAAGAGCCGCGGCAGCCGGGTGATCTGCCCGGCCGCCAGCAGTTCCTTGAAGCCGATGTAGCAGCCGAGCAGGCTGCTGCCGGCGCCGACCGGCATGATGACGTTGTCGGGCGCGGTGAAGCCAAAATCTTCCCAGATCTCGTAAGCCAGCGACTTGGTGCCTTGCAGGAAGAACGGCTGCCAGTTGTGGCTGGAATAGAAGATCTGCTTCGACTGACGGATCGCTTCCGCCTCGGATTCTTCGCGCGGCCCCTCCACCAGCTGCACCTCGGCGCCGAAGGCGTGCATTTGCGCAACCTTCATCGGCGATGTCGTCGCCGGCGCCAGGATTTTCACCCGCATGCCGCCGGCCGCGCCATAGGCCGAGACGGACGCGCCGCCATTGCCGGAGCTGTCTTCCAGCACCGCGTCGACGCCAAGCTGGCGCAGCAACGACAGCATCACCGTGGTGCCGCGATCCTTGAAGCTCGCCGTCGGATTGAACCATTCCAGCTTGAAATGCGGCCGCAGATCGTCCCACGCCTTCTCGACCGCAGGGGTGCAGCCTTCACCCATCGTGATCGCCTGTTTGATCTCGACCGGCAACGCGGCGCGGTAGCGCCACAGCGAGCGCGTCGTGCGATCGATCTCGTCGCGGGAGATGCCGGCGAGCGGCGTGACGAGCAGCGGCTTGCCCTCGTCGGAGCACCAGCGCGGAACATCCAGCGGATAGAGCTTGCCGTTCAGCGGGTCGATGTAGCTGGGTGAGGACATGGCGTCAGATCCTGATCACGAGTGCCGCGTGTGATGTCACGCCGCGCCGGCCTGCTTGCTCAGATAGCTCCTGGCAAAGTCGAGATACCAGTCGAGACATCCGGGATTGGCCATCGCATCGCGGTTGATGACCTTCTCGACGGGATGGCCGAGCAACAGCTTCTTGACCGGCAGCTCCTGCTTCTTGCCGGACAGCGTGCGCGGAATCTCGGCCACCACGAAGATGTCGTTGGGCAGGAAGCGGCGCGACAGCCCGGCCTCGACCGCCTGGTTGATCTTCGCCTGCATCGCAGCATCGAAGGCAACGCCCTCGCGCAGCACGACGAACAGCGGCATGTAGCTGTCGCGGCCGAGATATTCGAGGTCGACCACCATCGAATCCAGCACCTCCGGCAGCGCCTCGATCGCCGAATACAGCTCGCTGGTGCCCATCCGCAGGCCATGGCGGTTGATGGTGGCGTCGCTGCGGCCATAGATCACGCAGGAGCCGTCGGAGTTGATCTTGAGCCAGTCGCCATGCCGCCACACCGGGCCGCGGCCCGAGCCGTCGAAATTGTCGGGATAGGTCTCGAAATAGCTCGACAGATAGCGCGCATTGCCGGGATCGTTCCAGAACCGTAGCGGCATCGAGGGCAGCGGCTCGGTGCAGACGAGTTCACCGACCTCGTCGATCACGGCACGACCCTGTTCGTCGAACGCTTCCACCGCGCAGCCAAGCAGGCGGCATTGCATGATGCCCGGCGTCTGCGGCAGCTCGCGATTGCCGCCGATGAAGGCGCCGGCGAAATCGGTGCCGCCGGAAATGTTGGCCCACCACATCTCGGCCTGGGCGGCGTTGCCGTTGCGCGTCGACAGCGCGGCGAAGCGTTCGTTGAACCAGGCCTGCGTATCGGCCGAGAGCGGCGAGCCGGTCGAGCCGAGCGTGCGCAGGCCGGAGAGGTCGCCAACGGCGGCGAGATCGATCTCGGCCTTGGTGCAGTTGGCGAAGAACGCGGCGCCGGCGCCGAAGAAGGTCGCCTTGGCATCGGCGACGAAGCGCCACAGCGTGGTCCAGTCCGGCTTGTCCTTGGTGCCGCCGGGACTGCCGTCGAAGATGCAGCAGGTGGTGCCGTTGAGCAGGCCGTTGGCCTGGCAATTCCACATGATCCAGCCGGTCGAGGAGTACCAGTGAAAGCGTTCGCCGAACGAATTCGGCTGGTAGCTGCAGCCTATGTCGTTGTGCAGCGTCGAGAGCGGCAGCGCCACAACGATCACGCCGCCGTGGCTGTGCAGGATCGGCTTCGGCAATCCCGTGGTGCCCGAGGAATAGACGATCCAGAGCGGGTGATCGAACGGCAGCCATTCCGGCTCGAAAGCGTCGATCGCAGCACCCTGGCCCGCGAGGATGGTGGACAGCCGTGTCTCCGACGGTGCGGCGTCGCTGTGCAGGATGACGTGCTCAACCGTCGGCAGCGCGCGCCGCAGCTCTTCGATCACGCCCTGACGGTCATGACGCCGGCCGGCATAGGTCACGGCGTCGCAAGCGATCAGCACCTTGGGCTCGATCTGCTTGAAGCGATCGATCACCGCCGGCGCCGCCATGTCGGGAGCGCAGACGCTCCAGATCGCGCCGATACTGGCGGTCGCGAGAAACGCGATGATGGTCTCGGGGATGTTCGGCAGGTACGCGGCGACGCGATCGCCGGCGCGCACGCCCTGGGCCTTCAGATGCAGCGCGAGCGCCGCCGATTTGCGTTGCAGCTCGGGCCAGCTGGTCTCCGAGAGCTTGCCGTCCTCGCCGCTCGCAATCAGCGCCGGCAGGCCGGCGGCATGCGCCGGCGCGACGTGACGGAACACCTGCCGCGCGTAATTAACCGAGGCGCCGGGAAACCACACCGCGCCCGGCATCTTGCGTTCCGCCAGCACCGCCGAATGCGGCGTCGGCGAGCGCAGGTCGAAATAATCCCAGACGCTCTGCCAGAAGTCGTCGATGTCGGTGACCGACCAGCGCCGCATCGCCTCGAAATCCGCAAACGCAAGGCCGCGGCTCTCCTTCAGCCATTGGCGGTAAAGGGCCATTTGCGGGACGTAAGGCGCTGTCATGGGCAGTTTCCGGATTTCCTTGTGGCGTGGCATGCGCGATCGAGGCGTGCCAGCGTGTCTTAACATAGTGATGCGAGCACGGGGAACGCGGTCGAGCCGCAGCCTGCGTCATATTCTTACCGCCGGCGCAGCGTGCTATGCCGTCGGGGCAGGGTTGATTCCATGCGCGTCCAATAGCGAGCGACGATGTCCGTCGGCGAACTCTTCATTCTCGGTTTCTACGGCAAGAGCATCCCGCCCTGGCTGAAGGAATTTGCCGTGCAGTTCGGGCTCGGCGGGGTGATCCTGTTCGATTACTCGTGCCAGACCGGGCAATACGACAACAACATCGCGTCACCCGAGCAGGTGCAGTCGCTCTGCGCCGAGATCGCATCGCTGCCGTCGCGGCCACTGGTCTTCATCGACCAGGAGGGTGGTCGGGTGCGCCGGCTCAAGGAGAGCCTCGGCTTTCAGCCGCTGCCGAGCGCGAAAGAGTTCAATCTGCTCGCAGCAGCTGAAAAGCAGGCGATCCTGGCCGCGAGTTATGCTGAGTTGCGCCGGCTCGGTATCCGCTACAATTTCGCGCCTGTCGTCGACGTCGACTACAATTCCGACAATCCCAGCATCGGCAAGATCAAGCGGTCCTATTCGTCGGATATTGGCGAGGTCGAGGCCAATGCCCGCCTGGTCGACGCCGCGGCGCGGCAGGCGCGCGTGGGCCTTTGCCTGAAGCATTACCCTGGCGTCGGCGGCGCCAGGGTCGATTCACATCTGGACTTCATGGATCTCTCCGATGCGCTGCGGCCGGAACAGGAAGAGCTGTTCTACGCGCTGGCGCCGCATGCTTTCGGCGACGCGGTCTTGGTCAGCCACGGCATTGTCCGGCAGTGGGACGCGCGGCTTCCGATGACGCTGTCGCCGGAGGGGATCGGCCGGCTTCGCCGCCGTCTGCCCGAGACGCTGTTGATCACCGACGACATGCAGATGCAGGGATTGCAGAAGGCGCTCGGCACCCGCGCGGCCAGCTTGCAGGCGATCGCCGCCGGCATGGACATGGTCTGCATCGGCAACAATCTGCTCGACCAGGAGCAGGAGATGGCCGGCATCGCCGCGGCGGTTGCTGATGCGATGAAGGACGGATCGCTCGATCAGGCCGCGCTGCAACACTCCATTGCGCGGGTGCGAAAGCGCAAGCTGCTGCTCGCCTGACAGGCTACGGAGGAAATTCGTACGTTGCCGCGACGGCGGACGGAACCAATCCGCATTACCGCGATTTAACACGGACGCTCATCGGGGCACCGAACCATGAAGATGCTCAAGCGTCTCTTCAGATTGACTTGGCTACGCCACGTCCCGCGCAACTCCGCAGACTTTCCGCCTGACGGCATCGATCCCGACGAATTCAGCCGCCTGCTCTGCAGCGGGCGTCGCGAGGATCTGCGCATCCTCGCAAAGCGGCTGAGCGTGCAGACGCGAGCTCACGCATAGGCCGCGGAGCGGTCCAATCGCGAACCGGTTCGCAGCGGACCGGCAACCCCGCGCGCATTGCCGTCGCGATGCGATCGGGCTTATTGCTTGGCCTTGTCGTGATTGCCGATCCCGACCGCCTTGTAGTCGTAGGTCGGATAGAACTCGGTGCGATAGGCGCCCCAGGCGCTGTTCTCGATGACGCGATTGACCTCGCGCAGCCGCGAGGCCGGCAACCGCAGCGTCACGACCTGGCCGATTCCCATCATCACGTACCAGCTGACGACCTCGACACCTTCGGGCGGAAATGCCTTGTAGAAGCCCTGCCGCTCGAGCTGGGCATTGAGTTCGCTGAGCGGGCGTGACTGATCGTGCTTGAAGAAGATCGTGATCATGACGGCATTGTCTGCGGTCGGCGGTGCATTGCCGGCCGGCGCGGTCTGGGCTCGCGCGCCGGCGCTGAGCAGCAGCGTCGCGGTCAGCGCCGCCATCGCCATCTTCGATCCGCTTCGCTTCATTGTCGCGCCTTTGTTGTCGGTCGAAACGCGGCGATCATCGTGGCACATGCCGGGCCTGTAAATTGACATTCGCCTGACCGAAGCCACCCGCGCCCGTCTGGGCCGATGTGAACCGTCTCATACATGTGAGGTCCAACGTGCGGTAAGCCGAACCGATCCCGATGCCTGGAGGGATGATCGATGTCGACCCGGCGAATGGCGTTCTGGTGGTTCAGGTTCGTCCTTTCGGGGCGATTCCTGCAGAAATTCCTTCGGATCGGGCGGCCTTGAACGCCCGAGGCGCGGCGCGAATCCCGATCCATCAAAGCTGAAGGCAGGGATGCGGATCGTGCCCCTGGCGCCGTCGGGAGGTAAATTCCCACCTCAGATGTTAACGGGATGGAGCGACCCGTTGTCCCGTAAGAATACTGTAACTCGACTCAAATATGCGAGATTCATTGCCAAATCAGCGGTAATCTGCGCCTCCTTGGCAGGTCGGGGCCCGAGGTCACAGTTGCGTCACCCGTAGTTCTACGGGGTCCCGCGTTAACGCGGCCACAAGTTCACCTTTGGTAAACCATACTTATGACGCAACATGACAATCGAGCCGACGCGCGCCATCCGGCCTGGATGGCTGGAACCGCGCCGCTCGAGACGCCGCCGCTTGAGACTCAGCACGCCGCCCCGCGCGCGCAGGCGCCCGCGGACACGGCGACGATCGTCCGCCAGTTCAATGGGCCGGTCACCGCGCTGCTGCTCTACATGAACGAGCTCAAACAGCACAGCCAGCAGTTCGCCCACGCGCCCGGAAACGGCGTCTATCTGCGACAGGTGATCGAGAACGCGCTCGAGCAGACCGAACGGGTCTCCGCGATGCTGAAGCAGATTTCCGATCTCTATCCGAACGTCGTTCCGGCGACCGATCTGAAGCCACCGGGGGACGACAGGCAGCCAGGTGCGCGGTCGCCCGAAATCATGTTCGCGCCGGAAGCCGGGCGCAAGCCATTGACCAAGCGCGAGCGCGAAGTGCTCAGCCTGATCAGCGACGGTTACTCCAACAAGCAGGGCGCGCTGCGCATGAACATCAGCCCGCGCACTTTCGAGAGCCATCGCGCTGAAGCCATGCGCAAGCTCGGTGCGCGCAACACCGCAGATCTGGTTCGCAAGGCGTTGCTGCACTCCGCCTGAGCGCCGACCGGTTCGCCGGATATCAGCTTCAGAGCTCGTCTTCCGCGGCGAAGCACAGCCGCGGCGCGCGTCGCGCGATCGGGGCGGTCGCCTTCGGCCGGTCCGGAACGATCGTGACCACCCACGCCGTCGTGCCGCCGGATCCGCTCTCGACGATCGCGCGCACGCGTCCCGTGACCGTCGCGCCGGCCGACCGGACGGTGGCGGTCCGGCCGTTGAACTGAGCGATGCGGAAGCGCCTCGCTTCCTTCCGGTCGGTGGTCTGGTACGTGAACATCGGCTCCCCCGTGCGTCCACGCGATTGTGCGGATTCGGCGTTATCCGACGGTGAAAATCCCACGCCGTAGAAGTACGGCTCGCTGCATCGCGCCCAACGATCAGGAGACGTTCAGCCGTCGACCCACTGAGAACTCAGCAGTCCCGCATACTGCGCCTTGACCGTGGCGTAGCATTCGCACGCGGTTCTGATCAGCCCATCCGCATTGGTGATCTCGATGTGACCGCGGCTGTAGTGGATGAAGTTCGCCTGCTGCAGGGTGTGTGCGACCAGCGACACGCTGTTGCGGCGGGCGCCGATCATCTGCGCCATCGCCTCCTGGGTCAGGATGATCTTGTTGCTGCCGGAGAGGTGGCGGATGTGCAACAGGCATCGCGCCAGCCGCGACTCCACGGTGTGCGCCGCGTTGCAGCCGGCAGTCTGCTGGATCTGGGCGTAGACGGCGAGCCCGTGCCGGATCAACGCCGCCCGGAGCGTCGGGCTCTGGGCGGCGGCGGCCCGCAACGGCCCGACCTCGACCGTCGAGGCGAGGCCGGGCACCAGCACCGTCGCGTCGCTCATCGCCGGCCCTTCGACCAGCGGGGCGAATGCGCTGTAGATGCTGTCACGGCCGACCATTGCGACCTGGACGCGCTCGCCCCTCGCCAGCTTGACCACCAGCGAAATCACGCCCTTGTGCGGCATATATGTCCGCTTGAGCATCTGGTCGGTCTCGGTCAGGACCGAATCGGCGGCGAGATCGACCGTCCGCAAATGCGGCCGGATCAGCTCAAAATCGCTCGCCGAAAGCGAGGACAGGAAACCGTTGGGTGATCGCGGAACCGTATCCAAAGCAATCTCCTGCCTGCGGGCAAAGTTTGTCTCTGGGCACCGGGCCGTGACGTGTAGCCCGTCGTTCTTGCAACTTATTCTGGCATGACTCGGTTCCAATGGAAACACGTCTTGGTTCCAATGGGAATACGCCTATCGCAGGACACGCGCGGTTGGGTTCGGTTCAATCTTCCGGCCCGACCAATTGTTCGGTGTGGGCCTTGACGGTCGCATAACATTCACACGCCGCCTTCCGCAGTCCGTCGATATCGACGATCTCGATATGGCCGCGGCTGTACCGGAGGATCCCGGCCTGCTGAAACCCGTGCGCCACGATCGAGACCGCGTTGCGCCGGACGCCGATCATCTGCGCCAGCATCTCCTGGGTCAGCGGCAATGCCTCGCTGCCGCACAAATCGCGTGCGCGCAGCAGCCATCGCGACAGACGCGCCTCCACCGGATGCGAAACGTTGCAGGCGACGGATTGCTGCGTCTGCGCCGTCAGCGCCTGCTCGTAGAGAGCGACCAGGGTCCGGACATCCGCGCTGCGGTTTGCAGCCTCGCGGAAATCTTCCGCCCGCAGCATGGAAGCCATGCCCGGCACCACGACGATCGCGTCGGCCAGCAGCGGCCGCTCGTGCAACGCGCCAGGCGCACCGACGATACCGTCACGACCAATGGTTGCAGTTTCAACTGATTGCCCGTCGGACAGATTGATCATCACCGAGACCACGCCGCTGTGCGGGAAATAGACCCGCTGCACCGGCGAGCCGGCATCGGCGAGCACCGTTTCCTTGGTCAGGTCGACGGTTTCGAGGAGGGGATGGAGTTGCGCGTACTCCGCAGGGGTAAGCGCTCGCAACAGACGATTGGGCGGAGGTGATACCGCAGACATTGATGCTCCTGCCGAGGGCGGGAGCACTACGGTCTCGCATCACCTACTCTTGGCGTTTGGAATGACAGCGAACATAGCTGGCCTGTCCAATAGCACAAGGGTTGTGGTGCGAACCTTATACCCTCTAGGGGGCAGACGGCCGCCGTCGCATCGGCCGGCGCGAGATCGAGTTGGATTCGAGTCGCACGCATCTCAAGACAATACGGTTGCGGCGTTATCTCGCATTTATTGATTTCCATTAACTCTGGCCGGTGCGCGGCCGCGCGGCGGATGGGCCGCGGTTGCAGCTCACGAAGCGCAGTCGCGTCCGCGCGAGCTCACGGCAAGTCACGCAAAAGCGGAGACTAATCCGCCGCGGCGACTACGGCCGCGCGGCTGACCGGCGCGGCTCGGTCCGGCGGCTGCGATCGTTGCCCGTAGAATCACCGGTCAAGCCGTTCTGGGTATTTGTACGGAGCGGCCCTTTAACGAACGGGTAGCGCCGGCGGCCCAGTGTGGCACCGATCGCCGTGTGAAATTTACGGCGTCGCGTCAATCGTGTTCATCCAGAAGGGTACCAGTATGTCCGGCATCGTCCTTTCGTCATCGGTCCGTCAGAACCTGCTTTCGCTGCAGTCGACCGCCGATCTCCTCGCCACCACGCAGAACCGCTTGTCCACCGGCAAGAAGGTCAACACTGCGCTCGACAATCCGACCAACTTCTTTACCGCGCAGTCGCTCGACAACCGCGCCAGCGACATCAACAACCTGCTGGATGGCATCGGCAACGGCGTGCAGGTGCTGCAGGCCGCCAACACCGGCATCACCTCGCTGCAGAAGCTCGTCGACAGCGCCAAGTCGGTCGCCAACCAGGCCCTGCAGGCCGCCGTCGGCTATTCCCAGAAGTCGCAGGTGACGACCGCCGCGATCCCCGGCGCGACCGCCGACAACCTCCTCGGCTCCGCGGCCGCGACCAACGCGACCCTCACCGGTACGTCCGCGCTTAGCACGCTGGACCTGTCGGCCGCCGCGACCGACTTGACCTTCAAGGTCAACAGCCAGACCGTGACCCTGGCGAAGGGTTCGTCCTACACCGCGTCTCAGATCACGAGCGCGATCAACACCCAGGTTGGCACCAGCGCCAAGGTCAACGCCACCCTCGATGGCAGCGGCAAGCTGGTCCTGACCAGCACCAACACCGCCGGCGCTTCGGATGCGGTCACCGTGGACACCTTCAGCTCCGGCGATGCGACGCAGCTCGGCTTCCCGGCCGGTGCTTCGGCGACCGCCAGCGGCGCCGCCGCCGGCAGCCCGCTGAGCGGCCTCACGCTGACCATCGGCGCGACCGGCAGCGGCACCGCCACCAGCCTCACCTTCGGCACCGGTGCGGGCCAGGTGAAGTCCCTCAACGACCTGAACACTGCGCTTGCGGGCAACAACCTGCAGGCCTCGCTCAGCGCGAGCGGTGCGCTCACCATCAGCACCACCAACGATGCCGCTTCGGCGACCCTCGGTACGATCGGTGGCACCGCGGCAGACGCCGGCAAGCTGTTCAACGGCCTGGCGGGCGCTGCTCCAGTGCAGGATCCGAACGCGCTGGCCAACCGCGCCAACCTGGTCAACCAGTACAACAACATCCTGGACCAGATCACCACGACCGCCCAGGACGCCTCGTACAACGGCATCAACCTGCTCAATGGCGATCAGCTCAAGCTGACCTTCAACGAGACGGGCTCCTCGACGCTGAAGATCCAGGGCGTGACCTTCGACGCCACGGGCCTCAACCTCACCAAGCTGCAGGCCGGCACCGACTTCGTCGACAACGCCTCGGCCAACGCCACGCTGAAGACGCTGAACAACGCCAGCGGCCTGCTGCGCACCCAGGCTTCGACCCTCGGTTCGAACCTGTCGATCGTGCAGATCCGCCAGGACTTCTCGAAGAACCTGATCAACGTGTTGCAGACCGGCTCGTCGAACCTGACGCTGGCCGACACCAACGAGGAAGCGGCCAACAGCCAGGCGCTGTCGACCCGCCAGTCGATCGCGGTGTCCGCGCTGGCACTGGCCAATCAGTCGCAGCAGAGCGTTCTGCAGCTGCTCCGCTAAGCGTAGGCGCGACAGTCATCAAGTTCGGAGGCGGCGGAGGCAACTCCGCCGCCTTTACTTTTTGCTAAGGCTGTCCAGCCGGCGCAGCACGCTGCGCGATTATATTTTGATCCCTGCACGTCGCCGTGGTTCAGGGCCGCGAGGCTTAACTGCCGCTCGATTGCATTTCATTCAAATCGAGGTGGCCGGCGGAACGTCGTCTTGTGCTTTGCTGGCGTAAGTACCTGTTCTTCCGGGGCTGGCCAGGTGCGCGTCGCGCTGCTTCCGACTGCTTGATGAGCCGCATCGTCCGTAGTTGCACGGACGGTAAAATTAACGTCGCCGTGAAGCCGGCCAAGCTATCGATGCGAGGCGTGCGTTCCGTAGCACCTTGAGGGGACCGATTCATGGACGATCTGTTGCGCGAGTTCCTGACGGAGAGCAGCGAGAGCCTGGATACGGTCGACAACCAGCTGGTGCAGTTCGAGCAGGACCCGAACAACGCGAAGATCCTGGATAACATTTTCCGCCTGGTGCACACCATTAAGGGCAC
>CALRXG020000090.1:0-17357 GCA_943372075.1 Bordetella parapertussis | reverse complement strand
CTTGCTTACGCTGAAATCCTCGCGCGCGAGAGCGGCCAGTCTGCGTATGATCCGGTAAAGCTGATCGCACCAATGTTGGCGCGATTCATGGCGACGGATCGCGCTTTTGCAAGATCACGAAAGACGCCTTACGGAGCCACCGGACCGAGGGGATAGCGCTCGCCAAGCAATTTCAGGAGGTTTTGGAGAGCAGGGTTTTCGTTGTCCGCTCGCCAAACCGCTGAAAAGCCGATGCGGCTCGACCCCGTTCCGTCGCGCAACTCCCGATAAACTAGACCGGAAAAATTGGCCCCGATATCGGACTCCAGCACGAGACTGATGCCGAACCCCACGGCGATCAAGCTCTTGATGACCCCGCGGCTGACGTCATGACGTTCGATCCGCGGTCGGTCATCGGGAGAGATTAGCTTTGCGTTCAAGAGATCCTCAAGCTCGCGCCCTGGATCGTAGTGGCTGAGCAAAACAGTCTGATTCCGTAGATCCGTCCAGTAGATGACTTCGCGCGCAGCCAAAGGATGCTCACTCGGCAGAACGGCCAGAATTCGTTCACTCCAGAGTGGCGTTGTTTTGCTATCGAGGGCTTGCGGGTCGCCCGTTAGGATGCTCACGTCAATGACACTGTTGCGGAGCGCGGTTGTGAGCCGCGTTCTCGACCTCTCGACGGTTACAAGCTCAACGTGCGGAAAAAGCTTCTTGAAGTCGAGTAATGTTGCGCGCAGATTGCCTGCCGTCAGCGAAGTACAGAACCCGATGACGAGACGACCCGCTTCGCCAGACCCGTGCGCTCTTGTTGATGCAGTCAGCGCCTCGACTTGTTCAAGTATCGAGCGCGTCATGCGCAGAAAGTGACGACCTGCCGGCGTTGCTCGAACGCCACCGCTTGACCGCTCAAAGATGACAACGCCAATCGAGTGCTCAAGGAGCTGGACAGAACGACTGAGTGTCGATTGCTTGATCGACAATGCATGGGCAGCTTGCCGAAAACTCCCGTAATCTTCGGCAGCGATCGCGTGTTGGAGTTGGCTGAAGACAACGGTCAGGCGTCGGCCTCCGACAGGTGGACCGGCAAAATTCGTATCGTCCATATGAGCGACACCTTCATGCTCAAGTTGCGTCGAGTTAGATCGTGCAAAACATTAAGACAATTGTTGGTTGTAAGATGACGCGGCTTGCTCCGTGAACAACCGAGCCACGACGCTCCAAGCAAGGCAGAGTATTGCTCGAATCGGCGAATTGTGAAGCGACCGAGTCTAGAAATCCACGAGCGTTACCCGCAGACAGTTCGGAGAAAATCTCGTCCAACCGTCGTTGCTTGCACCCCGCCGCTGGATCGCTCGAAGTCGGTCATACCGAGTGAATGTTCGAGCTGGCTAATGCAACGGCTAAGCGCGGATTGCCGAAGCATCAAGACTTCGGACACGCGCCGAAAGCTACCGTGACCCGCTGCTGCCACAGCGTATCGAATACTCTGCAGATCAACGTCGGACGTTTGACTAGGACTAGGTTTTCTGTGGGATAATATTCGCTGACCATTCTTGCCGCTACTGAACATTCGTGCCATTAGAGGACGCTTCAACTCACCCACTCTTGCGCTACGGCGGCCTGGTGTCTGCAGCGCTCGGGAGCCCCGAGAAGCTGCCGGTTGAACGCAATGCGCTTGAACCAGTAATGAAGGCCGAGCAGGTCCGTAAATCCGATGCCGCCGTGAATCTCGGTCGCCAGACGGGAGATTTCGCGGCCGGCATCACCTAGATGCGCCTTTGCCTGCAGCGCGGCAACGCGAGCTTCCTCAGGAGACCCATCCTGAGCGTGAGCCGCGTACCACACCAGCGAGCGGCACGGCTCGAGCATGGTGATGATGTCGGCGAGCGTATGCTTGACGGCTTGAAACGAGCCGATCACGCGGTCGAATTGCACCCGCTCCTTGGAATAGAGCAGCGCCTTGTCAAACATGGACTGCGCCGCCCCTAGCGTGTCGGCCGCGAGCATGACGCGGCCAGCGTCGAGCACGGCGGTCGCCGCTGCCTTCGGATCGTTGGCGGCGCCAAGGATCTCAACCCCCGCATCATGCAGTACCAAAGCCGTCAACGGTCGTGTGCGATCAAGACTGCGATGCGTGCTTACGCTGACACCGGGTTCCCCGACCGCGGCGAACAGGCCGGCACGGCCGTCATCAAGGTAGACAATGAAATGCGTCGCGTTTCCGCCATCGAGCACACCCGTTACGCATCCGGACAGCATATTTCCGGCGAGGCGGACAGCCGCCTCGCCGGTCTGCCCCGACATGCCGGCGAACCCGACCCCGATCCGGACTTCGCCGCTTGCGATCCGCGGCAGCCATGCTTTCTGCTGGGCGCGGTCGCCACTGGCAATCAGGGCGAGGGGGGCCATGACCAGCGCAGCCGCGAATGGCGTCGGTGTCGCGTGATATCCAAGCGCCTCCGCGGCAACAGCCGCATCAAGCAGCGAGAGGCCCAGACCCCCAAAGTCCTCGGGGACCATGATGCCCATGATGCCCTGTTCCGTGAGGCCCGACCATAGTTCACCATCGAAGCCCAAGCCGCCCTCCGCGATCTTGCGCAACTTGCTCATGGGCAGTCTTTGGTCCAGAAATCCGCGCAAGGAATCCGCTAGCATCAATTGCTCTTCGCTGAGGCCGAACTCCATGCTTATCCTCTGACGGTTGGCGGGGCGGATTTCGGCTCGCGCGGCAGACCCAGTCCGCGCTCGCCGATGATGTTTTTCTGGATATTCGATGAGCCGCCACCGATGATGAGGCCGATGTCGTACATGTTATCTATCTGCCAGGTGGTGGCTTCGTCGTCTTCCGCCGCTTCGCCGACCGGTTCGTAAGCGAGCCCCGCCGCGCCGAGCACGTCAACGACCAGCGATGACAGCCGATACGCAATCATCGTCCCGTTCAGTTTGACGATCAGGCGTTTGACCCCCGAATCCTCTCCCTTCGCCTGCTCGGTCATTAATCGAAGACCGTGGTATTTCGAGGCCATCACCTCGCCCTGGAGTTTGAGCAATCGCTCGCGATACTCGGGGATGTCGATGAATCGGCAGCCATCGAGCGTCGTTTTTTTCATCAATTCGACAGCCCTCGCCAGACGGTAGGTCAGCTTGTTGGCGTCGCCGAGCAGCATCCGTTCGTACTTCAAGGTGACATTGGCGACATGCCAGCCGTCGCCGCGTCCCATCACAATCTGGTCGGTTGGCACGCGGACATCCGTGAAGAACGTCTCGTTGAACTCGGCGCGGCCGGTCATCGTGACCAATGGGCGCACCTCAATGCCAGGCGCATTCATGGGGACAAGAAGGTAGGACAGCCCATCGTGCTTGCTCTTGTCGAGCTCAGTACGGCAGAGGAGGAACATCATGTCGGCGTAGTGGGCAGAACTCGTCCAGATTTTCTGGCCATTGACGATGAATTGGCTATCCTCGACACGGGCGCTGGTTTTGGCGGCGGCAAGGTCGGAGCCCGAACCGGGCTCCGAATAGCCCTGGCACCAAATGATGTCACCGCGGATGGTAGGCCCGATCCATTGAATGCACTGCTCCTTCGTTCCGACCTCGAGCAATGTCGGCACCAGCATGGAAATGCCCTGGTTCATGATGCCCGGAGACACGCCCGCGTTCGAGAATTCTTCGGCGATGATCGCCAATTCCAGGATGTCGACCGGCAGGCCGAAGCCGCCATATTCGCGGGGAATGTTGCGGGCAAAATAACCGCGCTCCAGCAGAAGCTTCTGCCAATCCAGGGCTCGCGCGTCAGGCCGCTTCCGTCCGCCCCCCGTTTTCGGCGAAAGGTGGCCGTATTTCTTTACGAAGCCGCGCGCTTCCTCCTGGAGGGCGCGATGTCGGGCGCTGTAGCGGAGGTCCATAGAGACGCTCTTTCCCAGGCGCGGTTTGTGCCTGTTACTCTACACGGAAAGGACTAGCCACGGTCGATTGACCGCGCTACGGATTAAATCTAACATCTGTTCGAAATAGTCGTGCCTTGGGCGGCCGGCGTCAAGTAGAAAGCTTGAATGATTGTTCCGTCGTCACGGAAATCGTTCAGGGGTTGCGAGCCTCCGTGGGAGCTTTGCCTATGTCACTGAAAGAAAAGGCCGCCATCACTGGCGTGGGAGAGACCGAGTACACGCGCATGTCGGGCAAGAGCATACTTGCGCTTCAGCTCGAGGCTTCGTTGAATGCGATTGCGGATGCGGGGCTCAGTCCCAAGGAAATCGACGGCATTATTCCATACTCGAATTCGCCGGTCGTAGCCGAAGACTTTGTCACGAATTTCGGTATATCCGACCTGCGCTTTTCGGCCACTGCGCCGCTCGGCGGAGCCAGCTGCGTCGCGGCCATACAATGTGCGCTGCTCGCGATCAGCGGCGGCGTGTGCAGCAACGTGCTGATCCCGATCGGTCGTAACGGCTCGTCTGCGGGTCGCATCGGCACGCGCGTTCAGCAAATGCCCCAGTTCAAGGTCGTTGGTGAGCATGAGATGCCGGTCGGCGCGATCGCCCCGGCACAGCTATATGCGCCGATGGCCCGTCGCCATATGGAACTGTTCGGCACGACGAGCTCGCAGCTTGGCGAAATCGCCGTGTCTACCCGTCACAACGCAATTCTCAATGGCCATGGGATGATGACGAAGCCGCTGACCCTTGAGGATCACCAGACGTCACGCATGATCTCCGATCCTTTGAGACTTTATGATTGCAGCCTGGAAAGCGACGGCGGCGCGGCGATCGTGGTCAGTGGCGCGGACCGGGCAAATGATCTTCGCAAACCACCGGTCTACGTCATGGGGGTCGCCGAAGGCCATCCGGATTCACCGAGCGTCATCACGCAACGCCCGGATATGACGCGCCTCGGGATCGCGAAGGCTGCGCCGAAGGCGTTTGCCATGGCCGGTGTTTCGCCTGGAGATATTGACGTTGCCGAGATTTACGACTGCTTCACCTACATCGTGCTGTGTCAACTTGAAGACCTCGGCTTTTGCAAGAAAGGCGAGGGCGGTCCGTTTGTTGCGAGCGGAGCGATTCGGCTTGGAGGAAAATTGCCGATCAACACCCACGGCGGACTGCTTTCTCAGGCGCATATGGTCGGCATGAACCACATTGTTGAACTTGTGCGTCAACTCAGAGGCGAGGCCGGCAAGGCACAAGTTAGGGGAGCCGAGATCGGCCTTGTGACTGGATACGGCGATATGGGCGACGGATCCGTCGCGATCATGCGCAAAGGATGATCGCAATGACTGCGGAGACCTACCTCAAGCCCGTTCCTGAGCCGACCCATGAGTCGAAGCCCTATTGGGATGGCCTCCAAAATGGACGGCTGCTCCTTCAGAAATGCGGGCAATGCGGAAAAATCCGTCACTATCCAAGGCCGGTTTGTGACGTCTGTTATTCGTTTGAAGTGAAATGGATCGAGGCCTCGGGCCGGGGAACGGTCCACAGCTGGACCATCACCCATCACGCCTTCAATCCCGGGTTCAAGCTCGATTTACCTTACATTCTGGCCACTATCGACCTCGAGGAGGGCGTACGGATGCAAGTCCCTCTTCGCGGCGCCAGGGAGACGGACGTCAAACTTGGGCTGCCGGTTCGTGTCATTTTCGAACAGGCCAAGCCCGATCTGGTGACTCCCGCCTGTGTAACCGCGTCGTGACCATCACCACCCGGAGCGGCATCAAGATGAACGTGGACATTGACGCACTGCGCAAGCACATCGGGACGAAAATCGTCGAGCACGATGTCGCCACCCAGGCGCCGCTGCGCGGACTTGCGGTGACCTTCGATCGGCAGGACCAGATTCCAGGGCCCGGGGATCCGATCCAGCCGGGGTGGCATCTGGTGTATTTCATGCCGCTGTCGCCCAAGGCTACTCTCGGTGACGATGGGTTGCCGATCTCTGGCGGCGTTCTGCCGCCGATGCCGTTTCCACGGCGGATGTATGCGGGAACCGAACTGACCTTCCACGATCCGATCCGCCTCGGCGATGCGCTCAAGCGCGAGACGGAGTTCACCGATGTCTCGCTACGGTCGGGCGGTACCGGAGCGTTGATATTCGCGACGCAGACCCGTCGCATTTTCACGCCTCGCGGCCTTTCGATTGTAGAACAAAATCACACAGTGTTCCGCGAAGAAGTGAAGCCTGGAGAGAAGAGCGTCACACCGAAAAGGAACAAGCCGCCAGCCGATACACCGTGGCGCCGAACGATTACGACGGACCCGGTTTCCTTGTTCCGCTATTCCGCGCTGACTTTCAACCCGCACCGCATTCATTACGACCGGGACTATGCGATGCGCGTCGAAGGTTATCCCGGCCTTGTCGTGCATGGACCCTACTCGCAGCAGTGCCTGATCGACCTTGCGCGCGATCACGCTCCGGAAAAAACGCTAAAATCGTTTTCGCAGCGCGCCCGTGCACCACTGTTCGACACGGCGCCTTTCAGCGTCGTTGGCCGCGCCGTTGACGGCGAAAAAGGAGCGGAGCTGTGGGCCCTCACACCGGAGGGAACCATCGCCATGGAAGTCACAATACGATACGCGTGAGAACAATGGTTAATGAAAAAGTTGTTTTGACGGATATCAATGATTGTGGCCAATCATCGCTTCTGTGTAAGCAGTTATGCCCCGAAGCGCGCGTCAGCTTAAAGAAGCTCCGCCGCAAAGCTGATGATGTTTAAGCAGCCATGTGGGTTGACTTCACGATAGACGATCTGGCGATCCTTCAGGCTCAGCTACGGCTGCTCATGGCGCAACCCGCGAGTGTAGATCGTGCGGCCGACGAGTGGGATCAAAAGAGCGCAGGACGGGCAATTTGAGAATGATCGCTTCTAGGGTTGGCAAAATTGCGACGTTGACGTCGGACAACGTGAATAGCTGCGCTCCGCTTCTGCATTTCGCACATGCGACCGGCTTCAATGCGGAAACGTATCGACGCTTTCTGGAGCAGCTATCAGCAAGCTTCCGTGTCGTCGCGTCCGACGCGCGTGGACATGGACGCACCACATTGCCAGCAATTCCGGAAAGGCTAACAAGTTGGGAGACCTATGAATTGGATCTTGAGGAGCTTCTTGGCGTTTACAAGGAGCCTGCCTTCCTCGTGGGTCATTCGATCGGTGCAACCGTCAGTGTGATGCTGGCGGCCCGACGGCCAGACTTGGTGCTCGGGGTGGGCTTGCTCGAGCCGTCATTTGTCCCGTTCGAGAGGGCGTATCGAGTTGCGAGCGAGCGGCGGGAGGGGCGCATCGTGGACTTCGATATTGCAATCCAGGCGCGCAAGCGCCGATCGACATGGGCGTCCCTGCCGGAGATCCGCGAGTCTTATGCAAAGAAAGCAATGTTCGCCACTTGGCAAGACGGATTTCTTGAAGATTATCTTGAGGGTGGGTTGGTATTCCTAGCTAACGATCAAATCCGGCTGGCGTGTAATCCATCCTGGGAAGCTGCAACCTTCCAGGCCGCGACGACCGATTTTTGGGACATTCTTCCACGTTACAAAGGCAAGTTACTGTTGGCCTACGGCTCGCGATTTAGCACTGTAAGTGATGTCGATGCGAAGAAGATTGTCGAACTTGCACCTCAAACTCGCGTATTCAATTTTCCGGAGAATAGCCATTTTCTTCCAATGGAACGGCCAGAAGCACTATCTCGGCTGATTATGAGTGAGTTTGATAATTCCTAGCGTGGCTATCGCCGCGGATCGATTGAGCGATTTTACTGTTGCGCCGGCGCGACGATTGCCATGAGGCCGCCCAACGTGATTGCGCGCGACTGGATCGTGGCGCCAAGCATCGGTTGTTCAGCGGAAAACATGCGGCGCCATTCCATTGGAAATCACGGAGACGACCCGGGAATCAATCGCGGAAAAGTGGACATTGACGATAACTGCTTCCAACCCACATAACAGCCATGTGTTGATCACTCTTCAGACTACTGGGACACGTTTGGCGGCGACGGCGGCCGGTGAAATGACGTCGATGTCGATCGGCACCCGCCAGCGCTCGGTGTAGCGCACCTGGGGCGCCGCGTTGCTGGCCGGTGCGCCTTCCAGCACAAAGCCATCGAAGCCGGCACTCATCACCTCGTTGCATTTCTGCACATAGACCGGGAAGCCGCCGATATACGGCATGAAGACGCGCGGCCGGCCGGGGATGTTGGTGCCGACATACCAGGAGCTGCAGGTCGATCGCAGCGAAACAGTCGATACGTCAGTGACGTGCTCGACCCAGGCGTCCTCGTCCTCGCGCTTCGGCTCGATGGTCGCGGCCCCGACGTCGCGCATGTGGGCCATGCAGTCGGCCAGCCAGTCGACATGCTGCTCAATCGCCTGGATCATGCTGGCGAGCACTGAGGGACTACCGGGACCGGTGATCGTGAACAAATTGGGGAAGCCGGCGGAGGCGATCCCGAGGTAGGCGCGCGGGCCGGCGCGCCACTTCTCGGCCAGCGTCAAACCTTTGCGGCCGGTGATCGCAATCTTGTCGAACGAACCCGTCATCGCGGCAAAGCCGGTGGCGCAGACGGCGGTGTCCAGTGGATACGCGACCCCGTCGACCTCGATGCCGTCAGGCGTGAAGCGTTCGATCGGCGTCTTGGACACGTCGACCAGTTTGACGTGCTCCAGATTGTAGGTCTCGAAGTAGGAAGTATCGACGCAGAGCCGCTTGCAGCCGAACACGTTGTCCGGACACAGCAGGTCGGCCGTCGCCGGGTCCTTCACGATGCCGCGAATCTTGCGGCGGGCGAAGTCGGCGATGGTGTCGTTGGCGGCCTTCTCGAACAGCAGATCGCCGAAGGCGCCGAGGAAGGGCAGGCCGCCGCGGGTCCAGGCTTCCTCGTATTGCCGTTCGCGCTCTTCGGGTGCAGCCTCCAGCGCCGGCTTCATGTTGAAAGGAAAATAGAAGCCGGTCGGGCGTCCGCGTGCCTTGGCCCGCAACGCCGGATAATCCGCCTTGGCCGCCTGCAAATATTCAGACGTCAGGCTCTCGTTGCGCGCCGGCACGGACCACGTCGCCGTGCGCTGGAATACCGTGAGGTGCGCCGCCTGCTGCGCGATGATTGGGATCGACTGAATCGCCGAGGAGCCGGTGCCGATCACGCCGACCCGCAATCCTGTAAAGTCGACGCCTTCATGCGGCCATTCGCCGGTGTGGTAGATCGGACCGCGAAAGTTCTTCATGCCCCTGAAGTTTGGCCGGTTCGGTGCCGACAGGCAGCCGACCGCCATGATGCAGAATCTGGCCAAAACCCTGTCGCCGCGGTTGGTCTCGATCAGCCAGCACCCGGCGTCTTCGTCGAACGTCGCCGCGGTGACACGCGTGTCGAACACGATATCCCGGCGCAGGTCGAAACGATCGGCAACGTGGTTGGCGTAGGAAAGGATCTCGGCCTGCGGCGCGTATTTCTCCGACCAGTTCCACTCCTGGTCCAGCTCCTCGGAGAAGGAGAATGAGTACTGCATACTCTCGACGTCGCAGCGTGCACCTGGATAGCGGTTCCAATACCAGGTGCCACCCACGCCACTGCCGGCCTCGAAGACCCGTGCCGAGAAGCTAAGCCCGCGCAGGCGATGCAGCATGTACATCCCGGCAAAGCCCGCACCCACGATAACAGCGTCGAAAACCGCTCCCATTTCGCCTGGGCGCTCTTGTCGCGTTGTGTTGTCGGCAATCATGACTCGTGTCGTCTCCTTTGCAGGTCGACTAAGCTAATCGAGATAAGTTCGTTCTCCGCAGGCGCCAGAGGGTTCGCAAATAAAGCCCGAGAAATGCATCTCGTACCCCGGCTCGCCTATTAAGTCCTGAGTCTTATATTTTGGTAGGCGGGCAGGGCAATCCACCAGTGGCCGAAGCTGGTACATGGCGGATCGAAACGCAGAGCTGGCTAGCTATATGCCGCAGGCGGACGGCATCGGAGATATTTGCAATGGAATGGAATCAGCGCCAACTTGGCCGGCAACGTCGGTAAATCGACTTCGCCGGCCAGAGACAGTTCATTTTTGCGTCTCAGATTTGGCGAAGTCCGCCGACTGTTCCTTCACTACGCTCCAAACCTCGTCTTGAAAGCCAGCGATCCAATCGGTTTGTGCAACCCATTTCTCTCCATCCCACATTTCAATGCGTGTCTTGCCGCCGCCGCCATGATCCTGTGCCGTGACTGTAATAGGTGCAATCAGCCCGTTAGCATCGTAATTTTTCAGACTCTCAAGACCAGTCTTAATTTTATCGGGTGTTAGCGGCCAGCCGCCATTCTTGATCGCAAGCCGTGCGCCTTCGAATGCGATCGAGTAGATCGCAAGACCAGTGTTGTAATAGACGTCCTCGGTAAATTTGCGATCACCGTTGCCTTTGCCCCTGTCGTAAAGCTCCTTGATAATCTGCTGAACCAACGGCTGATATGAGCCGCCGGCGACGTTGGTGCCGCGTTTCAATCCCTTAGCGACATCGGGTCCAATATTCTTGATATCGACCTCGTTGAGCCAATTAACAGCGATATACTTTTCAATCGAGATCCCATTGCGCTTCATCTCGCGCGATGCGATCACATGCATATTCGACAGGCTCCAGCTCACAATCCAGTCGGGGTTAAGACGACGGATCTGCGTCCATGCCGAGGCCTGATCGTTGCCCGGCAGCGGATACGGCACGAGCTGCAACTCGAAACCCTCCTTCTGCGCCAGCGTCTTCAGAATACCGATCGGTTCCTGTCCGAACGGATAATCGATATAAAAGAACGCGACCTTGACGCCCTTCAGATTTCCGCCGGACTTTTGTTTGATGTATTCAATGTCATTGGCGGCCTGACCCCAGTAGGTCGGCCCGATCGGAAATACCCATTTGAACACGTTGCCATCGACCGCATCCCCTCGACCGACCAGTGACTGGATCAGGATGTTGCCATCCTTCATAATGCGCGGAAGGACCGCGCGCGATACCGGCGTCGACAACATGTCGAACACCATCACGCCTTCGCGCTTCAAGCGTTCGTAGCATTCGATGCCGCGCTGCGGCTCGTTGCCGTGGTCCTGCACGATAATTTCGATCGGATGGCCTTCGAGACCTCCCTTCGCATTGAGAAGGTCGGCATAGTCGCGCACAGCTTGGGCAATCTGCGGCGTGACGAACGTATAGGCCTTGCTCAGGTCATAGCACAGCGCGAAGCGCACAGGATCGGCCGCGGCTGCCGGCACGACGTTGAGCAGCGCCAACGCTAGTCCGCCTAGTATAGATAGTAATCTCATTTTAGCGATCCTTCCTTGGTTGACTGAGCGAACTCAGGAAATTCTTAATCATCCCAGCTTTATCGAACGACGCACATCTGGTGATCGTCAGGTCAGCCAACGTTTCCGCCGGCTATAATGTTTGATGTCACGAAAATTCTTGTTTTGCGCGCCTCCCAGGTAAAATTCCTGAATGTCGGGATTTTTCTTCAATGCAGCCGCACTGTCGTGCATCACGATGCGACCGCTTTCGATCAGATAGCCGTGGGAGACAATTTCGAGCGCGGCAATGGCGTTCTGCTCAACCAGCAATATCGAAAGTCCTTCATCGCGGTTGATGCGGCCGAGGATCTGGAAGATCTCAGCCACGAGAAAAGGAGCCAGTCCCAGGCTGGGTTCGTCGAGCATCAATAGTTTTGGCTGGGTCATCAGAGCACGGCCGATTGCGAGCATTTGCTGTTCGCCGCCGGAGAGATAACCCGACGCGACGGTCCGGCGCTCGTGCAGACGTGGGAAATAACTGTAAACCCGGTCCTTGTTGCGGTTCATGTCCTGGCGGCTATGCAACGCCGAAGCCGCGATCAAGTTTTCGTCGGGCGTGAGATGTTCGAACACCCGACGCCCTTCGAGCACGTGGGCGATCCCCAGCTTGACGCGGTCCTGCGGCATCAGGCCGCCAAGGCTTTGGCCGCGGAACTGCAATTCGCCCCGCCGCACCTCGCCCCGCTCGGCCGTGAGCAAACCGCTGATCGATTTCAGCGTCGTACTCTTTCCCGCGCCATTGGCGCCGAGCAGGGCCACCATTCCGCCCTCGGGCACATCGATCGAAACACCTTTGATCGCAAGCGAAACGTGGTCGTAGACGACCTCAATATTGTTGAGGGACAGTATCTTAGCGGCAATGGGTGCATTCATGGCGTTCGTGCTTCCCGCTATTTCTTCGTGTAGCCGAAAGGCCATACCAGAAGATAGTCCCGAATGTTGTTGTAGATCTTCCCAAGCCCCAGCGGTTCAATCAGGAGAAACCCGATAATAAGCGCGCCATAGAAAGCTTGGGGTAGATGAGCCAGAGTTTCGATACCCAGCGAGAACCCGAACTTGGTTGCCGCCCAGGAGATGAAACTGTTCATAACGCCCGGCATCAGCAGAATGAACGCGGCGCCGAAATAACTGCCGATGATGCTGCCCAGCCCGCCCACGATGACCATCGCCAACGCCTGAATTGAGACGTCGACGGAAAACTGCTCGGGGGTTACGGCATGGTAAAATGTACCGATCAGGATGGCTCCGCTCACGCCACCGATGAACGAGGATGTCGCGAACGCCACCAGTTTGAAGTAGAAGCTGTTCACGCCGATGACCGCGGCTGCGTAATCTTTCTCCCGAACAGCGACCAGAGCGCGGCCGAGCGCGGTGCGCCGCAGATTGAGCATGAAGGACGTAACCAGCACGCACCAGACGAGGGCGACGTAATAGAGTCCTGCATCGGAGGTGACAGCCCAGCCCAGCAGGCGGATGTCAGGTGCCTGCAACGTGGCCTGTGTGCCGCCGCTGATCGCGGGTACGTGCGAAATCGTCCAGTCCATCACGAACTGCAAGGCGAGCGTGCTGAGCGCCAGATACAGGCCTTTCACGCGCAGTGCGGCAAAAGCGAACACACTTCCGATAACCGCTGCTGTTATTCCCGCGAGGACGATGGCAATCTCCCACGGTATGCCCGCCCTTGTGGCATGAACCGCGGCGTAGGCGCCGATTCCCATCACCGCTGCGTAGCCCAAATGAAATTGCCCCGCCCATCCGAGGATCAAATTGAGACCGAGCGCGCCCGCAGTCCAGACAAGCCAAGGCAGCAAGTAACTGCTGAGATAAAGCGTGTTCATGTAGATCGGCGCGGCCAGCGCCAGCAATAGCAGAATACCAATCATCCATCGATCGGCGGGGATCGGAAACAGTGCGCGGTCGGCGCTGTAATCCGTATGAAAAATCCCGGCTTGACGGAATAGCATGATCCTAGACCCTCTCGATGTCGTGGCGACCGAAAAGTCCGTGCGGTCGGATCAAGATGGTCAGGATCAGCATTGCCGCATCGACAAGATCGCGACTCGCGCCACCCAACAGGGGATCGAGAACGCTGGATGCAATTCCCTCGACGACGCCGAGCAGGACGCCGGCGAGCAACGCGCCTCCTATACTGTCCAGTCCGCCCAAAACGGCTACGGTCACGCCCTTGAGCAGCAGTTGCGCGAGCGATTGATCGACGCCCTGTACCGAACTCCAGAGCACACCGGCAATCGTCGCGACCACCGCCGACATGGCCCAAGACAGCGCGACGCCGCGCTCGACCGAAATGCCGACCGACCAGGCCGCCGTATAATCATCGGAAATCGCACGCAAAACCACACCCATCCGGCTCCGGAAGAACAGCACGAAAAAACCGAACATCGCAATTGTGACCACCGCTCCAAAAGCGTAAGCACGATTGATCAATAATGGACCGAGAAAAAGCGGGGCATCGCTGATGCCCAGATTCATGGGTCGCGTGGTACCGCCCCAAATGGTCATCGAGCCGGCTCGCAGGAAAATCTCCAGGCCAAGCGTCATCATCAGGATCATGATGATGGGGCGGCCGGCGAGGCGCCGCAGCGCCACCCGTTCGATGGCCATTCCGATGATGAACATTGTTATGATCGCCAGCGAAATCGCGGCCCAGATCGGTGCGCCCGCGCTGTTGGCGAACGCGAGCAGGACATAAGCGGCCAGCATCGTCATCGAGCCCTGTGCAAGATTAGGCACCGATGACGATTTGTAGATCAGGACGATTCCCATCGCGACAAGTGAATACATCAAGCCAATAAGCGCGCCGTTGGCAGCAGATTCCATCAACGATATCGCGTCCATTCTTCAGGCCTCCTGTACCGACAGTGTGCGTTCGATGACGCCGACTTCGCCTGACTCGTAGCTGACCTTTGCCTTCATCAGCACTGTGTTTTGATGCCCGTAGATGGCGTCGATGATCGGTTTGTAGCGCTCCTCCACGACGTTACGTCGAATCTTTCGGGTTCTGGTGATTTCGCCGTCGTCGGCATCGAATTCCTTGTGCAGGCAGACGAATTTCCGCAACTGCAAGCCGTGCGGCAGTGCACTGTTAACGTGCTTCACCGCGGCGGCGATCAGGGCGATGACCTGCGGCTTCTGCGACAGGTCGGCATAGGAGATGTAGGAAATGCCGCGCAGTTCGGCCCAAAGGCCGACAGCTTCCTTGTCGATGCAAATAATGGCTGACAGCGTATCGCGGCCGCTTCCGAGTACCGCAGCATCCTTAATGTACGGACTGAACTTGAGCCGGTTCTCAATATAGTTGGGAATATAGCGCTCGCCCTTCGCGGTGTGCACGATGTCCGACAGGCGCCCCAGCACCACGAGGTGCCCGTCAGGTTCGAGGTAACCTGCATCTCCGGTGTGTAACCAGCCGTCTTCGAGGCTTTCGCGCGTGGCCTCGTCCTGCTTGAAGTATCCGCTGAACACGCTGCCCGAGCGGACCAGGATTTCGCCGGCGTCGCTTATCCGGATATCGACGCCCGGCAGGGGACGTCCGACGGTGTGGAGCCTTACCTCGTTGAGATCCTGGATGGCATTGTAGGCACTGGTTTCAGTCTGGCCATAGAGTTGGCGCAATTTGATGCCGAGCGCGCGGTAAAAGACGAACGTATCCTCGCCCATCGCTTCACCGCCGGTGAAGGCGCCACGCAGCCGGGTCAGGCCGAATTGGTCCTTGATCGGTCCATAGACCAGCCACTCGCCTATTGGGCTCAACAACCACTGCTTGAGTGTCGGCTGACCGCCTTCGAGCTTGCGTTTTTCGGCTGAAATGGCCAACGCCATAAAAAACTTGTAGACCAGCCTCTTCAGCCACGAGGAATCTTCCATGCGCACCTGGATGGTGGTCAATAGATTGTCCCAGCTGCGCGGTGCGGCCAGATAGAAAGTCGGCGCAATCTCGCGCAGGTTTTGCAGCACGGTCTCCTGCCGCTCTGGAATATTGATCGTGAAGTGCAGGGCGATTCCGGCGCCCATCGTCACCGCGAAGTCGCCAACCCAGGCCATCGGCAGATAGGCCAGAATGCTCTCGCCGAACTGGAACGCTCCGCCTCGATAGGCATTTCGAACGCCGGCCAACAGGTTACGATGCGACAGCACCACCCCCTTGGGCTTGCCGGTGCTCCCGGAGGAATGCACGAACACGGCCGGGCCCTCGGGCTGCGCGCGGGCGATCAGCTCGTTTCGGAGATTGGGGTTGCGGATGACTAGCTCCGCGCCCTTTGCCTGAAGCGTGTCCCATGAGATCAGGCCTGGATTGGCGTAAGCGGCCAGTCCACGCGGATCGTCGTAGATAATATGCTCGATCGTCGCGCCTTGCTCGCGCAGATCGAGTATTTTGTCCACTTGTTCCTGGTCTTCGGCCAGCGCGAAACGCGCGCCCGCCTCATGAACGAAGTGGCGAATTTCATCGAGGGTTGCATCGGGGAAGGCCGGCATCGCGTACCCACCGAGGGCGCCAGCGGCCAGCATCCCCGCGTAGAGCCGAGGGCGGTTGTCGCCCAGCACCAGCATGACGTCGCCCGCCTTGAAATCCAGTTCTTCGAGACCAGCGGCGCAGCAAAGCACGATCTCGAGCAGCTGCTGCCACGTCGTCTGATTCCAGATGCCCTTGTCTTTCTCGCGCATCGCGACACGATCGGGAAAGACTTCGGCATTCTGCGCCAGAACGCGGATCAGCGTGGTATCGGTTTCGAAATTCCAGGCCAAGGCCGGTTCAGCGCGCGACATGCGCACCCCCGATGTATGCCTCGATCACCCTTGGGTCGGCGACGACGTCGGCCGGCACGCCGCTGCCGATCATTTCGCCATAGTTCAACGCCAGCATGCGATCGCAAATGCCCGTGATGACGTCCATGTGGTGCTCGATCAGCAGCACGGTGACATTGCGTTCATCGCGTGCATCCAGGATGAAGCGCGCCATGTATTCCTTTTCTTCCTGGTTCATCCCCGCCATCGGCTCGTCGAGGATAAGGAAGCTGGGCTCGGCGGCCAAAGCGCGCGCCAATTCGACCCGCTTCTTCAGGCCGATCGGAATCCCGTCGACCAGTTCGTCGCGTACGCCTTCAAGCTGCAGAAAATCGATCACGTCTTCGACCGCGGCGCGGTTCAACGTCTCGTCGCTGCGGGCAAGCCACCAATAGAGCGCCGTACGTCCTACACTGGGTTTCATGTGAATGTGACGGCCCAGAAGGATGTTATCGAGTACGCTCATACCATTGAAGAGCGCCAGGTTCTGGAAGGTGCGGGCAACTCCCAACGTCGCGACATAGTGTGGCGCCAGGCCCGTGATGTCCCGGCCGTTCAGCAGAATATGTCCACGCTGTGGCGGATAAAATCCGGTGATTGCGTTGGTGAGGGTGGTCTTGCCGCATCCGTTGGGGCCGACAAGGCCGAATATCTCGCCGCGCTCGATCCGCATATCGATTCCGTTCAGCGCGACAATGCCGCTAAAGCGTCGCTCGACAGACCGGCATTCGAGTACTGGGGCGTCGCCGCCGCGATCCTTGAGGGTCAACTTGAATCCCGTTTGAAGGTCAATCTGTTAAGAACACTTTCAGTTTCCAAATCTAACGTCTGTTAGGCATTTGGGCAACTGAAGAATGGTGCGTTGCAATTGGCCAAACGACCGTACACGCCTCATTGTGCGAGATATGCGCCCCGCCCACTGGCTAAGAGAACTCGGCTGGTATCGGTCACGCGTACGTCGGCAGTGCTTATCCGGCGCCCCAGTTTGACCACCATGCCGCGAGCGAGAACTGTCCCGCGGGTGGCCGGCCGATGATAATCGACCCGAAGATCTGCCGTAGCACTTACAATACCCCCGGCTGCGCGAACGGCGTAAAGGCCCGTTAAATCGATCAGGGCTGCCAGGATTCCACCGTGAGTTGCTTCGATTGCAGTATTGGCAACAAATTCCTCGCGCCAAGGTAGAGAAATTTCGATTTGTTCACGAGCGACCATGATGGCTTTCAATCCCAGCCACCGGTGGAACGGCGAAATCATCAACGCCTTTTGAAATTCAGCAATAG
>CALRXG020000089.1:0-17383 GCA_943372075.1 Bordetella parapertussis | reverse complement strand
ACCCGCCAAGGATTCCGGCGGCAGACGATACCTCCAGTCCTTCACTTTTTTGGAACGGCGTCCGCACGGGCCATGTTGATCCGGAGCAGCGAATGCGGAGGCCGCAATGGGCAATTCCAGTGACATCCACAATGGCGTCGACCGTCCCGCCAGCCGGAACGGCGTCAATGACCCGGTCGGCGGGGTCGACGTAAAACGGACCTTCAACGACAACCAGACGCCCCATGAGCGCGAGCAATGGGCGGCCGACGTCCGTGCCAACGCCTCACCGAGGCGCGGCGAGGCATTCCTGCCCGAGGCGCTGCGGCGCAAGCCTACGTCGCCGATCAATCCGCGCACCGGCCGTCATCCGACGGACTAGCCAGAGCGATGTGAAGTTCATGTGAAGTTCATGGGGCCGTCGCAGGGCCGCGGCCAAATATCGAAAACAACCCCATGCAAAGCAAACCCGCCGCAGATGCCGATGGTGAGAAACACCTGCACCGACGCTGTCGCGCCCGGTAGCGGTCATCAGCCTCGCGGCGGCTATCGAGGGACACCATCCCCATCATCGCGGGATTGGTAGGCGAGCGGAACGGCGGGGCGGCCCCGTCGCGCCGGTGCTGGTTCTACGCCGTCGTCGACAGCATCGCGTTGAGCTCGACGGCTGTCTTCAGCTGTTCGATGCGAGCAATGATCTGCTCGCGCGCGACGCCGCGCGGCAGCCGAACCAGCTGGGCTTCGAGCCGCACGCGGTGTTCTTCCAGGCGCTGCTCGAAGGTGTGGGGCTCAGAGCGCTTCCGTTTTTGAATCGTCCTCTCCATCGTTCATCCTCGGCGGTTGCAGACCGGGGCTATTGGCCCAGCGATCCAGTTGATCGATGACCCGAGCATGGCTCGGGCGCCGCGGTTCCGGCGCTCTCGGCTCCTCGGATAATTTGCGGGGCAGCTTGACGTTGGTCATGGCGTCCCTCCCTCAACGTAACGAAGCGACCCGCCGATCGTTCCCAATATTTTTGATTAAGCTATTGATTTTACTTCATAATATTACTCAATCGATGTTTTTCTCTCAACCTGTGGAACTCAATGCGAGTTTGCCGGTTTAGCAAATTACTCAAGTAACTAACTCTCGGCGATTTGCGATGAATGAGCTTCGCGCTGAACGTCTTCAAGTCATGTTGTCCCCCGACGAACTGGCGGCCTTGGACGATTTCCGTTTCAAGCACCGCATGCCGACCCGTGCTGCGGCGGTCCGCGAGCTGCTCAAGCTCGGTCTGGCCAGCAACGGCACCGATGGCGGGGCCGGGGTGAAATCCAGCGATTATGGGGTGTTTGATCGAGGCCCCGATGGACACACGCAGGGAGAAGCGCCGGAAGGCCAGTGACGGCGCGTTGGCGCAGTTGGCGGTTCAACCGCCGACGAAGAGGTTCACGACCGCTTTCAGCGTGCAGACCACGAGCGCCGCGGTGAACATCGCCGTGCCGAGATCTGCGAGGTAAAGCAGCTGCGCCTTCTGCTCTGCATCAATCTGCGCGATCGCCTTGCGCATGGCCAAGCTCCCTTTCGGGGAGAACGCGGTGCGCCAATGTCCGTTCCTGCGCGGCCTCACGCCCGCTGCAGCGCCAGCGTCACCCCGCCGAGCGTCAACGCCATGGCGCCGATCTCGCGCAGCCCCAACGGCTCGCCGAGGATGATCGCGGCCGACACCACGCCGATCACGGGCACCAGCAGCATGCCGGTCGACGCCGATGTCGGCGGCAGGCGGCGCAGCGTCTCGAACCAGGTGAGATAGCAGATCCCCATCGGCATCAGCGTCATGTAGGCGAAGCAGCCGAGGCCGAACGGGGTGATCGCGGAATAATTCGGATGCTCGAACAGAATGCCGAGCACGAGCATCACGAGACAGCCGATACCGACCTGCCAGGCAACCACCGGCAGCGGCGGCATCGGCAGCGGCTTGCGGTTCAGCACATTGCCGAGCGCGAACAGGATGGCGCAGGCGAGCGCGAGTGCGATGCCGGTGAGCTTGTCGGCGCTGAACGCAAAGCCGCCTCCGCCGAGCAGTAGCGCGACGCCGGCAACGCCGAGCACCAGCGCGGCCAGATCCCGCAATGTCGGGTGGCTGTGCAGCACCGGCCAGGCGAACAGCATCGCCCAGATCGGCATCGTGTAGGCCAGCAGGGCGCCCTCGCCGACCGTCACGAACTTCATCGCGATGGTGCCAAAGCCCATCCAGGCGAAGACATTGGTGAAAGAGGCGAACAACAGCCGCGGGATAGCCTCGCGCGGCACCGCGAGCGACTGGCCGCGCGCCAGCGCCAGGCTGCCCAGAATCACCGCGGCGCACGTGCCGGCAAGCCCACGGGCGAACAGCGGCGGCCATAGCTGCAGCAACAGCTTCATCAACGGCCAGTTAAGGGCCCAGCCGAACGCCGTTACCAGAAGGCAGAGAAAGCCGATCGATCTGTCGCGCCGCGCTGAATCCATGAGCCAGCGCTTAGCAGGCGTGTGACCGCGGTTCTACGTCGTGTGGCGCATGCGGGGCCGCGCCAGACGCGCGAAGACCCCGCATCGCGCCGCGCTCCGGGGACCTCAGGCAAAGGTGCCCATCGTGATCCGCGGCCAGCCCTCGCTGGTCCGCGCGGCGGCAAGCTTGCTGGTCCAGGCATCGATCAGGCTCGCAATCAGGAGGCGGCCGGTGGCGCGCATGTCAGGGAGTTTCATCGTGGGCGTGCCGAGCGTGAGCGCGACCACGCCATGGGTGCCCGCAAGCAGCGCGCTCGCCAGCCGCTGCGGCAGGCCCGGCGCCGGTTCGGCTCCCCGGGCTGCGAGATACTCCCGCACCGAGATCACGAACAACTCGTAGCTGCGGCGCGCGATCTCGGTCTCGCCGAAATAGACGCCGTCGGGAAAACGGCGATCTTCGATCGTGCCGGACATCGAGAACAGCGATCGGAAGTGATCGGGATTGTCGGCCCAGTAGTCGAGATAGGTCTCCATCACACGCCGCAGCCGCTGCTCGCTGTCGGCCGTCTGCGCGCGAACCCGCTCGAGCTGTGCGGCGACCGCCTCGAGGTTCTGCTGCTTGACCGCGAGCAGCAGCAACAGCTTGGTCGGGTAATATTTGAGGACGGTGCCCTTCGAGTAGCCGATCGCGTCGGCGATCTTCTGGATCGAGACGGTCTCCAGCGTGCCGGCGGCGAACTCCTTGCGCGCGGTCTCGAGGATCAGCGCCTTCAGCGCCTCCTTGTCGGCTTCCTGGCGCGCCCTGCGCTGAAAGCGCCGCGCCCCCTTGCTGGATCGCTCCTCTATCGACATTGCCGTCTCCTAGAGCCTTTTCCGGTCCGATGGAATCGGAACGCGCCTTCCCCTTGTCATATCCAAGTTAATTGACTATGGTCAATTAACTTGGATATGACGGGAGGATCCGATGAGCATCCCTATGGGCCCCCTTGCCGGCGACACGGTCCGCAGCGATTTCGATCCATTCAGCCCGGCGACACGGGCCGATCCGTACGCCACCTACGCCGGATTACGTGCCGCAGCGCCGGTCATTCGCCTCACCAAATACGACATCTGGGCGGTGCCACGCTTTGCCGAGGTCAAGACGATCTTCGGAGACCACGTCAATTTCAGCAACGCGGGCGGCGCGGGGCTTGCCAATCACTTCAAGGAGAAGCCGTGGCGGCCACCGAGCATCGTGCTGGAAGCCGATCCGCCGCTGCACACCCGCACCCGCGCGGTACTGGCGCGGATCCTCTCGCCCGGCGCGATGCGGCGGCTCGCCGATGATTTCAAGGCGAAGGCCGCAACGCTGATCGATGGGCTGGTCGAACGCGGATCGTTCGACGCCATCAAGGATATCGCCGAAGTGTTTCCGGTCAGCGTGTTTCCCGACGCACTCGGCATCGACCAGGAAGGCCGCGAGAACTTCCTGACCTATGGCGCAATGGTATTTGCCGGCTTCGGGCCGGAGAACGACTATTTTCGCGAGCTGATGAAAGAGGCGCCGCGCGTGCTGCCCTGGGTCGCGGCGCGCTGCCAGCGCGAGGCGCTGCGCGGGGGTAGCTTTGGCGCACAGGTCTATGAGGCTGCCGATACCGGCGAGATCAGCGCGGAGGAAGCGCCGCTGCTGGTGCGCTCGCTGCTCTCGGCGGGGCTCGACACCACGATCAGCGCCATCGGCATGGCGCTGTACACGCTGGCGCGCCATCCCGAACAATGGGCATTGCTCGCAGCCGATCCTGCGTTGTCGCGCGCGGCGTTCGACGAGACACTGCGCTACGATTCACCGGCGCCATTCGTGTTCCGCACCACGCCACATGAGACCGAGATCGCCGGCGTCAGGATCGACAAGCATGAGAAAGTGCTGCTGCTGCTTGCCTCAGCCAACCGCGACGAGACGCGCTGGGAGCACGCCGACCAGTTCGACGTCAGGCGGCGGCTGTCCGGGCACATGGGCTTCGGCGTCGGCATCCACGGCTGCGTCGGACAGATGGTGGCGCGGCTGGAGGCGGAGGCCGTGATCGCCGCACTCGCGAACCGCGTGAAGCAGTTCGAGATCGCGGGCCCGGTCGCGTTCCGCGACAGCTCCGGCCTGCGGGCGCTCAGCACGATGCCGGTCCGGGTCACGCTGAAGTAGCTTTGCGGAAGGCTAGATCGGCCGCTAAACGCGGCCGTTTCGTCCTATTGCGGACCATGCTTCAGATCCCGTCCAGGACCTCGCGGACCTTGGTGGCCAGCTCGTCGATCGAGAACGGCTTCGGCAGCAGATTGGTGCCGGGGTCGAGGATGCCGTTGTGGACGATGGCGTTGCGGGTGTAGCCGGTGGTATAGAGCACCTTGAGGCCCGGGATGCGCTCGCGGGCCTCAACTGCGAGTTCATGGCCGGACATCGCGGGCATGACGACATCGGTAAACAGCAGCACAACGGACAGTCCGCCGTCGAGCAATTGCAACGCCTCCCGCGGATTGGCGGCACCGATCACGGTATAGCCGAGCTCGCGCAGCGCCTCGACCGAGATGCCGCGCACACGCTCCTCGTCTTCCACCACCAGGATGACTTCGGTTTTCTGGCCGCGATAGGAGGCGATCGGTGTTCGCCTGACAAAATCAGGGGCCGCCTCGCCACGATGCCGCGGCAGATAGATCTTGACGGTCGTACCGACATCGATCTCCGAATAGATCCTGACATGCCCGCCGGACTGACGCACGAAGCCATAGACCTGGCTGAGACCGAGGCCGGTGCCTTTGCCGATGCCCTTGGTGGTGAAGAAAGGATCGAATGCCTTGGCCATGATCTCTTCGCTCATGCCGCTGCCATTATCGGCGACCGCGATCATGACATACTGGCCCGACGGAATGGCGTAGGCCTTGGCCGCGATCTCGTCCACATAGGCGTTGGACGTCTCCAGCGTGAGCTTGCCGCCGTCAGGCATCGCATCGCGACCGTTGACGCAGAGATTGAGGACGGCGTTCTCGAGCTGCCCGGGATCGGCGCGCACCTGCCAGACCCCGGCGGTCAACACGGTTTCCAGACTGGTGGTCTCGCCGAGCGTCCGCGCCAACAGGTCCGCCATCCCCGCGATCATCCGGTTGGGATCGAAGGTCACCGGCGCAAGCGGCTGCTGACGCGAGAAAGCGAGCAGACGCTGCGTCAATCCAGCGGCGCGTTGCGCGGCATCCACAGCCGCGTCGAGGAAGCGATCAACGTCGATCTCCCCCTTGGCGAGCTTGCGTTGGATGAGATTGAGCCCGGCAATGATCACCGCGAGCATGTTATTGAAGTCGTGTGCGATGCCGCCGGTCAACTGTCCGACCGCCTCCATCTTCTGGACCTGACGCAACTGCTCCTCGGCCTTGGTCCGCTCCTGCACCTCCTCCAGGACGCGCTGCTCCAGCGTGGCGTTGAGCGCTTGCAGCGCAGCCTCGGCGCGGCGGCGCTCGACCAATTCGCGCTCGGCGGCCTGGAACAGCCGCGCGGTGTCGATCGCGGTTGCGGCCTGGGTCGCGATGCCGGCGATCAACCGCTCCGCCCGTTCATCAAAAATGCCCGGCTCAGGGTGACCGAAGAAGAGCCCGCCCAGCACCTCGCCGGATCGCGACACCACGGGGGCGGCGAGATAGCTGCGCACCGGCAGATGTCCTTTCGGCATCCCGTAATGCGGCTCGCTCTTGCCGTAACGCGGATCCTTCAGAATGTCGTCCGAGCGCACGATCGCATCGCCGCTGAAGGTCGGCGCGAAAACCGCGGTGTTGCGCGGCATTGGAAACCGCGAGAAAGCTTCGTGCGGCGCGCCGGACAGGGTGTAGAGCATGTAGCTCTCACCCTTGTCGTTGATCACATTGTAGAAGAACGAACCGAACGCGGCGCCGGTCAATTCAGTCGCGGCATCGGTGACGATCTGAACCGCCCTATCAAGATTGAGTTCGCCGGCGACCGTGCTGCCCACCTTGTTCAGGAGTTCGAGGACGTGGGCCTCCTCCTCGAGCCTTGCAGAACGTTCAGACCGCGTGGCCGAAAGCTCGAGATTGGCGGCAACACGCGCCAGCAGTTCGCGGGCACTGAACGGCTTGACGAGATAATCATCCGCACCGATCTGCAGGCCCTCGACCTTCGCTTCCTCGCCTGCGCGGGCCGACAGGAAGATCACCGGCAGGCCCTTGAGCTCCTCGTCGGAGCGGAGCGCATTGAGAAGGCTGATGCCGTCGAGGCGCGGCATCATGATGTCGCTCAATACGAGGTCGGGCCGACGCCGCCATGCTGCCTCGAGCGCCGCCTGGCCGTCCTCCACGGCCTCGACATCGTAGAGCGGCGCGAGCAGGCGACGTACATATTCGCGCATGTCGGCATTGTCGTCGGCGAGCAGGATGCGCTGTCGTTGCCCCACGACGGCGGGCGCCACGAAGCCGAGATCCTCCGACGACGACGGATCGGGCCGATCATCGACGCCACCGCCCTCCAGCCATCCCATCGCTTCGTCGAGATAGGCCTGGGCGCGGGCGCTGCTCGGCATGGACGATTTGCCCGCGCCGATCTGCTCGGCAGGCAAATGCTCGGTCCCGAACGGCAGCGTCACCGTGAACGTTGTGCCACGCTCGACCTGGCTTTCGACCGAGATCTGCCCGCCATGCTGCTTGACGAGTTCGCGCACCAGCGCAAGGCCAATGCCGCTTCCTTCGAACGAGCGACCGCGCGCCCCTTCGACGCGCTGAAACCGTTCGAAGATGTGCGACAGCGCGGGTGCGGGAATGCCGGTCCCGGTGTCGCGCACCGCGACCTCGGCCTCAGCGCCGTCGGCTGAAGCCCTGATCGACACCCCGATCTCGCCCGCGAAGGTGAACTTGAAGGCATTTGAAAGCAGGTTGAGAACGATCTTCTCCCACATGTCACGGTCGACATAGAGAGGCTGTGGCAGCGGCTGAGCCTCGATCACGAGACGCAGGCCGGCCTTTTCGATGGCGGACCGGAAGTTCGACGCGAGATCCGACGTCAGCGCGACGAGATCGACCGGCTCGAAAGCGGCCGCGACGCGGCCTGCCTCGATCCTCGCAAAATCCAGCAGCGTGTTGACGAGCTTCAGCAGGCGCTGGCCGTTCCGGTGCGCGATATCGGCCAGCGAACGTTGCCCCGGCAGCAGCTGACCGCCCGCTTCGGACAGCAGCTCCTCCAGCGGGCTCAACATCAAGGTGAGCGGCGTGCGGAATTCATGGCTGACATTTGAGAAGAAGGTGGTCTTGGCGCGGTCGATCTCGGCCAGCGCCTCGGCGCGACGGCGCTCGTCCTCATAGGCCTGGGCATTGTTGATGGCGGCCGTGATCTGCGCGGATACGAGCCCGAGAAAGCTCGTGTAGCGCTCGTCATAGAGCCGGACCGGACTGAGGCCCGCGATCAGGAATCCCGCGAGCGCATCACCGGCGGCAAGAATCGGAAGCACAACGGCCTGCTCCGGCGCCTGGCGCCAACCGCCGGACGGGAAATCGACGCCGAACATCGATTTCAGGTTTTGCACCAGAACGCCGTCGCGGCTCGCCTGCGCCTCGGCGATCGGCCATGCAGCGCTGCCATCGAGCGCGAGCTGCGGGATGACTCCGGAATGGTCGCCAGCGATGCCGCTTGTCGCGGCCAGCCGCGCAACCTGCTCCTGCGAATCGATAAGATAGATCATCGCAAATGGCAGATCCTGCAGATCGGTCGCAATCGCGGCAGCACTGCGTTCGCAGGCCTCGCCGACGCTGCGGGCCTCGGCGGCGCGGCTGGCAAGCTCGCGCAGCAGCGAGAGTTGCCGCTCGCTGATCACACGCTGGGTATCGTCGGTGTTGGCGCAGAAGATCCCGGCAGGCAGGCCATCGGCATCGGGAATCGGGCTATAGGAGAAGGTGTAATAGGTTTCTTCCGGAAAGCCGTTGCGCTCCATGATCAGGAGCTGCGCCTCGACATAGGTCCCCTCGCTTCCGCTCATCGCCTTGGTGAGCAGCGGCGCGATGTCGTTCCAGATCTCGCGCCAGACCACACGGGTCGGCTGGCCGAGCGCGCGTGGATGCTTGCCGCCGATGATCGATTTGTAGGGATCGTTGTAGAGGAAGGTCAGATCATCGCCCCAGCCGATCCAGATCGGCTGCTGCGAGGTCAGCATGATGCGGACCGCGGTCTTCAGGCTGTCGGGCCAGGTCTCGGGCGGACCGATTGAGGTGCTCGCCCAGTCGAAACGCTTGCTGAGCCCGGCGAGCTCGCTGCTGCCGATGAAGAGCCGTTCGGTGGTTTCGTCACGCAATGTCGTCGGGGTCTGCAATCTCGACACAACGGCTCCCGCCAAGCCTTGGTAATGAAACACAAACGTCTTTTGACAATGCCGGTTCCTCGCCACGCCGTGGCTGTCGCACCGCGCACAGCAAGACCAAGGCTCGCAAAAAACCGGCGTACCTTGCGGTACGCCGGTTCAAGTTTCCAGCCTAAATCAAATCAGGTCGTCATGCCGACGCCGCGCGCGGCGTGCGGTTGCGCGAGTTGCGCTGGAAGAACAGCGCCTGGCTCGCCACCGCCGACACCATCGCCGGCTGGAACGGCTTCGAGATCAGGAACGCCGGCTCCGGCCGTTCACCGGTCAGGAAGCGCTCCGGATAGGCGGTGATGAACACCACCGGCACCTCGAAGGTGCGCAACAGCTCGTTCACCGCATCGAGTCCCGATGAGCCGTCGGCGAGCTGGATGTCGGCGAGGATCAGGCCGGGCTTCTTGTTCTTGGCGAGCGCCACCGCATCGGAATGCGTGCGCGCAACGCCGATCACGTTGTGGCCGAGATTCTTCACCAGGCTCTCGAGGTCCATCGCGATGAAGGTCTCGTCCTCGATGATCAGAACATCGGTGGCGATTTCGGCGGCCATCTCGCGGCCGGCGGCGTCGGTCAGCTTGCGCGTCTCGGCGATATCAGTGCCGAGAATATAGCCGACCTCCTCCTCCGAAAAACCTTCCAGCGACAACAGCAGAAAGGCCTGCCGCGGCAGCGGCGTGATGTTGGAGAGCCGGCGCTCCGGCGGCAGCGACAGCGTCGCGACCTCCTCATTGTCGTTGTTGTTCACCGCCACCGAATTCCAGATCTGGGTGAACAGCCGGAACAGCCCGGCGCGCGGGCCGTGCGTCTGGTCGAGCAACGATCCATCCTGCAACAAGGCCTCGAGCATGGCCCCGACATAGGCGTCCCCCGACGCCTGGTTTCCGGTCAGTGCGCGTGCGTAGCGGCGCAACAGCGGAAGGTGTTCGGCAACGATCTGCGATCGGGACATTCCCACTCCATCCTTGTTCGTGAGGCCTTGCGGCCTGAAACCCATCGTCTCGGGGCGGCGTACCAATTTGGGGCGCCTCCGGTTCCCCTGCATGCCCGATTACGCGCGAAAGCCGAAAAAGTTCCACGAAATAGTTCCAGCGTTCCGGAACTTTATCGGCAACTTCGCATTAGCTCCTGACCGACGAGGCAACGCGGCCAGCCTCTCTTTTCGAGGAAATAGCTTGAAAATCAGAGACTTAACTCCCGGGGAAGCGTGGATCAGATCATGAAGGAAGTAAAGAAGCAGGGCGGTCTCAACGCCGAGATTCAATCGAGAATCGGCCACCAGCTTCGCGCCATGTACGACGACGTGGTGCGGCAGGGGGTGCCCGACCGCTTTGCGGAGCTGATCCGCAAACTCGACGGACCGGAGGCCGCAGCGGCGGCCGTCGCCGGGGGCGATACCGACAAGAACAATGGAGGGGACTAATGCCTCTCACGAATGAACTTCGCGACGATATCCTTGCGTCGGTCCCGAGCCTGCGCGCGTTCGCGATCTCACTGTCCGGTAACGGTGACCGCGCCGACGATCTGGTGCAGGAGACGTTGCTGCGCGCGATCGCCAATATCGACTCGTTCCAGCCCGGCTCGAACCTGCCCGCGTGGCTGTTCACGATCCTGCGCAACCTGTTCCGCTCCGACTACCGGAAGCGGCGGCGCGAGGTCGAGGACGCCGAGGGCAACTACGCCAAGACGCTGAAGAGCCAGCCGTCGCAAGCAGCGCATCTGGAATTCGAGGAATTCCGCACCGCGCTGGAAAAGCTGCCGCAGGACCAGCGCGAGGCGTTGATCCTGGTCGGCGCCTCCGGCTTCTCCTATGAGGATGCCGCAGCGATCTGCGGCTGCGCGGTCGGCACCATCAAGAGCCGCGTCAACCGCGCGCGCTCGAAGCTGTCGGCGCTGCTCTATGTCGACAGCGCCGAGGATTTCGGCCCTGACAACACCGTGCGCGCCGTGATCGGCGGCAACGGCGGGTAAAGCCCGGCAAACGATCAATACAAAAGGCGGCCCCTGTCGGGCCGCCTTTTTCATTGCGAGTGGAAAGCAGCGATGCTGTGCAGCGCCAAAGCGGGAGGAGTTCTGGTTGAATCGGTTTTGCGCGGTCTCGTTTCACCTCTCCCCGCTGGGGAGAGGTAAACCTTCGACGCCGTTCCAGTTCAACCTAATCTCATCAGGCGCTAGCGGCGGCGGCGTAACCGCTATTTCTTCACCGGGCGCACCGGCGCGGAAAACTGCTCGGTGCGGTCGCGCTCGGTCATGTCGACGACGGTATCCATCGGCGCGGTCAGCTCGTAGACATAGGAAACGTCGGTGAAGTAGCGCTTTGCGGTGCCGCCGAGCGCCTCGGGCGCGACGCGGTCGAGCAGGATCAGGCCGAAGTCGCTGTCGACCCGCCGCGTCGCCTGGCTGGTGTTGAACTCCTCCCAGCGGAAATTGAAAACCGCGTCGGCATCGTCGCCAGTGACCTCCCAATTGGCGACGATGTGCGGGTGCTTGCCGACCAGCGACAAGCCTTCGTCGGAATGCGAGGCGAGCTCGAAGAACAGCAGCGACAGCGATTGCGCGGCGCGGGCGCTGACGGTGATGTCGGGCCCGTTCACCGCGATCCGGTCGGCATGCGGGATCGAGCGCGATTCGAACAGGCCCTTCAGCTTGACGCCCTGCCACTGGCTCTCGCTGAGCAGCGTGACCACGTTCGACATCGCGTGGATGCGCCCGATCAACAGCTCGCGGGCGACGTCGATATCGGCGCCGTGCCGCAGCGTGCGGGTCACGATCGACTGGATCACCGCGAGGATGTTCTTGACCCGATGGTTGAGCTCGTCGATGACGGCGGTCAACCGGCGCTCGAACCCGATCCGGACCTCGATCTCGCGGCTGAGCCGCAGATTGTTGTAGGCGACATAACCGAACAGGCCGCAGACGATGCCGGTCAACGCAAGCCCGATCGCCGCGACGATGGTCGCGGTCTGCTGCGCACGCACCGTGGCATTGCTCTTGGCGTAGTAGTCGAGCGACCAGTCGCGGCCGCCAAACGTGACCGTGCGGACCATCGACGGCATCGGGCCGTCCTGGCGCACCGCGCGCGAGGTGACGATGCCCTGCTCGTTGGCGGTGAATTCGTCGTTGGCGTCGCGCGGATCCTTCAGCGCGACCGCAAACAGCGACGAATCGTCGTTGGTCAGCATCAGCGCCGACAGCTCATACGAAAAGGTGATGAAGCCGGCCGGCTCGGAGGCCCCCTCCTGGAACACCGGCGCGGCGAGCACGACGCCGACCGGGCCGTTCAGCCGCAGCAGGGGCACCGGGTCCGAGGCCACCGGCTTGGCGTTGGCCATCGCCTTCGCCAGCATCGGGCCGACCACCGAGTGACGGTCGACGGCACGGCCCGGGATGCTCAGGGTCTCCGGATTGCGCGGCTCGACGTCCATCAGCACGTTGATCGGCTTGTCGAGCGCCTTGAGGTCGAGCGCCTGGTCGTCGAAATCCCGGATCGTCGGGTTGGTGAAACCATTGGCCTTCAGCTCGGCTTCCGCTGCGGCGAGCTCGTTCGGCTTGAGCCGCGCGATCCAGGCGGCGACGACGAAATCGGTCTTGAAGGCATAGATCGCCGAGCGCAGCGGCTGCAGCATATTGGCCTTCACCATCGAAGGCGCCCGGAACAGCCCCGAGGCCACCCGCGCCAGCAGCTCGCGCTCGGTGAGGCGGTCCTGCACCAGGCTGGCATGGACGTCGATCGCCCGTGCCAGCGCGATGCCGTCGATCGCGAGCTCCTGATCGTGCACCCGATAGGCTGCAAGACCGGACAGCAGGACGCCGATCAGCGCAATCAAGGCAACGATGAAGCCCAGTCGAACCACTCGCTTACTCGGCAATCAGGGGGTGGCGAAAGGGGACGGAAGGCATCTGGCTTCTGCGGGGGCGGCGACAAATCCGGATGTGACACACGCCAGCCGCATACGAATATGGAATAGCGATCATCGGTACGCAACAGGAGCCGGTCGGCAACATTAACGACGACGCCACCCGGCGGTCTTTGGCGGCACCAAAGGTTGCTAATCGGCAAAGTTGGGATTTGTTCCGCCGATTGCACAGCTTTTTTGCAGCAGGGTGAGTCAGATGCCGAAGTCACTTTCGCCAGAGTTCGGAGCACTGGCGAAAGGGCTCCCTCCCCCCTTGCGGGGCCTTGCGGGGGAGGGCTGGGGAGAAGGGGACCGCTTGCTCCGCTGGAAAAGAAAGACCGGCTGTGCGCCACAATGATTAACGGCCAGCCACCTTGCCGGAGCCCTGCGACCGAAGGCCGCCCTTGGTCTCGATGAAACTGATGATGCGGTCGAGGCCATCGCTCTTCTTCAGGTTGGTCATCACGAAGGGCCGCTCGCCGCGCATCCGCCTGGCGTCGGTGTCCATCTTCTCAAGCGACGCACCGACATGGGGCGCGAGGTCGATCTTGTTGATCACCAGAAGATCGGATCGCGTGATGCCCGGGCCACCCTTGGAGGGGATCTTGTCGCCGGCGGCGACGTCGATGACGTAGATCGTGAGGTCAGCCAATTCCGGCGAGAACGTCGCCGCCAGATTGTCGCCGCCGGACTCGATCAGCACCAGGTCGAGGTCGGGGAATTTCGCCCGCATGTCGGCGACCGCGGCGAGGTTCATCGAGGCATCCTCGCGGATCGCGGTGTGCGGGCAGCCGCCGGTCTCGACGCCGGCAATGCGGTCCGCCGTCAGCGAGCCGGAGCGCACCAGAAACTCGGCATCCCATTTGGTGTAGATGTCGTTGGTGATCGCCGCGATGTCGTAGCGCTCGCGCATCGTCTTGCAGAGCAGGTCCATCAGCGCCGTCTTGCCGGAGCCGACCGGACCGCCGATGCCGACACGCAGCGGGCCGTGAGAAGTTGCCATATCAATCCACCCATCGTCGTCCCGGCGAAGGCCGGGACCCATAACCACTGAATTCAATTTTTGCGACACGCTGTGGCGGCAGCCCCGCACAACCACGAAGGCCGGTGTTTATGGGTCCCGGCCTTCGCCGGGACGACAGCGGAGAGCCCATCATGACCGGAACAGCCGCGTATACTGCGTCTCGTGACGCAGGCTGGCGAGATCGGCGCGAAAGGTCGCGCTGCCGAGATCGTCGAGCGAGACCGCAGCGGCCCGTGCGGCGGTCGCGGCGACCACCGGCTCGAGATCGGCCAGCACGCGCTGGCTGTCGGTCTGCCCGAGCGGGATCAGCCGGCTGCCGGCGGAAATCCAGTTCGAGACGACAGCATGCAGGAAGGCGTGCAGCGACGGCGCCAGCCGGATGCGATGCGCGGCGCTGACGATGCCGACCGCGACCGGATAGACGATCGCGCCGTCGCAAGCCGCGACCAGGGCATCGAGGCCGGGCGAATTCCAGGCGGCGCGGGCGATCTCGATGAAGGCGCGGCCCTGCGTCGTGGTCTCGAGCTGCCGCTCGCGCGACGGCACGAACGCCGCGGCGAGCTCGGCGATCTCCTTCAGCCCAGCGTAATCCTGCTCCATTGCCGCACGGAAACTCTGCGCGAGAAACACGGCGTCGCAAAATCCGCTGCCGTCGCTGAGCATCGCGGCGAGCCAGTCGCGCAGCGACGCCGCATCGGTGACGTCTCCGGCCTCGACCGCCCATTCGATGCCGCTGGAATAGGCGAACGCTCCGACCGGGAACGACGGCGACAGCCATGTCATCAGCCGGTACAGCGCGGCCGCCTCGTCCTCCGCCATCCCGCCGCGCACCGCAGCGGGATCGGGCTCATTTGTGGTCATGAGCATGGGAGTGGTCGTGATGATGATGGGCATGCACGCAATGCTCATCATGGTGATGGTGGTCGTGCCCGTGATCATGGTGGTGCCCATCACCGTGGTGATGTCCATGATCGTGGGCATGGCTATGGGCATGATCGTGCCCGGTGCGACCATGCGGATGCGCCTCGGCATGCGCGTGCTCGGCATAGGCGCCGCCCTCGGGATCGAACGGCGCCTCGATCTCGATGACCCGGGCGCCTAACCCCTTCACCATCGCCTCGATCACGTGATCCCTGCGGATCCGCAAACCCTTCGGCATGATCTGCGTCGGCAGATGGCGGTTGCCGAGATGCCAGGCGACCCGGATCAGATGATGCGGATCGCTGCCGCGGATTTCCACCAGCGGCTCCGGAGCCGCGACCACCTCGACGAGGCGGCCGTCCTCCAGCACCAGCGCATCACCGCCGCGCAACGCCGTGGCGTTTTCGAGATCGAGCAGGAATTCGAGCCCGCGCGTCCCCGTCATCGCCATCCGCCGCCGGTGCCGGTCGTCGAAATCGAGCACGACGGTGTCGGCCGCAGCGTCTTTCCAGCGATGTTGCCCGAGGACCTTGGTTGCGCGGATCATCGATGCCTCAGAGCTTCTCGACCTTGGCGTCGCTGATGATCTCGATCACCGTCGGCCCGGTCTTCATGTCGGCGGAATACTGCCGCCACACTTTCATGTGCGGGGCCTTGCCATGGGCATTGAGGTCCTCCCGGGTTTCCCAGCGCTCGACCACCACATAGAGGTTGGGATCGTTGACGCTGACATTGCCGTCATAGGAGATGCACCCCTTCTCCTTGCGGGTCTCGACGGTGCAAGCCTTGTGCCCCTTGATGAAGTCGTCCTTGTTCTCCGGCTTCATCGGCGTGGTCGCGATCACGTAGATCATGCTGCTTCTCCCATTCTTGTTGTTATTTTAGCGGACGTCGACCTTCTCGGGCGTGATCACCTCGATCTTCGGCGGCGCCGCCATGCACTTCACGGCGACCCGGCCGAACGTCTTCATGTGCTCGGCGGTGCGATGCGGCACCAATGCCTCGGCGTTCTCCCACTGCTCGACGAACACCATCTTGCTGTGATCGGTGACGCTCTCGTGCAAATCGTAGGCGATATTGCCGGGCTCCTTGCGGGTTTCCTTGATGCAGGCCGTCGCCGCAGCGATGAATTCGGCACGGGTCTCGGGCTTGATGGTCAGCGTGGCAACGACGTAAATCACGGAAATTCCTCCCGGTTTTCTCTTTTGTCTCGAGCCTTGTTGTAGGCGCGCTTTCTTTCCGCAAGCCGGAAATCGGCTTCGTTCGAAAACGCTCTGGCTACCGGGGGCGGTTTTAGAACATAAAATAGCGCTGTGCCATGGGCAGCACCTCGGCCGGCGCGCAGGTCAGAAGCTCGCCGTCTGCGCGCACCTCATAGGTCTCGGGATCGACCTCGATCTCGGGCGTCGCGTCGTTGTGGATCATGCTCTTCTTGGAGATTTTCCCGCGGGTGTTCTGCACCGCGTAGAGCTTTTTGCTGATGCCGAGCTTGCGGGCGAGGCCGCCGGTGACCGCGGCCTTCGAGGTGAACACCACCGAGGACGCGGTCAGCGACTTGCCGAACGCGGCGAACATCGGCTGGTAATGCACCGGCTGTGGCGTCGGGATCGAGGCGTTGGGATCCCCCATGGGAGCTGCCACGATCGAGCCGCCCTTGATGATGCAGTCCGGCTTGACGCCGAAGAACGCCGGCGACCACAGCACGAGGTCAGCCATCTTGCCCTTCTCGACCGAGCCGATCAGCTTCGAGACGCCGTGTGCGATCGCGGGGTTGATGGTGTATTTGGCGATGTAGCGCTTGACGCGGAAATTGTCGTTGTCGTTGCCCTTGTCCTGCGGCAAGGCCCCACGTTGCTTCTTCATCTTGTCGGCGGTCTGCCAGGTGCGGATGATGACCTCGCCCAAGCGGCCCATCGCCTGCGAGTCCGACGACATCATCGAGAGCGCGCCGAGATCGTGCAGGATGTCCTCGGCGGCGATGGTTTCCTTGCGGATCCGGCTTTCGGCGAAGGCGAGGTCCTCGGCGATCGACGGATCGAGGTGATGGCACACCATCAGCATGTCCAGATGCTCGTCGATGGTGTTGCGGGTGAACGGCCGGGTCGGATTGGTCGAGGACGGCAGCACGTTCTTCAGGCCCGCGATCTTGATGATGTCAGGCGCATGGCCGCCGCCGGCGCCTTCGGTGTGGAAGGCATGGATGGTGCGGCCCTTGAAGGCCTTCACGGTGTCCTCGACGAAGCCGGATTCGTTCAGCGTGTCCGAATGCAGCATGACCTGGACGTCGTAATCGTCAGCCACCGAGAGGCAGGTGTCGATCGCCGATGGCGTGGTGCCCCAGTCCTCGTGCAGCTTCAGCGCGCAGGCACCGCCCTTGATCATCTCGACCAGCGCCGCCGGACGCGAGGCGTTGCCCTTGCCGGAGATGCCGAGATTGACCGGGAAGGCGTCGAACGACTGGATCATCCGCCCCATGTGCCACGGGCCGGGCGTGCAGGTGGTGGCGAAGGTGCCGTGCGACGGGCCGGTGCCGCCGCCGAGCATCGACGTGACACCGGCCATCAGCGCGTGCTCGATCTGCTGCGGGCAGATGAAGTGGATGTGGCTGTCGAATCCGCCCGCGGTGAGAATCTTGCCCTCGCCCGCGATCACATCGGTGCCGGGGCCGATCACGATGGTGACGTTGGGCTGGATGTCAGGATTGCCGGCCTTGCCGATCGCCGCGATCATGC
>CALRXG020000088.1:0-17498 GCA_943372075.1 Bordetella parapertussis | reverse complement strand
GCGGGCCCATCAGGCGCCCGCCGTCGGTGTGGATCGTTGCATGGGCGGGCGGCGCGGCCCTCGCAAAGCGGATGCGCCGCAAAAATCTAACATTTGTTAGAATTAGTCGCGCGGCGATGCAAGCGGAACTCATGCATGCCTCTCAGCTTTTCTTGAAACGCGGCAGGGTCACGTCGTCGGCGACCTCGTCGAAGACAAGCTCGACGTCCATGTCGAAGGTGACGTCGGCCGGATCGCTGCCGACAAGGGTGCTGATCATGCGCGGCCCTTCCGCGAGCTCGACGAGCAGTACGGCGTAGGGAACGTCCGACTTGAATGCCGGGCCCGGGGCGCGGTGCACCACGCTGAAGGAGTGAACCTTGCCGCGGCCGGTGGCCGACCGGTGCTCGAGCTCGTCGCTGCCGCACGCGCGGCATGTGGCCTGCTGGTAGTACTGCACATGCCGGCACCGGCCGCAGTGCTGAAGCAGCAGCTTGCCGTGTTGCAGACCGCGCCAGAACGCGGCGGTGTCGGCGTCCGGCGCGGGCAAGGGCTTTCGGGCGGAATCCTCAGATGCCATCACAGCGCTCCCCGTGTGCCGAGAACGGTCGTGGCGTTGGTGGCGAACCCTGCGCCGAGGCCGTGCACCAGCCCGAGCTCGGCGCCCGCGACCTGCCGTTCACCGCATTGGCCGCGCAGCTGCGCGATCACCTCATGGAAGTGGAACAGGGAGCCCGGCATTCCCGAATGCGCAAAGGACAGCAGGCCGCCATGGGTGTTGGAGGGAATCTGGCCGCCGTGGCTAATCTGCCCGTCGGCGACGAAGGGCCCGCCTTCGCCCTTGCGGCAGAAGCCGAGATCCTCAAGCATCATGATCACGGTCCCGGTGAAGCAATCATAGATGCCGGCAACGTCCATGTCGGCCGGCCGGTAACCGGCCATCGCATAGGCCCGGCGGCTGGATTCGACCGCGCCAGTCGTGGTGAGCGACGGCATCAGGAAGATGTGCTCATGGGTGTAGCACTCGCCGCAACCGAGAATGTAGGCCGGCTTCTCGATCCCAAGTTCCTGCGCATGTTCGGCCGAGGTCAGGACGAACGCCGCGCCGCCGTCCGATATCAGCGAACAGTCGAGCTTGTGATAAGGCGTGGTGACCATCGGCGAATTCAGCACGTCCGCGACGCTGATCGGCGTTGTCTGCTGCGCGCCGGGGGTGCGCGTCGCGTGACGCCTGTGCACGACCGCGACCTCCGCCAGTTGCTCAGGCGTGGTGCCGAACTCCTTCATATGCCGGTGCGCGGTCATGGCGAAGGTGTTGGCGACGGGGATACCGAACGGCATTTCGTACTGCTGATCCCGGCTTTCGGTCAGCGAACGCAGAGCGAGGTCCGGCGTCAGCCCGGTCATGAGGCTGTCGGCCGCGACCAGCAACACAACCTTGGCGAGACCGCCGTGAATGGCGGCCGCACCGATACTGAACATCGTCGCCGCCGTTGCGCCGGACACCTGGAGCGTATTGGAGAAGGTCGGGCGGATTCCGAAGTATTCGCTGAAAGCGACGCTGAAGCGGTGGAACGGGGAGGCAAAAGCGTGGCTCGACAGCACGCCATCTACGCCGCTCCTTTCCAGCCTGGCATCCGCGAGGGCATTCCTGGCGGCCTCGGCGGCAAGCGAGAGCGGGCTGCGGCCCGGTACCTTGCCGACCGCCGATAGTCCGATGCCGATGACGGCGACCTTTCCGCGAAGACTGGTGTCGGTCATGTGGAAGCCTTCAAAAGCCGTTCGAGTTCGTGGCGCTGGACCTTGCCGCTGGTGGAGCGCGGGAATTCCGCAAATGCGATGAAGCGGAATTCGCGTGGCCGTTTGTAGCCGGCCAGCTCGCGGCGGCACAGTTCGGCGAGCTCAGCCTCCGTCAGTTGGGCATTGTCGCGGCACGCGACAAAGGCAACCGGAGCCTCGCCCCATCTGGCGTCAGCGGCGCGCACGACTGCGACTTCTGTGATCCGATCGTCGCTCAGCAGCACACGTTCGATCTCGGCGGGATAGATGTTCTCGCCGCCCGACTTGATCATGTATTTGGCGCGATCGACGAAATCGAGCGATCCGTCCGGGTTGCGCCTGAACACGTCGCCCATGTGAAACCAGCCGCCGCGGAAGTCCTGCGCATTGGTGTCGTCCGCCTGCCAATAGCCGGAAAACAGCGTCGGGCTGCGGATGGCCAATTCGCCGGGCTCGCCGGGCGCGACCTCACTGTCGGAGGTATCCACGAGCTTGATCTCGCAGAACGCGTTCTGTCGCTTCGACAGGCTGGTCGGGACCTCTCCAGGCGCGATCAGCGCCCTTGTCGCTGGCGGCAGGCCGGTCTCGGTCGAACCAAAGCTGTTGAGAAAGGGGGCATGAAGAAGCTCTGTCACTGCGGCGATCGTGTGCGGTGGCACGAGGTCGGCCATGGCCCCGCACACCCGCACGCCTTTCACCTTGGTACGCTGGACTTTCAAGCCCTCGACAAAGGCTTCGACCATGCCGGGGATCAGCACCAGCCAGCCGATGTCGTGTTGGGATACGGCTGACAGCAGCGGGTCCAGCTGGAATCCATCGATCACAACGACCGTTCCGCCACGCAGCAAGGTGGCAAGCGCGTGATCGGTCGATGCCATGTGGAACAATGGCGTCCATGCGACGAACGTGTCGTGCGGGGCGATGCCGAGCTCGGACGAGAATATCAGCGCGCGCATCGCCATGGCGCGGTGGGAAATCACGGCACCCTTCGGCAGCCCGGTCGTTCCGCTCGTATAGAGAATGACGAGTCCGTCCTCGGGCTGCGCCACGGAAGTGCAGGCTCGCCCATCCTGCCGCGCAAGCTCGCTTTCATATTGCGGTCCGATCTCCAGGATCGGACAAGCCTTGGTGGCAAGTGGCAGGTTCGCGGCGAGATCGGCCTCGACCACGATCAGCTGGGGTGACACCAGTTCGATGCAGTAGCTGAGCTCGCGCTCCGACAATCGCCAGTTCAGGCAGGCCGTGATGATTCCGAGATTGGCCGCCGCCAGCTCGATCTCGAGATATTCGGGGCAGTTCCGAGACAGTAGGCCGATACGATCGCCCCGGCGCAGACCCCGCGCGGCAAGCACCGCGGTCAGGCGACTGACCCGGTCGAGCAACTCGCCATAGCTCATACGCCGGTCGCGATGCTCGATCGCAACCCTCTTGGCATGAAGTTCGGCGCAGGCCGCAAAGAGCGTGCCGATGGTTCCGATGCCGGATCCGGCTGCTATCTGGGTATCGAACTCGGTTGCCATCGACGTTTCCTCAAGCGCTGTCTTTTCGACATTCTTGTCCCGAACCGGTGCTTGCGCCGGCGGATTACAAATTCTAACATCTGTTAGAAATAATTGGTAGCGCTTCTTATGCGCCAATAGCGGGAAGATCAACATGTCCAATCGATACGCCGCCTACACCAGACTGAAGCTCGACTATCCGGCGGAGCGGATCCTTCGGGTCACCTTCGATCGCCCCGAAACCTACAATTCCGTCGATGCCGAGACCCATACGCAGCTCACCCACATCTGGCGCGACATCGACAACGATCCCGATATCAACGCCGTGATCGTCACGGGTGCCGGAAAGGCATTCTCGGCGGGTGGCGACTTCGAATTGATCAAGGGGCTGCTCGACAATCCGGCGGCGCGGATGGCGACCTGGAAAGAGGCAAAGGACCTCGTCTACAACGTCATCAACTGCAACAAGCCGATCATCTCGGCCATCAATGGCGTTGCGGTGGGAGCCGGTCTCGTGGTCGGCATCCTCGCCGACGTGTCGATTTGCGGCAAGTCCGCGCGGATCGTCGACGGGCATACGCGCCTCGGCGTCGCGGCGGGGGACGTCGCATGCATCATCTGGCCGCTGCTCTGCGGATTGGCGAAGGCCAAGTACTATCTGCTCACATGCAAGCCGCTGTCGGGTGAGGAAGCCGAGCGGATCGGCCTGGTTTCGCTCTGCGTCGACGATGCCGAACTGCAGAAGATCGCGCTGGAAACGGCGCAGGATCTCGCTACCGGCGCACAGAGCGCGATCCGTTGGACCAAATACGCGTTGAACAACTGGCTTCGCGTCAACGGGCCACTGTTCGACACGTCGACCGCGCTCGAGATCCTCGGCTTTGCCGGCAACGAAGCACGCGAAGGGTTGGCCTCGCACCTCGAGAAGCGCAAGCCCGCGTTTCCGAAGGATTGCCCGATCTAGGATCGACCGGTCCGCGTCAAGGCACCCGACCTGGCCGGTTGCCTTGACGCCTCGCTTCACACGACGCCTTGCCCGCTTCGTGTGAATCCGGACTGGCTGTTACGCCTTGAGCGTCCGTCGGATGTGCTCGATGGCCTCCGGGTTGGCGAGCGCCGACAGATCGCCGGGATCCTTGCCCTCGAAGACGGCACGGAGCACCCGGCGCATGATCTTCATGTTGCGCGTCCTCGGCAGGTCGTCGACCAGCAACACCCGCTCCGGGCGGTACGACGTGCCCATGCCGTGCACCAATGCCTGCGATAACTCCTCGGAGAGCGCGCGGGAATCCTGCGCGGTGACACTGGGCACGCAGGCGCACACGATTGCCGAACCTTTCACCGGGTGGGGGACGCTGAAGACCGCGGCTTCCGCGACCTTGCCGGTCGTGGTCAGTATTCCCTCGAGCTCTGCGGGACCGACGCGCTTCCCTGAGATCTTGATGGTGTCGTCCGAGCGGCCGAGAATGTAGTAGAGGCCGTCCTTGCCCCGCATGGCAAAGTCGCCATGCACCCAGACTCCCGGGATCGTTTTCCAGTAGCTCTCGAGATAGCGCTGGTCGGCCTTCCACAAGCTCTTGGTCAACCCGATCGATGCATGACGGAGGACCAACTCGCCGACCTCACCGTCGGGGACGCGGTTGCCCGCCATGTCGACGACATCTGCACCAACCCCGAGCGCGGGGCGGGAGAACGAACACGGATTCATCGGATGGTTCGGCGTGCCCGTGAAAATGCAGCCGCCGACTTCCGTGCCGCCGGAGATATTGATGATCGGGATCTTCGACTTGCAGACATGTTCGAAGAACCATCGCCACGGCGTCTCGGTCCAGGCCTCGCCGCCCGACGCGGTCATTCGAAGGCTCGAGAGGTCGTATTGCTCGACCTCCTCGCCATACCGCATCATGCCGCGCACGATGGTCGGGGAGACACCGAGATAGGTGACCTTGTGCTCGGCGATCAGGCGCCAGAAGCGTCCCGTATCGGGATAGTCCGGCGTCCCTTCGGCGACCAGCAGTCGGCCACCGGCGAAGCTTGGAATGCAGGCGCACATCGCGCCCACCATCCATCCCATGTCGCTGAAGAAGAAAAACAGGTCCGTTGGCTTGAAGTCGCCGCAGATGATCATGTCCCGTGTAACCATTGAGCCGATGAAGCTGATATGCGTCCACACGCAGCCCTTCGGCTCGCCGGTCGTGCCCGACGTGTAGAGAAGGATGGCGGGGTCTTCTGCGTCCATCTCGGCGGTCGGAAGCTCTGCCCCCTCTTCGGCGATCTCGTCCCACCAGTGGTCGCGTCCCGCCTGCATCGGCGTGTCGATGCCGAGCCCGCCGCGGTCGGCCACGATCACATGCCGGACGCTCGGTGCGGTTTCGAGTGCCTCGTCGAGAACCGATTTCAGCGGACCGGGCGTGCCGCGACGCCAGGTGCCGTTCGCCGTGATGACGGCCTTCGCCTCACCGTGGTTGAGCCGCGACCGGATCGGGTCGGGGCCGAAGCCCGAGAACAGCGGCATCACGATCGCGCCGATCTTCAGGATCGCAAAGAAGGCCACGAAGGTTTCGGGCAGGTTTGGCATGTAGATGGCGACGACGTCACCCTTGCCGATTCCGAGCTTGCGCAGGCTGGAGGCCACACGCTCGACGGCGGAAGCGAACTCGGCGTAGCTCAATCGTCGCTGCTCGCGCCTGTCTTCGCCCTGCCAGACCAGAAACGTCTTGTCCCAGACGTCAGTTCCTCGGTGCTTGTCAATGCAATTGAGGACGATGTTGGTGGTCCCCCCAACGCACCAGCGCGCCCACGGCTCGCCTCGAGCAAGATCAAGGATCTCGTCGGGTTGGCGATAGAATCGAACGTCGCAGAACTTGAACACTTCCTGCACGAGCCAGGCCGGCTCGGTGTCGGCCCTGGCCGCCAGCGCGTCGTAATCCGGCTGCCCCGTGGCGCGAAGAAACGCGCTCAGGTTGCTCTTCTCCACCAGTTCCGCGGGGGGCGTCCAGAGATGCGCCATTGGTTTCCTCCTGCTTCAAGAGCTGCGCCATCTTCTTGCATTTGGCCGGTGGCCATGTATTCTAACAAATGTTAGAATTCAAGGAAGAAGATGTCGTGGCTGATAAAGAGCAGGTACGCTATTCGGTCCAGGGCGGCATCGCGACCGTGACCATCGATCGTCCCGAGCGCAAGAACGCGCTCTCGGTCGAGGCGATGAATGGCCTGACGGATGCGTGGAGCAAGGCCGAAGCCGATCCATCGGTCCGCGTGGTCATTCTGACCTCCGCGGACTGCGGCGTATTCTGTGCCGGGCTGGATCTGAAACAGGCCGCGGAGATCCGGGCGAGGGACGGGGTGGATATCCTGACCCGGATGCGCGATCCCATGCAGCACGCGATGCGGAAGGTTTCGAAGCCGATCATTGCCGCGATGACCGGATCCCTGATGGCCGGCGGGATGATGCTTGCGCTGAAGTGCGATCTGAGGGTTGCCTTGCGCGGCACGCGTGCGGGGATAACCGAGGTGAAGATGGGGCGCGGATCCCCGTGGGCGGTGCCGATGCTATGGATGGTTCCGCAGCCGCTGTTGATGGAAATGGTTCTGACCGGCGAGACGATACCGATCGAACGGCTTGCGGAGCATGGTTTCCTCAACTCGCTCGAGGATACCCCACAGGCCGTCCGCGAACGTGCGAATGAATTGGCGCTGAAGATCGTCGCGGGCGCGCCGTTGTCGGTCAAGGCGGCCAAGGCCAGCGTCCTTGCGGCGATGGATTTGGGGCTTGCTCGGGGCCTCGTCGAGGCCGAGCGACTGCATGTGGAGGCCTATGCCAGCCTCGATGCGATCGAAGGGCCGAAGGCATTCGCGGAGAAGCGGAAGCCGGTCTGGCAAGGCAGATAGAAGAAGACAGATAGAAGGGTCAGGGCTTGCTGACGCCTTCGAAGATCAGCAGCTCCGTACGTTCGGCCAATTCAAGCACCGCGTCCCTGTTTTCCAGCCTGAACCACTCGATCGTCCAGTTCAGGGCACCGATCACGAACATGCGCAACGGCACCACGTCCATGTCGGCCCGGATCTCGCCTGCGCGCCGCGCATCGATGAACAATTGGTCCCAATATTCGGCGTAGGCTCGCCGCAGCGGCCGATGCGGCTTCTTCAGGTGCTCCGGCAATTGCCCGTAGATGCGGATGTTGGCCGAGGTGAAGTCGCTGGTCTCGAGCAGGGCGACAAGATGAGCCTCGATCGCGAGGCCGATCCTGCGACGGTGCGGAACCTTGCCGGCTCGTTCGACTGCGTTCTTCACGCTCTCGAAGACGTGACGAAGGCCGCGGTCCAGCACCTCATCGAGGATCTCCTCCTTGGAATCGAAGTGGTAGTAGATGCTTCCGGCCTTGATTTTCGCCCTCGCGGCGATCTGGCGCAGCGTCGTGGCCGAAAATCCCTGACGGCGAAATAGCTGTGCCGCCGACTTCAGAATCAGGTCTCGAGACCGTTCCGACTTCAGCTGTGCGGGGGCGTCCTCCGCCTCGGTGTTGCGTTTGTTCGCAACCGAAGTGGTCTTGGGGTGACGCGCTGCCGCCCCAGGACGGGACCCGTCACGAGAACGCGTGGATGACCGAATTGCCCTCATTCCTGCCCGAAGCTCATCGTCGAATTTTGGTGTGCCGGCCTGCGTTGGCAACGATTCCCATTGCCGCTCGACGCAGATTTGGCAGATCGCCTACATATTTCAAAGCTGAACAGATTCCTAGAGGGCGATCGCGAGCAGGCCTTACCGGCAAGCACCTTAGCCCTTTCCAACGGCTAGTTGTCGTCATCGACAGCGACACTCTCGAACATCGCGGGCGATCCGGCCGAGCAGGGTACTGGCACCCCGATGGATGCTGATCAGCAGAGGGATCCCGAATGGAGCGACGCAGGCTTTTGGGGTCGGGATGCGACAGAAGCCGCTTCTGATGGGTTGGGGCCTTCGCGTCACCTGGCTGCCAAGTCTGGTCCAATTTGGCCTTGCGCGCCCCGCAGGATGTGAGGCGGGGTCAGCGGCGCCTTCGAGGTCGCGGACCTGAGCGCAACAGGTCGCTACCGAACCTAACGCCGCAGCCGACAGCTAGGTAGCGCGCTCGCGTTGATAGCACCTCTCAATGTTGACGGTATCAAGCGGAAATCGAGAGAAGCGAAGCGGTGGCCGTTCACACCGAGCACACGTCGACTTCGTCGATTGAAGCCGCGATTCCTCCAAGCGAACCAAATTTATCTGTGAATTCCAGACCGAAAAATAGGGGCGGGTAATTGAGTGGGAATAGTTCAGGCCCGTTCGGGACTATCCCGCTCTATCCAACTACACGAATTAACAGACTGATTTTACGGTCGAATTCGTCGTCGACTTTCGAGAAAACTGCTACCCCTGCCATCAGGTTGATCTCCCGATATTGTCCTATTCCTGACGCTTCCTTAACGTGCCATGTCGGATCATGAAAACACGAAATCGAAGTCTGCTCATCTTTCTCGTGGCTGTCATTGGTGCTGGTTGGCTTATCGGCGCAACCAACTTGCCTGGTGCATGGTACGCAGCGCTGCAGAAGCCGTCATTCAATCCTCCAAACTGGGTGTTCGCGCCAACTTGGACGGTGCTGTATGCGATGATCGCAATCGCTGGATGGCGTACCTACCTACAGGAGACCAATGGCCTGGCCTTCCAAGTCTGGCTCGGACAGATGGCACTTAATTTTCTGTGGTCTCCCATCGTTTTCCGGTTGCACACTCTGGCTATGGGGCTTTCGGTCATCGTTCTGCTGCTGGGTCTGATACTGCTTTTCATAGGCCTGCAATGGCGGGCCAATCGGCTTGCGGCGCTTTTGTTCATCCCGTACGCGGCCTGGGTGGCGTTTGCGTCGCTCTTAAACTTTGCTCTGTACCGCCTGAATTGACCTTCGGGATTAATCGCGCTCATCGTCCTGAGCGCGAGAGAAGTGAGGCGGCATCTGGGACCGACCGGTAACGCTGCGACCGTATATCGGACAGGTGGCGATCGTCGAAAACGGCGCACGATTGCATCGCATGAGACTCTGGGCTTCGAGGGAGCAGACAGATGTAAGTCAGCTGCATGGAAGGATTTTTCAGCGTCGCCACGAACTGAAAGCCGAGCAGCGCCTGACCGCCCGGATGATGACGCGGGCCTCGGTTAGAAGCTGCTCGATTTTGGTTTTGAGCGGCGTTTCGCCCTCTGGCGGCAACGGTTTAGCCTTCTGCCGCAAAGCCATCCCGAGCCCAAAGAGTAGCGCGGCACTTGGCTTCGCTGATCGGTTCATGTTGGGGACTGTAGGGCGGGAGCGCGCAGCCATTCAAACATGCTAGCGTCAGCCTCAACTTGCAGCGCTAGCTTCAACAGCGCCTCTTTCTCGATACCTAGGGCGAGCGCTGGGGCCTGCTCGCGTAACTCACGCGATCTCATCGGCCAGCGTGCAGTAGTGCGCCGCTAGCTTGGACGCTTCTTCATCGCATGTTCCAAACCCTGGCGGAGAGAGGTCGGGGTATAGGGCTTTACGACCAATATTGCGCCCAGTTGCGCGGCTTCGGATTTCACTCCGCTGTCACCTGTCGCGAGAACCAGGCATAGATCGGGCCGGCGCGCGGAGACGTCCCTAGCGAGCTGCAGACCGGAAACTCCAGGGGACCGACATCCGTCAGTAAGATGTCCACGGGCTGCTCATCCAGGATCCTCAGGGCCTCTTGAGCCGTCCTTGCCTCTTTGACCTTGCATCCGATCTCGCCCAGCATCTCCGTCGTCGTAAGGCGGATGAGGTCGTCGTCTTCGACGAGCAACACGGTCGCTTCCTCTACGGTCTTTCCATTGGCCGAATGTTGCGATCCCTGAGCGACGCGCCTTTGAGCTTGATTAGCGAACACGTGTCTTATTTTCCGCGCGAGCGCCTCGCGCGTGTAAGGCTTGGCCAGGAGCTCCACTCCGGGATCGAGCCGCCCGCCGTGCACGATGGCGTTCTGGGTGTAGCCGGACGTGAAAAGTACGGCGATATTGGGCAAACGTTCCTTGGCCTTTCGCGCCAAGTCTGGGCTACGCAGGCTGCCAGGCATCATGACGTCGGTGAAGATAAGATCGATCGGAATGCCGCTCTCGACAACGATGAGTGCGCTCGCCGCATCTCGCGCCTTGACCACGCGGTAGCCGAGCTCCGTGAGCATCGAGACCGCGACCTCGCGAACCTCATCGTCATCCTCAACCACGAGGACGGTTTCCTCTCCGCCTTGAATCTCGCCGGTCGGAGTTCCGACCAGGGTGTCTTCGCCTGCCATCTCTCGCGGGAAGTACAGCTTCACCGTGGTTCCCGCACCCACCTCGCTGTAGATTTTGACGTGTCCTCCGGACTGCTTGAGGAAGCCATAAACCGTGGCGAGGCCGAGGCCTGTACCCTTGTCCTCCGCCTTGGTTGTGAAGAATGGCTCATAAACCCGTTCTAATATGTCCGGGGGAATGCCGGTGCCCGTATCGGTCACCGCGATCATCACGTACTGTCCCGCAGACAACTCGTCATGCTGGCGGACATATTCGTCGTCGAGGAAGGCATTGCTTGCTTCTATCGTCAGCCGGCCTTCGCCGTTCATCGCGTCGCGGGCGTTGATCGCGAGATTCAAGATCGCATTTTCCAGTTGGTTCGGGTCGATGAGACTATTCCAGAGCCCACCTGCGACGACTGTTTCGACCTCAATCTCCCCACCGAGAGCGCGACGAAGCATCTCATCCATGTTCTTGATTAGACGGCCGGCATTCACCACCCTTGGCTCCAGCGGCTGTCGCCTCGCGAAGGCAAGCAATTGAGAGGCAAGTTTCGAACCGCGGGCGACGCCTCCGAGGGCGCTTTGGACCCGCATCTCGGCTCGGGCATTGCCAGCGATATCCTTGCTGAGCAGTTGCAGGTTTCCACTGATGACCTGTAGCAAATTGTTGAAGTCGTGAGCGACGCCGCCGGTGAGTTGCCCGATCGCCTCCAGCTTCTGCGAACGGATCATTGTCGCCTGCGCCGCTTGGAGTGCGGCTTCCGCCTCGCGTCGTTCGGTGATATCCCGTGTCACCTTCGCAAAGCCGACGAGCTGGCCGGTGTCGTCCCGTATGGCATCGATCACGACGTGCGCCCAGAACACCGTGCCGTCCTTTCGGACCCGTTGACCTTCGTTCTCCCAGCGCCCGTTTCGCGTAGCCGTCTCCAGGCCGATACGCGGTAGCCCGGCGGCCCGGTCGGTTTCCGTGTAAAAGTCGGAGAAGTGCCGGCCGATGATTTCTTCAGGGGCATAGCCTTTGATGCGCTGCGCCCCGGCGTTCCAGCTCGCCACGTGTCCGCCGGCATCCAGCATGTAGATGGCATAGTCGGTGACACTTTGAACCAGCAACCGGAACTGTTCTTCGCTTTCGCGCAGTTTTGCTTCGGCGGCCCTTCGCTCGGTCAAGTCGCGGGTGATTTTGGCGAAGCCGACAAGGGCCCCCTCAGGCGAGCGGATCGCGTCGATGACAACATGGGCCCAGAAGTGCGTGCCGTCCTTGCGGACGCGCCAGCCTTCGCGCTCGAAGCGGCCGGTGCGCTCGGCCTCCGCCAGCGCCTGAGCAGGGACGTTCTGCGACCGCTCGGCGTCGGTGTAAAACGTCGAGAAGTGCCGTCCGATAATCTCATCCGCCTCGTAACCCTTGAAGCGCCTGGCGCCAGGATTCCAACTGGTCACGCGACCCTCGCGATCCAACATGTAGATCGCGTAATCAGTGATTGCCTCAATGAGGAGCCGGTAACGGCCGTCGATAGTTTGTGCGGCTTCGAAGCGGTTTGATGTTTCCATGCGAATCCTATCCCAGCCCGGGGTGGGGTGGGGTGTATCGACAGAAACACGGCTAGATCAATTCGGTTCCATCGAGCCGGAGGACCCCTAGCCCCGATCTCCAACCAGTTATTGCAAGTACGATCGAACCTCTTGATCTGCTGGCGGTGTTACCAGCTCACTCGGCGTAGAATGCCTCTTCCGATCGTAAGCGCGCATCATTCAAACTGGCCCTAATTCTTCGGCGGGACATCTCGGAACCTAGGCGGGCAGTTCGTCTTGAGTCCCAGCGCCCGCCATCTGGGGTACCGCGTTCATGGCGGCTCCGTGCCGACTGGAAGGGCTTCCTGCGCTTACCGCTCGTCACATGTCCGGTGGCGCTTTATTCGGCCCCTCCGAGTCGGCATCAGCTTCCACCGAGCTCAACCAGGCGGCGCGCGGCCGCTTCCGGATCTGCATAGGGGCAGAGTTCGATCATCTTCATCGGCTAATTTCGTCTCTAGCTGGTTCGCGAAATCAAAAAGGGGCCTGTCGCGCGACGGCCCCTTGCCGGATGAGAATTGCTTCGGGATGAAATTTAGCCCCGGCGGCGAAGAAAATAGAATCGAAGGCCGCCGATGTGGATTCCGTAGAATCACGGGGGCACACGCGCCCCGCAAGGAACGCGACCCCAGCACCTTTGGGGGCCTGCGGGGCTGGTGCTGGGGTCGTCACTTGATCCGCCGATTCAGTCTTGGAGGTCGGCAGCTTCGATACTGCGTCCGCCTCTGATCTGGCCGCAATAGCCTGCGTGCATCAGTGTCCTACTTTCCTGCCGGCAGTGTCCTAATTAGGACAGCACCCGATGGGCCGACGAGCACCTGAGGCGATGGTGTCAGGAACGAAGTTAATCCATGTTAGTTTGCAGGAAGTTTCCAGGGGCAATGGCGCCATGTGTGACAAGTGCGACGAACTTGATGAAAAGATCGCCCTGGCAAAGCGATTGTCGCATCCGTTTCTGGATCGGATCACCTTGGACCGCATCGCAGGCCTTTTGGAACAATACGAGCGCGACAGAAAAGCGCTCCACCCGGAACAAAACGATTGAGGCTGCCACCTGAGGTGGTCTTTTCCTCTCGGCACAAATAGCACTAGGCGGCAAGCATGACGAAGTGCTGGTGCGGGCATCTCCCTCACACCGGATATCCGCTCACGGCCGCTCTGCAAAACTCGCGAGGACCAAAAGCCTGACAGCCTCGGCGAACTGATGCACGCCGAGCCGATCCATCATCCGTGAGCGGTGAACCTCGACCGTGCGCACACTGATCCCAAGATCGAATGCAATGACCTTGTTTGGCTGCCCGGCCACGAGCGCCTCGAGCACCTGCCGCTCGCGTGGACTGAGCGTATTGATCAACGCCGCCGCCGTAGCAATATCATCGGTCCGGCCCCTAGCCGCGCTAATCTTCAGCGCGGACTCAATCGCTGCTATCAAGGCGTCGTCGCTGTAGGGCTTTTCAATGAAGTCCACAGCTCCCGCCTTCATCGCTCGGACCGCGGTCTGCACGTCGCCTTGAGCCGTCACCACAATGACCGGCAAGTCCGGGTTTATCAGCCGAAGGCGAGCATGAACCTCGAAGCCGTCCATCTCCGGCATGCGAAGATCCAGCAGGACGCAGCCCCCGAGTAAGCTGCCCGCGACGTCGAGGAAAGCTTTCGGCGTTGCATATGAAGCCACCCGGAAACCGACCGCATCCAGCAGCCGCTCCAAAGATCGGCGGATCGCCGGGTCGTCATCAATAACGTAAATGAACCGTTCGGCGGCCATCGATCGACTCATTGTTCCAGCGGGACGGGCAGCGTCACACGAAAGATTGCTCCGCCGCCGCAATTGGGCTCATATCCCAGTTTTCCGCCATGGGCTTCGACGATCGAGCGGCAGATCGAGAGTCCCAGTCCCATGCCATCGATCTTTGTGGTGTGGAATGGCTCGAAGAGGTGTTCCACAATATTGTCCGGTAGGCCCGAGCCACGATCTGCAACAGCGATCTCGATCGACTTGCCATCGAGACGCGCAGTGACCACTTCCAACTCGCGCCGCTCGCTCTGCGCCATCGCCTCGTACGCATTGCGTATCAGGTTAAGCATGACCTGCTGCAGTTGAATTCGGTTTGCGAGCACCGCATCGGCGCGCGGATCGAAGCTCAGCCGGACCTGCGCGCGGTGCGGGCCGGTCCCCGCCGAGGCAAGATCACTGGCTTCACGGATCAGGTCAGGCAGGTTTTCGATGCGCATTTCCGTCTCGCCGCGCGTAACGAACTCTCGCAGCCGCCGAATGATCTCGCCGGCGCGGAGCGCCTGCTCCGCGGCTTCGCCAAGGACATCGCGTACGGTGTCGACCCTGCAGGGCGCGCCGTTTGCCATCATCCGGCGCCCAGCGTTGACCAAATTGGTGAACGCCGTTAGCGGCTGGTTCAATTCATGCGCCAACGCACCGGCCATCTGACCCGCTGCGCTCAGCCGCGACGCATGATGGAGCTCCGCTTGTAGCTTCTGCGCGCGGACATCCGCGCGCGCGCGCTCCTCAGCTTCGATCGTCAGTCGCTCCAGCGCCTCCGCCAATTCCGATGTCCGTTCCGCCACCCGCTGCTCCAACGACTCGTTGAGGCGTCGAAGATCATCCTCGAGCTTTTTCTGAGGCCTCAGATCGCGGCTGACGGTCGCCATGTTCGTAGGATGGCCCGTGCGCTGGTCGTCGATGCGGAACCAATCGACCAGGAAAGGAATGATCTCTCCAGTCTTGAAGTGGCGGAGGTTGAGTTCGCCGAGCCAGCGCCCGGTTCCCATCACCATCGGAAGCAGCGCATGATGTGCCCGAGTCCGCTCATCGGGAGCCATGAAATCGAAGATGGTAAGCCGCTGCACTTCTTCAGTGCCGGAAAGCCCGAGGAGGTCGAAGGCCGCCTTATTGAGATATTGCGGCGTGCCGTCCAGATCGGTGAAACCAATGAACTCGGACGACCGCTCGATCACGGTCGCCAGACGCCGTTGCTCGGCTTCCGCGTGCCAGCGCTGGATAGCGAGCGTTGCGTGGTTCGCCGCAATTCCTAGAAGGAGCCGGTCCGTCTCGCTCGGAAATTGCGGATTGACGGAACCTGCGACGATCCCCGCGTCTCCGCCAAAGCCCATCGGCGCCGATACGATCCGTAACGTTCCCTTTCCGAGCGGGTTGTCGATCATGGATACCTGCTCGCGCCTTCTGCGCGAGGCACCGCAGAGGATGCGTTCAATGCGACCGGACGATCCGATGGATACCGCTTGCCTCGTGCGCATCACGTCGGCCACCGGTTCGTCGCCCAGCCCCGGCACAGTCACGTAAATGACGTCGGCATTGAGCATCGAAAGCAAGGCCGCCGCCGCGCTCTCGGCGACCTGCCGCGAGTTGTAGTCTTTCCAGATTGCCGGCAGCGTCGAAAGCGCAACGAGATCGCGGATGCAACGCCTGAGCTCTTGCGGCTCGGAAAGCTTATCGACCCAAGGCATGTCGCTCGATCCAGTCCACAACCACACCGCCGAAGGGGACGTACACTTGTGCCATCGACTGACCGGCTTCGGGCGACCACGTCTGCAAAGGACAGCTTCACGGGCTGGAGGTGCGGCTCAATGCCGGCAAAGACGTCTTGCGGGAGTGCGTTGATATTGCGATTGGCGCACTGAGACACGACGAGGCTGCCGGTGCAGGTTCGGCGGGAGCGCAAGATCGTCTCTCAGCCCACGAAGCCATCAAGTCTCTCAATGACAAGAAACATTAGCTCTGCTGATCCGAAATAGCGAGCTTTAGTTCCAGGAAAATCTCTTCTTAAAAACCTAAACTGAATGGAGCGGTCACGCGGGGGACTGGCTGGCAAGATGTCGCGCAAGCGCGTTTTGATCACCGTCGGATTTCGCCGCAGGCATAGCAAAAATGATTACGTAGAATTACTTAATCTGCTTGGGCACTATCTCCCTTTACATTTCCGCATCGTTTGGTCGCGACAATGTTGCCGCGGCACGGCGCGCGGAAGCAAGGCGATGGCAAACCTCAAGGAGCCGCTCGACGCTGCAACTGGGCAACAGATCGACGCCGTACTGCAGCGGCTGAGAAATTCCAAGGATATCGGTGCGGAGCTGCTGCGGGTCCTCGATATCGCGATCGGCATAACGGGTGCCGACATGGGCACGCTGCAGCGCTTCGACGAAGGAGCCGACTGTCTGCGAATCGTTGCCAGCCGCGGGCTCTCGACCGAAATCCTGACTTATTTTGGTGTCGTACGCCGCGACACCAACACGACATGTGCTGCCGCGCTCATGCGGCGCATGCGTGTGTTTGTCGAGGACGTTTCGACAAGCTACCTGTTTGTGGGAACGCGGGAGCTCGATATACTGCGTGCGGGCGGCACTGCTGCCGTACAATCGACGCCGCTCATCAGCAGCAACGGCTACCTCTGGGGCGTGCTCACAACACACTTTCGCGAACCGCAGATAGAGAGCGAGTTCGATCATGCTCCGCTGGATCGGATCGCCGTCCAGGTCGCGGACTGCCTGGAGCAACGAGAGGGCCTGGTGCCGAGCCAGCACTTTTACGGCAAGCAGGTCCCAGGGGACTCTCAACCGGGAGGCTGACATGAATTCAATTGCCGAGCCTATTCCTTTTGGACAATCCATGCTGCGCGAGCACCGCCATGTCTGCGCGTTCTTCAGTTCGGCCGTGGAGGAATACGACGCGTTGCTGCCGTTCATCTGCGACGGCATCAACTGCGGCCAGCGCGCGTTTCATGTTCTCCCGTCTCATCACAGGGAGGATCACCTCAATTGGTTGCGCAACGCCGGCGTCGACGTGGAGAAGGCGTTAAAGAGCCGTCAGCTCGAAGTCGCGCTGCCGGAGGACACCTATCTCAAGACCGGACGCTTCGACAAGGACGCCATGCTCGTCCTGATCCAGGAGGCCTTGAAGGCCGGTGCCGGGCTCGGCTTCCCGCTGACGCGGATGATCGCGCACGCCGAGATGGCCGTGGACGACTGGAAGAGCGGCATCGAATGGGCCGAATACGAGATGCGACTCAATGGTGTGCTGCCGAATTACGAGGATCCGGTGATTTGCACCTTCGACGTCAATCTGCTGACGGCGCCGCATGCCATCGATATTTTGCGGACGCATCCTATGGTCATCATCGGCGGCGTCTTGATCGAGAACTCGTTCTTCACGAGCCCGCAGGAGTTTATCCGCGAGGTGCAGTCGCGAACCGGACCAAGCCAAGCCTATCGGGCATAGCCCGCCGAATCCTTGAGCCCAAGTTTGTCGCAGAGCTGCGTCGCTTCTTGACTATCGTCAATGACAAGAGGGCTCGCCGGATCAACCCTCCTTTGCATCCTGGCGGCACAAGGGGGCGATGATGATCAAGAACGTGATGG
>CALRXG020000087.1:0-17501 GCA_943372075.1 Bordetella parapertussis | reverse complement strand
GACCACGTGCGCGCCCACAACGACACGCCGCCCTTCATGGCCGAGCTGCAACGGAAGGCTCGCGCAGCAGGCTTATGGAACCTCGGTCTGCCCGAACTTGCCGCTGACGAGCCGGGCACGCGGCTCTCCAATCTCGACTACGCTCCGCTGGCGGAGATCATGGGACGGCTGTTCTGGGCGCCGGAGGTGTTCAACTGCCAGGCGCCCGATGTCCCGAACATGATCGCGTTGCAGAATTGCGCGACGCCGGAGCAGAAGGCGCGCTGGCTGGCGCCGCTGCTCAACGCCGAGACGCGCTCGGCCTTCGGCATGACCGAGCCCGACGTGGCCTCGTCCGATGCCACCAACGTCGCGACCCGGATCGTGCGCGACGGCGATCATTACGTGATCAACGGCCGCAAATGGTTCATCACCGGTGCCGCGCATCCAGGCTGCAGCTTCCTGATCGTGATGGGGGTGACGGATGCCGGCGCCGAGCGCACCAGCCGGCATTCCTGCATCATCGTGCCGATGGATGCGCCCGGCGTTCGGCTGGTGCGGCGGCTGCGCTGGATGGGCTGCGAGGATCATGTCGCGCCGATCGGCGAGCTGGCGTTCGACAATGTCCGGGTGCCGGCGGAAAACCTGCTCGGTGCCGAGGGCGAGGGCTTCAAGGTCGCGCAGGTCCGGCTCGGGCCGGCGCGCATCCACCACTGCATGCGCTCGATCGGGCTTTGTGAACTCCTAATCGAGCTGATGATGGCGCGCGCTGCGGAGCGCAGCGCATTCGGCCGCACAGTGATCCAGTACGATACCGTGCAGCGCTGGATCGCGGAGTCCCGCGTCGAGCTGGAGCAGGCGCGGCTGCTCGCCTATCGCTGCGCCTGGCGGCTGGATCAGGCCGGCCATCATGGCGCCTGGCGCGACGTCTCGCTGATCAAGGTCGCGGTGCCGGCGATGCTGCAGAAGATCGCCGACCGCGCGATCCAGGTGTTCGGCGCGATGGGCGGCTCCGACGACACGCCGATTCATCAGGCGCTGGCCTGGGGGCGGCTGTTGCGGATCGGCGACGGGCCCGACGAGGTGCACCTGCGGCAGATCTTCCGGATGGAGCCGACGCCGGACTGGTCGATCGCCAATTCGCCCTATCTTGCTGCACATCCCGCCTGAGCGGCGCTACAGTGTCCACCGAAATTCCCTGAACGAGGCGCCTTCCGATGACGATGACCGAGCAAGCCCGAGATGCAAAGCCCGCTGCGATCGACAAGGAGCGGCTGCGCTCGAAATACCGCGAGGAGCGCAACAAGCGGCTGCGTCCCGACGGCAATGACCAGTATCTCCAGATCAAGGACCAGTTCGCGCACTATCTGGAGGATCCCTACACGCCGGTCGTGGAGCGCGCGCCGAAGACCGATCACGTCACCTTCGCCTTCATCGGCGGCGGTTTTGCCGGGCTCGCCACCGCGGCGCGGTTGACCGAGGCCGGCGTCAAGGATGTCCGCATCATCGAGAAGGGCGGCGATTTCGGCGGCACCTGGTACTGGAACCGGTATCCCGGCGCGCAATGCGACACCGCGTCGATGGTCTACATGCCGCTGCTCGAAGAGACCGGCCACATGCCGTCGGAGAAATACGCGCATGCACCGGAGATCCTGGCGCACTGCCAGCGGATCGGCCGGCAGTTCAATCTCTATGACAATGCCCTGTTCCACACCGAGGTGACCGGCCTTGACTGGGACGCCGCTCAATCGCACTGGGTCATCCGCACCACCAGGGGTGACGCCTTCACCGCGCAATATGTCGGCATCGGCACCGGCCCGCTGCATGTGCCGAAGCTGCCCGGCATTCCCGGCATCGAGCGCTTCAAGGGCCACTCGTTCCACACCAGCCGCTGGGATTACGACTACACTGGCGGCGATCCCAAGGGCGGGTTGATGACAAAGCTCGCCGACAAGCGCGTCGGCATCATCGGCACCGGCGCAACCTCGGTGCAGTGCATTCCGCACCTCGCGCGGGCCTGCAAGGAGCTCTACGTGTTCCAGCGCACGCCGTCCTCGGTCGACGTGCGCGGCAACGGACCGATCGATCCCGCCTGGTTTGCCGATATCGCGACCCCGGGCTGGCAACAACGCTGGCTGGAGAACTTCACCGCCAACCAGGCCGGTGGATCGGCCGAAGAGGACCTGGTGCAGGACGGCTGGACCGACCTGTCGAAGCGGATCCGCGCCAAGATCATGCTGCTGCCGCGCGAGCAGCGCACCGTGGAGAACATGCGGGCGGCGTTCGAGGATTCCGACTTCGAGAAGATGGAGGAAATTCGCAACCGGATCGACAGCATCGTCGGCGATCCCGACACCGCGAAGAACCTCAAGGCCTGGTACGGCCAGCTCTGCAAGCGGCCATGTTTTCACGACGCTTATCTGCAAGCGTTCAACACCCCGGGTACCCATCTGGTCGATACCGACGGCAAAGGCGTCGAGGAGATCACCGAAAACGGGATCGTCGTCGCCGGCAAGGAATATCCACTCGACTGCATCATCTACGCGTCGGGCTTCGAGGTCGGCACCGAGTACAAGCGGCGGGCGGGGTTCGACGTGGCCGGCCGCGACGGCATCAAGCTGTCGGACTATTGGGGCGAGGGCATGCGCACCAAGCACGGCATTCACGTCCATGGCTTCCCGAACCTGTTCTTCGTGCAGCCGACCCAGGGCGCCAATCTGATCTCCAACGTGCCGCACAACCTGACCGAAGCGGCGCGCACCATCGCGCTGATGGTCGCTCATGCGCAGGACAATGGCTTCGAGGAAATCGAAGTCAGCAAGGACGCCGAGGACCGCTGGGTCGAGCTGCTGCTGACCGCGGTCGGCCGCATGATCGGCGGGCCCGATTGCACGCCCGGCTATTACAACAATGAGGGGCGCGAGCCCGGGCCAGCGGCCAAGCTCAATGTCGGCTATCCGGCGGGCGCGCTGGCCTACTTCAAATATATCGACGAGTGGCGCAGCAGCGGTCGGTTCGAAGGCCTGCAATTCCGCTGAGTGAAGCGCGGTCGAGACTGATTTCCGCCAAACGAGGGAGTGCTCGAGTATGACCCAGACAAGTGCAGGTGAAACGTCGCACGAGGCGCCGAAGGCAGCGTCCGCGCCTGTCATCGCGCAGCACGAGGCGACCCTGAAGGCGCTGCCATTCGCCGACACCAGGGATTTCGATGACGCCGCGCGCGGCTTTCTCGGCACCATCGAGAACGCGCGCATCACCTCGGCCCAGGGCCGGGTGGTCTGGAGCCTGGAGCCTTACGGTTTCCTCTCCGAGGAGAAGGCGCCCGCGACCGTCGATCCGAGCCTGTGGCGGCAGTCGCGGCTCAACATGCATCACGGCCTGTTCGAGGTGGTGCCTGGTGTCTACCAGGTGCGTGGGCTCGACATCGCCAACATGACGCTGATCGAGGGCGACAAGGGCGTCATTGTGGTCGACACCCTGACCTCGATCGAGGGCGCGCGCGCCGCGATGGAGTTGTACTTCCAGCATCGCGGCAAGCGACCGGTCGCCGCCGTGATCTTCACCCACACCCATACCGACCATTGGGGCGGCGCCCGCGGCGTGCTCGACGACGCCATGCTGGCGGCGGGCGTGCCGATCATCGCGCCGAACTTCTTCATGGAGCACGCGGTCTCCGAGAACATCATCGCCGGACCGGCGATGCTGCGTCGTGCACAATACCAGTTCGGGCCGTTCCTGGCGAAGGGCGTGCGCGGCCAGGTCGATTGCGGCCTCGGCAAGACCATGGCGGCCGGCGGCGTGGCGCTGCTGCGACCGACCGACCTGATCATCGCGACCGGCGACAAGCGGGTGATCGACGGCGTCGAGTTCGAATTCCAGATGGCGCCGAACAGCGAGGCGCCGGCGGAGATGCACTTCTTCATTCCGCGCTACAAACTGTTGAACCTCGCGGAGAACTGCACGCACAATTTCCACAATCTGCTGCCGTTCCGCGGTGCCGACGTGCGCGATGCGCTGGCGTGGTCGAAATATCTCGGTGAAGCCTTGCAGATGTGGGGCGGCAAGGCCGAGGCGATGTGCGGCCAGCATCACTGGCCGGTATGGGGGCAGGCGCGGATCGACACCATGATCCGCGAGCAGCGCGACCTCTATAAGTATGCGCATGACCAGACCATCCGGCTGATGAACCACGGGCTCAATGCCGCCGAGATCGCCGAGACGATCCGGTTGCCCGCGAGCCTCGAAGGCGCCTGGCACGGCCGCGGCTATTACGGCCACATCCGGCACAATGTGAAGGCGATCTACCAGAAGTACCTCGGCTGGTACGACGCCAACCCGGTCAACCTCGATCCGCTGCCGCCGGTCGAGGCCGGCAAGAAATATGTCGAGTATATGGGCGGCGCCGACGCGATCCTGAAACGCGCCAAGGCGGATTTCGCCAAGGGTGAATTCCGCTTCGTGGCGCAGGCCGTCAGCCATCTGGTGTTCGCCGAGCCCGACAACCAGGCGGCGCGCGCGCTGCTGGCCGATACGTTCGAGCAGCTCGGCTACGCGGCCGAGAGTTCGACCTGGCGCAACGCCTATCTGTTCGGTGCCCAGGAGCTACGGCAGGGCATGCCGAAGACGCCGCCGCGCTCGCCGATGCCGCGCGAGACGCTGGCTGCGCTGCGCACCGAGCAGCTCTGGGACGTGCTCGGCATCCGCCTCAACGGCCCCAAGGCCGAAGGCAAGCGCATCGTGCTGAACTGGAGCTTCACCGACACCGGCGAGAGCTTCGTGCTCAATCTCGAGAACTCCGCGCTGACCTACGTCAAGGGCGCGCAGGCAACGGATGCGCACGCCAGCTTCACCCTGGCGCGCAGCGTGCTCGATGAGGTCATCGCCAAGCTGACCACGTTCCCGGAAGCCGTGGGTGCCGGCAAGGTCAAGGTATCGGGCGAGCCGCTGCGGCTCGGCGAGTTGATGATGCTGATGGACGAATTCCCGCGGATGTGGGAGATCGTCGAGCCGAAGCGGACGGTGGTGACGTAGCGACGTCATTCCGGGGCGCGCCTTTTGGCGCGAGCCCGGAATCCATCAAGCCGCAGCCCAGGTGAAAAATGGATTCCGGGTTCTCGCTTACGCGAGCCCCGGAATGACGAAGAGTGCCTCAAATCCCGAGATACGCCGCCTGCACCTGCTTGTTGTTGGCGAGTTCGGCGCTCGAGCCCTGCATAATTACGTTGCCGCTCTCCAGCACATAGGCGCGCTGCACCAGCGACAGCGCGCGGCTGACATTCTGCTCGACCAGCAGGATCGCGGTGCCCATCTTGTGGATCTCGCCGATTTTTTCGAAGGTCACGTCGGTCATCACGGGCGCCAGGCCGAGCGAGGGTTCGTCCAGCATCAACAGGCGGGGCTTCAGCATCAGGCCGCGGCCGACCGCGACCATCTGCTGCTCGCCGCCGCTCATGGTGCCGGCCAGCTGCTTCCTGCGGTCGGCGAGCCGCGGGAAGATGCTGTAGACCAGCTCCATCGTGCGCGCGCGATCCGCCTTGGCTTTCGGCACATAGGCGCCGATCTCGAGATTCTCCTGCACCGTCATCTCTGGAAACACCTGGCGCCCTTCCGGCACGTGCGCGATGCCGAGCTCGGGGATCCGGTAGGGCGGCAGCGTGGCGAGATCGACGCCGTCGAACGTGACCTTGCCGGCGAACAGCTTGACGAGGCCGGAGACCGCGCGCAGCGTCGTGCTCTTGCCGGCGCCGTTGGCTCCCAGCAGGCCGACGGCTTCGCCGGCTCGAATCGAGATGCTGACATCGGTGATCGCAGGGACCGAGCCGTAACTGGCGCTGACGCCGGAGAGCTCAAGCATGGGCGTCTCCCGGAGGATGCACATAGGAGCCGAGATAGGCGCGGATCACTTCCGGATTCTCCACGATCTCCTTCGGTGCGCCCTCGGCGATCTTCTGGCCGTGGTCCAGCACCACGATGTGGCGCGCCAGCGCCATGATCGCGCGCATGACGTGTTCGACGATCACGATGGTCAGGCCGCTCGCCGAGAGCTTCCTGACCAGCGCCACCGCCTGGTCGATCTCGGCCGGGTTGAGCCCGGCCATCACCTCGTCGAGCAGCAGGATCTTCGGCTGCGTCGCCAGCGCGCGGGCCATCTCGAGCCGGCGCTGGTCGATCGTGGTGAGGTCCTTGGCCGGGGTCTGCTCCCTGGCGCCGAGGCCGACGAATTCGATCGCTTCGAGCGCCTTGGCGCGGGCGGCGGCGATGTGGCGGTCGCGCAGGAAGGCGCCGGTCATCACATTGGCCAGCACCGTCATCGCGCCAAATGGCTTCGCCACCTGGAAGGTGCGGGCCATGCCGAGCGTGCAGACGTCGTGCGGCTTGAGGCCCACCACCTCTTGACCGAAGGCGAGTACCGAGCCGGAGTCCGGCCGGTGAAATCCCGTGATCAGATGAAAGCTCGTGGTCTTGCCGGCGCCGTTCGGCCCGATAAGCGCGACGGTCTCGTTCTCCTGCACGGTGAAGCTGACGTCCTGCACGGCGCGCAGGCCGCCGAACCGTTTGCTGAGACCCTTGATCACCAATGCTTCCGCCATCGCACCAGCCTCAGGCACGCGCCGGCTGGCGCCGGCGGAAGCGGTGATAGAGGTCGGTCGCGAACCCGATCAGCCCGGTCGGCCGCCACAGGATCACCGCCATCAGGATCAGGCTGTAGACTGTGAGCTGGATGCCGCCCACCGAGCTGCCGAGCCAGCTTTGCAGCAGTGCCGACGTGGTTTCCAGCAGCACGGTGCCGATCACCGGTCCCCACAATGTGCCGATGCCGCCGACGATCGATACCAGCGCCGCTTCGATCGAGACGTTGAAGCTGAACGCGGTCGCCGGATCGATGAAGTAGATGTACTGCGTGTAGAAAGTGCCGGCGAGCGCGGTCAGGAACGCGCTGATCATGTAGATGTCGCGCTTGACCTTCGGCGCGTTGACGCCGACCGCCTCGGCGGCGTCCTCATCCTCGCCGATCGCGACGAGGTAGTAGCCCATCCAGGATGTCTCGATCCTGTGGGTGATCCAGAGGCCGACGACGAGCAGCCCGAGCACGACGTAGTAATACGAGGACTTCTCCTCGAACTGCATCATCAGCGGCGCGCTGCCGAGGTTCGGGATCGTGGTGCCTTCGGCGCCCCAGGCGAAGTCGCGGAATTTCAGGAAGATCAGCATCAGCACCTGCGCGGTCGCGATGGTCGCGATGGTGAAATAGGGACCGCGCAGGCGGAAGCAGAGCCAGCCGATCGGCAGGCTCGCCAGCATCGCGACCACGCCGCCTGCGATCATCCCGATCCAGGGCGAGATGCCGTAATTCACCTGCATGATGGTCGAGGTGTAGGCGCCGAGGCCGAAATAGGCGGCGTGCCCGAGCGAGAGCTGCTTGGCATAGCCGCCCATCAGGTTCCAGGCGACGCCGATGAACGAGAACAGCAGGATGCGGATGAAGATGTCGATCGCAAACGACGAGGTGACGATTTGCGGCAGCGCGAGCATGACGACCGTGCCGATCGCGAGCCCGAGCCATTTCAACGTGCCTGACGTCTGCATCAACGGCCCCTCCTGGCGCCGAGGCCGCTCGGCCTGAAGGCGAGCGTCAGCAGCAGCAGCGCGAACACCACGATCAGCCCGGAATCGGCGCCGACGAACTGGATGCCAAGCGATTCCGCGATGCCCATCATCAGGCTCGCGATCAGTGCGCCCATCACATTGCCGAGCGTGCCCATCACGACGGCGACGAACGCCATCAGCACGAACACCTGGCCGACGAACGGATAGGCCGAATAGAACGGCATCAGCAGCGAACCGGCGGCGCCCGCGAGCGCCAGCGCGGTGCCGAAGGCGACCGCGAACACGCGGTTCGGATTGATTCCCATCAGCATCGCGACGTCGCGGTTCTGCGAAGCCGCGCGCATGGCGCGGCCGAGATCGGTGGTGTGCAGGAACACCCAGAGCAGGCCGCTCAACGCCATCGCGACCGTGAAGGCAATCAGCTTGGCCTCCGGAATGTACAGCCCGCCGATGTGCCAGGCCTCATCGGAATACGAGGTGTGGACGGTGCGGTAGTTGGCGCTGAACAGCATCAGCGAGAGGTTCAGCAGCAACAGCGACAGCGCAAAGGTCAGGAAGATCTGCGGCATGTCGTTCGGCCCGAGCACCCTGCGGATCAGGAAGTGCTGGATCAATACGCCGGCCAGGAACAGCACTGGCATCGAGACCACCAGCGAGACCAGCGGATCGATGCCGAACTGGGTGGCAAGGAAGAACGAGATATACATCCCGATCATCACGAACTCGCCCTGGGCGAAATTGACGATCTTGACCACGCCGAAGATCAGCGTGACGCCGATGCTGACGAGCGCGTAGATGCCGCCGATGAGCAGGCCGTTGATGACGGCCTGGGCCAGTGTCTCCCACATCTGATGCGACCGCGGTTCAGGTCTTCATCAGCGGGGCGCGGGCGTCTTCCTTCGGGAAGACGCTGACGAGATCGGCGTTCTGCCATTGCACGCCGACCGGACGGCCATAGACGTTCTTGCCGTCTGGCCCGAATTTCACCTTGCCGCCCGGCGCCATCGCCGCATAACCCGAGGAGACGTCGAGCGTCGAGAGCGCCTCGCGCACCTTCTTCGGATCGGCGGAGGCGGCACGCTCCAGCGCGTCCGCCAGCATGAAGGTCTGCGCCACCAGGCCACCGGCATATTCGAAGGCGAATTCGCCGGTGCGCTTCTTGAACTCGACATTGACCTTCTGCGCATCGTCGCTGACGTCGTGGTTCCAGTGCGCAACGCCCTGCAGGCCCTCGGCGGCCTTGCCGACATTTTTGTAGAAATCCGGCATCACGAAGCCGCCCGAGCCGCCATTGATCGCGATGTTGAGCCCGACCTGCTTCACGGTGCGCACGATCAGGATGAGGTCGTTGAGATAGGACAGCGAGAACAGCGTATTGGCGCCCGAGGCCTTCACCTTGTTGATCAGCGGGCTGGCGTCGGTGAAGCCGGCCGAGTAGGGCTCGAACATCACGATCTCCACGCCTTCGCCGGGCGCCAACTCCTTCAGCCCGTTCGAGGTCGAGGTACCGAACGCGGTGTTCTCGAATATGACGGCAACCTTGGCCTGCTCGCTGACCAGCTTGGCCATCTGCAACTGCGCCTTGGCGAATTGCGAGGCGCGCGCGAACGGCGTGAAGGTGTAGCTGCGTCCCTTGTTGAGCTGGTCGGAGCTCGAGCCGGTGATGATCGGAACCCGGGCGCGCTCGCACACCTCGCTCGCGATCAAGGTCAGCGCGCTGGCGTAGCAACCATGGATCGCCGAGAGCTTGTTGCCTGATATCAGGCGATCGGTCTCGGTGCGGGTCACCGTGGTGTCGCTCTGCACATCGGAGATGATGAGGTTGAGCTTGGCGCCGCCGAGCGATTTGATGCCGCCGGCCTCGTTGACCATGTCGACCGCGAGCTTCGCCGCGGCGACGCATCCGGTGCCGATCTGCGCCATGCTGCCGGTGGTCGGATAGAGCGCGCCGATGTTGATAGGGTCGGCGGCCCAGCCGCGCAGAGGCACCGCGCCGAACGCGCCGGCTGCGAGCGCGCCGCCGGTTTTGACCAGGAATTTGCGGCGGCTCAACTTACTCCGCGAGGCTCTTATCGGCACGGTATTATTAATGGCCGACGGCGTGCGGTCCCCTGTCATGGCGTTCCCCCTGTGCGACTGCGGCACGGCTGATCCGTCCGCTCGCTTATTATTTTTTGCTCAAGCGGGATGCATAAGAGCACGTAATCCGCCAATCGCAAAGGCGATATCGGCTGCGGCCTGGGGAAACGGTGCAACGATAGTTGCGTCGCAGCAATCGCGCAGCGCGCGCACAGGGAGCGTCTTGCTGCGCGAGAGGTGCCGTCGGGTGTGACGGTATTATTGACAATCGAATGACCCGACGGACCGGCGCTGACAGTGCCGGCCCGCCGGATTATTGGATCGGCCGCTGCAACGGCTACTCGGCGCTTGCCACCAGCTTGAAGCGCGGCTTGGCTTCCATCAGGCTGCGATAGGCGGCGAGATAGTCGAGCGCCATCCGCCGCGCGGTGAAGCGGGTCTCGAACTGCTTGCGGATGGCGTCGCGATTGAGCGTCGCGAGGCGGCCGACGGAGGCGACAGCGCTGATCTCATCCTCGACGATGAAGCCGGTCAGACCGTCCTCGATGATCTCCGGCACCGAGCCCCGGTTATACGCAATGACCGGCGTGCCGCAGGCCATCGCTTCGATCATCACGAGCCCGAACGGCTCCGGCCAGTCGATCGGAACCAGCAGCCCGATCGCGCCGCTGAGAAAATCCGGCTTCTCGCGGTCGCTGATCTCGCCGATGAACTCGACCAGCGGATTGTTTGTGATCAGCGGCTTGATCAACTCGTCGTAATATTCCTGGTCGGCGCGATCGACCTTGGCTGCGATCTTCAGCGGAATGCCGCAGCGAGCCGCGATCTTGATCGCGCGATCGACGCCTTTCTCCGGCGCGATGCGACCGAGCACGGCAAGATAGGATTGCTTGGCCGGTTGCGGCGTCAGCAAATTCTCCGGCAGGCCATGATGGATGGTCCGCACCCATTGTGCCTGCGGCACCGGGCGCCGCTGCGCATTCGAGATCGAGATCACGGGGATCTTGGAGAAGGTGTTGAAGACGGGCTGGTGCTCCGGCAGGTCGAGCCGTCCGTGCAATGTGGTCACGAACGGCGTCGGCTGCCGCGCAAACAGCGACCACGGATAATAGTCGAGATGGCAGTGCAGGAAGTCGAACTCGTCGTCGTCGGCCTTCTGCCGCACGCGTTCCAGCATCACCATGTGCAGCGCGTTGGGATCGCGGACGGAGCCGTCGAGGCGCAGTGCCTTCGGCCAGGTCGCATCGAGCTTCGCGGAGGTCTGTGAATCGCCACTGGCGAACAACGTCACGTCATGTCCAAGTGTTACAAGTTCTTCGGTCAGCCAGTGCACGACCCGTTCGGTGCCGCCGTAGAGCTTCGGGGGAACAGCCTCTGTCAGCGGGGCAACCTGCGCGATGCGCATTTCTCCGTCTCCTGTTTGTAATGTGGATGAACCCTCAGCCCTCTCGAGATGGCACCGACATGCCGAAGACGGGAACGTTCTCGCACGTGCGAGGTTCCTTAGGTGTGGGAGTTCTGCCGCTTCTTTCTTCCATCACACTGTGGTCTTGGTGATGCCATCTCGCTTCAACACGTTCTTGCCGATGCCAACGTTGCAAAAATGTTGCGCAGTGATGGCTGCACCAAGGAATCCCGCCGCCGCCCTTCACGTCATCGTGCACAAGAGTTTCGACTAAAAATTTCTCGTTCACCCTCAACAGGTTTGCAGGACGTCATGGATCATCTGTCAGGCTATGCGCATCGCCCGTTTCCCTTTGTGTTGCGCTATCTGCGCCGGCGGTTGCCGTCGCATGTCGTGATCTTGTCCGCTGTCGTTGCGGCAGTTGCCTGCTCGGTAGGCACGCAATACGGCGTCAAGAACCTGGTCGATGCGTTGTCGGCGGGACCCTCATCCGCGAATGGCGTATGGCTGGCATTCGCTCTGCTCATGTCGCTGATCGCGGCCGACAACTTCCTGTGGCGGATCGCGAGCTGGACCGCGAGCTACACCTTCGTCAGCGTCACCGGCGATCTTCGCCGTGACATGTTCCGCCATCTCACCGGTCACGCGCCGAGCTATTTCACCGACCGGCTGCCGGGCATGCTGACCAGCCGGATCACCGCAACGTCGAACGCGGTGTTCACCGTCGAGAACATGTTCGTATGGAACGTGTTGCCGCCTTGCATCGCGACCTTTGCGGCCATCACCTTGGTTGGAACCGTCAGCGTCACAATGTCCGCCGTGCTGATCCTGATCGCGGGAACCATGGTGGTGGCGATGTTCCGCATGGCCGCCGCCGGCCGGCCGCTGCACGACGCCTTCGCCAATACGGCTGCCGCCGTCGATGGCGAGATGGTCGACGTGATCAACAATCTGCCGCTGGTGCGCGCGTTCTGCGGCCTGGGCTACGAGCACGACCGCTTCGATGCCACCGTGAACCGGGAACTCGTCGCGCGTGGCCGATCGTTGCGCTATCTCGAAAAGCTGCGGCTCGTTCACGCTGCCGTGACGGTGATTTTGACGATCGCGATGCTGGCCTGGGCACTCTCGCTCTGGCAACAGGGCCAGGCCACCACCGGTGACGTCGTGCTGGTCTGCACGCTCGGCATCTCGATCCTCAGCGCGACCCGCGATCTCGCGGTTGCGCTGGTCGACGTCACCCAGCACGTTGCCCGCCTCACGGAGGCGCTGGCGACCTTGTTGCAGCCGCACGAGCTGAAGGACCATCCGGAAGCCGAGGCTCTGGTCAAGAGCGGCGCGGCGATCGCCTTCAACAACGTTTCGTTCCGCTACCCTGGCGGGTTGCAGGTGTTCGAGCGCTTCGGCCTGCGTATCCAGCCCGGCCAGCGGGTCGGACTGGTCGGCCAGTCCGGCGGCGGCAAGTCAACATTGTTTACCCTTCTGCAGCGCTTCTACGATGTCGAGCAGGGCAACATCACGGTCGACGGTCAGGACATCTCCCGCGTCACGCAGCAGAGCTTGCGCGCGGCGATCTCGGTGGTGCCGCAGGACATCTCGCTGTTCCATCGTTCGATCCTGGAGAACATCCGCTACGGCCGGCCGGACGCCGCCGACGACGAGGTGCTGCGGGCCGCGATCGCGGCGCGTTGCGACTTCATCGAGAGCCTGCCCGAGGGCATGAACACCATCGTCGGCGATCGCGGTGTCAAGGTCTCGGGCGGCCAGCGCCAGCGCATCGCGATCGCGCGCGCCTTCCTGAAGGACGCGCCGATCCTGCTGCTCGACGAAGCCACCGCGGCGCTCGATGCGGAATCCGAGGAGGCGATCCGCGAGGCGTTGTCGCGGCTGATGCGTGGGCGTACGGTGGTGGCGATCGCACACCGTCTCGCGACGCTGCGCAGCTTCGACCGCGTGATCGTGTTGCAGGGCGGCCGGATCGTCGAGGACGGTCCGCCCGATATCCTGGTGAAGGGAAGGGGTCCCTACCGCGACCTCGTGGCGCGCGAAATGGGCCGCCTCTCCACCAGCGCGGCCTGATCCCCGCGTCGTCAAGCGTGTGCTTGCGTTCCCGTGCGTTCGTAGAGCCCGGACTCGAGCTGAGGAAAGTCGCCAGAGGTTCAGATGGCAGCTGACGTCGTTACGCAGATCATCACCGCTCGCATCACCGAGCACGTCGCCGAATCACCGTTCTATATCCCGATGACCGGGCCCGCGGCGCGGCCGCGGCGCTCGCTCAAGCATGACGACACCTTCATCGTGCTCGACAGCCATGGCGACATCGGCGCCTCGGCCGGCGGCCCGGACGGCCTGTTCAACGCCGACACGCGTTACCTCGCGCGGCTTGAGATGGTGCTGGAGGACGTGCAGCCTCTGCTGCTCGGCTCCAACATGCGCGACGACAATTCGGCGCTGACTGTCGATCTCACCAATTCCGACGTCTATCGCGACGGCCGCTTGACCTTGCAGAAAGATACGCTGCACATCGTACGCTCGATCTTCCTGTGGCGCGGCACCGCCTATCAGCGCATCGGCCTGCAGAACCACGGCGAACAAGTGGCGAGCTTCGACCTCACGCTGCTGTTCGACAATGATTTCGCCGATTTGTTCGAGGTGCGCGGCGAGCGGCGGCCGCGGCGCGGCATAGGGGCGAGCAAGCTGCTTGGCCCGACCGATGTGGTGCTGGAGTATCGCGGTCTCGACGAGCAGACGCGGATCACCGCGCTGCATTTCGATCCGCGGCCGACGCGGCTGTCGGTCAACGCCGCAACCTATCATTTCGACCTCGAGCCTGGCCGCGTCACGTCGTTGTTCGTGGCGGTGTCCTGCAACAAGCCGATCATGCAGAAGCCGGTGCCGTTCTTCCGCGGGCTCCTGGCGCATCGCCGCGAGATGCGGAATTCGTCGGCCGGCGCGGCCTCGATCGAGACCTCGAACAACATCTTCAACGAGGTGCTGTGCCAGGCGATGGCCGACCTCAATATGTTGATGACAGAGACGCCGCAGGGCCGTTACCCCTATGCCGGCATTCCCTGGTATTCGACGACGTTCGGCCGCGACGGCCTGATCACCGCGCTGCAGATGCTGTGGGTCGATCCGCGGATCGCCAAGGGCGTGTTGAAGCGGCTGGCGCTGTTCCAGGCCAAGGAAGTCGATCCATTGGCCGACGCCGCTCCAGGCAAGATCCTGCACGAGATGCGCGGCGGCGAGATGGCCGCGCTGCGCGAGGTGCCGTTCGCGCATTATTACGGCAGCGTCGATTCGACGCCGCTGTTCGTGCTGTTGGCCGGGCTCTATCTGGAGCGCACCGGCGACGTCGAGACGTTGCGCGCATTGTGGCCTGCGGTCGAGGCCGCGTTACAATGGATCGACGGTCCCGGCGATCCGGATCGCGACGGCTTCGTCGAATATCAGCGCGCGACCGAGAAGGGCCTCCGGAACCAGGGCTGGAAGGACTCCTTCGACGCCATCTTCCACGCCGACGGCAGGCTCGCCGAGGGCAACATCGCGCTGGCGGAGGTGCAGGGCTATGTGTTCGCCGGCAAACAGCTCGCCGCGCGCGCGGCGCGCCGGCTCGGCCTCGCGGACAAGGCCGCCAAGCTCGATGCCGAAGCCGAGCGGCTGCGCGAGCGGTTCGAGCAGGCCTTCTGGTGCGAGGAGCTCGGCACCTACGCGGTTGCGCTCGACGGCGCCAAGCAGCCGTGCAAGGTGCGCACGTCGAATGCCGGACAGACCTTGTTTTCGGGCATGGTGCGCCAAGATCGCGCGCGACGGGTCGCTGCCGATCTGATGAGCCAGAAATTCTTCTCGGGTTGGGGCATCCGCACGGTTGCCGCAGGCGAGGCGCGCTACAATCCGATGTCGTATCACGACGGTTCGATCTGGCCGCATGACAATGCGCTGATCGCGCTCGGATTGGCCCGTTACGGCCTCAAGCATTCGGTCGCGCATCTGTTCAAGGGGCTGTTCGACGCCGCGAGCTATATGGAGCTGCGGCGGCTGCCCGAGCTGTTCTGCGGCTTCCGTCGCGAGCGCCGGCGCGGCCCGGTGCTGTATCCCGTGGCCTGCGCGCCGCAGGCCTGGGCGAGCGCGACGCCGTTCACGCTGCTGGAGGCCGCGCTCGGACTCGAATTCGATACCGCGCGTGGCGAGATCAGGCTGCGCGATCCGTGCCTGCCGGAATTCCTCAATGACGTGGTGCTGCGTGATCTGAGGCTCGGTGCCTCCAGCGTCGATCTGAGGCTGCGTCGTCACGGCGACGAGGTGTCGCTCGAAGTGCTGCGCACGCGCGGCCAGATCCAGGTGTCGATCGTGCTGACGCATTGAGCGTCCGTGCGCACCGGGAAACCGTGGGGAGAGTAAAATGCGTCCGAGGGTGATGATTCTACTGGTCGCAGTGGCGCTGCTGACATGCGCCAACGTCCGCGCTGGCGACGACGTCGCGCCGGCGCCATCTCCGCCAGCGGCGGCCAAGGCGCCGCCAGCAAATCAGGCGCCGCCGGCGACCCAGACGACGCCGAAGGATGCGGCCAAGGAGTCGTCTCCGCCGCCATCGGTGACCGTGATCGGTGCGCGCGATGCCCACGGCATTCTCGGGCGCGATGTGCGCAGCTCCGCCAATGAAGACATGGGCCGGATCGTCGACGTCATCGTCGATCGCGACGGCAAGGTCCGCGCCGCCGTGATCGATTTCGGCGGGTTCCTCGGCGTCGGCAGCCGCAAGATCGTGGTCGACTGGAACGCACTGCGTTTCGCCGGCGTTTCCAGCAAGAGCGACAGCATCACGCTCGACCTCAACAAGCAGCAGGTCAGCGCTGCGCCGGAATACAAGGAAGATACACCGCTGATCGTGCTGGGCGCGGCCGGCAATCTCCATCCATGGGATTACGAGCATTAGGGGGCAGAAGCTGGTCGCGCGTCCGAACTCTTCCTTCGAGACGGTTGGCGACGATCGTGGTGAGCGATCAGCCGGCACCAACGTCGTGCCGCTGGTGTCCGATCGGCCCAATCCGGAGCAACCGTGTGCGCCGTCGCGCGAAAGCCAGCGCGGGCTCGACTGGTTCATCTTCTTCCTGGCCGACGTACAGACCGGATTCGGCCCCTTCATCGCAGTCTATCTGACGACGCAGAAATGGACCCAGGTCGAGATCGGCTTCGTGCTCTCGATAGGGGGTATCATCGGTCTGATCGGCCAGATGCCGGGCGGCGCGATCGTCGATGCGGCGCGCTCGGAGCGGGTGGTCGCGGGTTGCGCGGTCGCCGCGATCGGATCGGCCGCGCTGGCCTATGCGCTGTGGCCGATCTTTCCTGTGGTCACGCTCGCCGCGACGCTGCACGCGCTTGCAAGCTGCGTGCTTGGGCCGGCGATCGCCGCGATCAGCCTCGGCCTGGTCGGGCCGCTTGCGATCGGCGAGCGGCTCGGCCGCAACGCGCGCTTTGCCTCGCTCGGCAGCGGCTCGGCCGCGGCGCTGATGGGCGCCTGCGGCTATTTCCTCTCCAGCCGTTCGGTGTTCCTCGTCACCTTCCTGTTGGCGATCCCGACGCTGCTGGCGCTGGCGCGGATCCGCGAGCGCGAGATCGACATCGCGCAGGCCCATGGCGCGGTGAAGCGCGAGGTGCCGGACAAGAAGGCGACCAGCGTGCTCGGTCTGGTCAGGCAGCGCTCGCTGCTGATCTTCGCCGGCGCGATGATGCTGTTCCAGCTCGCCAATGCCGCGATGCTGCCGTTGATGGCGGGCGTGGTGACGACGCGGTCGAGCCAATGGGCGCCGGTCCTGATCGCCGCATGCATTATCGTGCCGCAGGCGATCGTCGCGCTGTGTTCCCCCTCGGTCGGCCGCAAGGCGCAGGCCTGGGGCCGCCGGCCGCTGCTCCTGATCGCATTCGCCTCGCTGGTGATCAGGGGCCTGCTGTTCGCGACGGTGCGCGATCCCTATCTGCTCGTCATGGTCCAGGTCTTCGACGGCATCACCGCGGCGATCTTCAGCGTGATGGTGCCGCTGATCGTGGCCGACGTTGCGTTCGGCAGCGGCCATTTCAACCTGGCGCAGGGCATCGTCGGCACCGCGGTCGGCATCGGCGCGTCGCTCAGCACGGTACTCGCCGGCTTTGTCAGCGACAGGCTCGGCAGCAGCACCGCTTTCATGGGCCTGGCCGGCGTCGCTGCGCTCGGGCTGTTCATGATCTGGCTGGTGATGCCGGAGACGCGGCGGACGGCATGACGGCGAACGAGGCCGTATCGGTCGCTATTCCAGGTCACGGATATCCGCAATTATAGGCCGGTTTCGTTCGCGCGGAACCTTCCTCCTGCATGCGCCGTCATGTATCAGTGATTTGCTGCTGGAACGAGCCGATCGACCCAGCAGCGAGCACCCGGCAGACAGCGGTTAATCAA
>CALRXG020000086.1:0-17536 GCA_943372075.1 Bordetella parapertussis | reverse complement strand
GATGCGCACGATGTCGAAATTGGCAAAGGTGACGATCAGCGAGAACAGCGTGGTGATCGCGATGATGTTGCGCATCATCGGCAGCGTCACGTACCAGATGCGCTGCCACCAATTGGCGCCGTCGATCGCGGCCGCTTCATAGAGCTGCTCGGGCACCGATTTCAACGCCGCCAGATACATGATCATGAAGAACGGCGCGCCGTACCAGACGTTGACCAGGATCACCGAGAAGCGCGCCCACATTGCATCGCCGGTCCACGGGATCGGTCCGATGCCGAAGAAGGCCAGCGTGTAATTGAAGGCGCTGTAGGAGGGATCGAACAGCCATAGCCAGGCCAGCGTGCTCATCGCCGGAGGGATCACCCATGGCACCAGCAGCATGCCGCGCCATTTGCGCTGCTTGTTGGTGGGCACGTTGTGCACGAAATGCGCGACGATGAAGCCGATCAGCGCTTTGAAGACCACCGCGGAGATCGCGAAAATGCAGGATTGCTTGACCACCAGCCAGAAGGTGTCGCGCTTGAACAGGAACTCGAAATTGCCGAAGCCGACGAACTTCGTCATCGCCTTGTTCAGCGTCGCCAGATGCAGCGAATACAGCGCCGGGTAGAGCACGAGAACCGCGATCAGGACGATCAGTGGCAGCGTCATCAGGAACGCGGCCATCGATTTGCGCCGCAGCGCGTTGCGCAGGCCGCCGCGTCTTCGCCCGGGCTGGGCCACCGCGCGGTTGGATTGGAATGCGACATCAACCATAACGCAGGTCCCTCGCGCGGGTCGGTTGCACAGCTCGCCGGTTCGGCGGCGGGAATGCAAAGACGAGACCTCGCGCGGCCAGCACTATCCCTGGCCGCGCGAGGCTCGCTTGCGGTCAGCTTCGCATGAAGCCTTCACACTCGCCCTCGGCCCAGGCGAGGGTCTTCTCCATGCTTTCACCCTGGTAGTAGCGCAGGCACATCTTGGTCAGGGTGGCCTGGAAGTAGATCTGCTGGGCGACCTTGGGCGGCGCCGGTGAGGCGGCGATCGACAGCGTCTGGTGCTTGTAGGGGTTCGGGTAGTGGTAGAGCGTGCCCTTTGGCGGCCCTTGCTCTTCCCAGATCTTCAACGTCGTGAGCTTCTCGTAAGCGGGCAGGTCGTAGCCGCCGCTCGCGACCACCATCTTCTCGATCGATGCCGGCTGCGACAGGAACGACAGCAGGCTCTTGGCCGCTTCCTTGTTCTTCGAGAACGACCAGATCGACCAGAAAAACGGCAGATAGGGTGCGAAGCGCCCCTTCGGCCCGGCCGGGAACCCGTGCGTCCAGCATTGCTCGGCGATTTGCGGCGCATCACGCTTGGCAACCGCCCAGGCGCTCGGCGGGTTCATGATCATCGCGCCCTTGCCCGCAACCAGCCATTTGTTGTTGGAAGCATCGTCCCAGGCGGCGACGTCGGGCGGCAGGAAGGCGAGCAGCTTCTTGTAGAAGTCGAGCGCCTGGCGCACCGCATCGGTCTTGACGGTGAGGTCGCCCTTGGCGTCGACCAGTTGCGCGCCGAACGACTGGAAGATCGCGCCGGCGGTGTCGACATTGTCGCTGGTTTCGCCGAGGCCGATGCCGAACGGGAAGCCCGCTTTGTGGCAGGCTTCGGCTGCCTTGAGGAATGTATCGAGCGTCCAGTTGTCCGCCTTCGGCGCGCTTCCGGCCGGATACATCTCCTGCACGTCGATGTTGGCGTACTTCTTCATCATGTCGATGCGCGAGCAGGGCCCTTTGATCTGGCTGCCGACGCTGGCGGGAACGCCGAGCCATTTGCCATCGGCCTTGCCGAGATAGGTCACCGTGCCATTGACCTCGCCGTTCAGCTTGATCAGCGGTTCCATGATGTCGTTGACGGGTTCGAGCAACTCCGCATTGGATTGCGGCCACCATGTCGGCATCTGGAAGATATCGTGACCGGATTTCGCCTGCGCCTCGGCGGCGATCGTGACGATGTTCTTGTTGCCTTGGCTCGTAATGTAGTCGATCTGGACCTCGACCTTTTCCTTGGCGGCCCATTCATTGACGAGTTCGGTCGATGCACTGTTGGCACCGGGCACCCAATGATCCCAGAAGCCCATCGAGAGCTTTCCGGCTGCGTAAGCGCCACGTACGTAGGGGGCTGTGATCAGCGCGGCCGATGACAGCGCTGTCGCTGCAACGAATTGTCGGCGTGAAAGCGTCTTCCGTGACATGGCGTTCCCTCCCTGGCGAGCCACCGGACAAAGACCTTCGGATCCCGTTGTTATTGTGCGTCGCGTCGGCGCGATCTCTCGGGATTTCGTTGTGTCCGATCAGAACAGAATTGCCGTCGTCTGTCGAGAAACGAGATGCCTGTGCCACGTAGTACTAACGTTGTGGTCAAATCGCAGGCAGCGTGGATCGTGTCATCGTGGTTGCCAGCGGTTTGCAACGGTTCTCGCGATCATGTTGCGACGCACGCAGTGCGTGACGCGGCCATGTTCGGCATGCCGGTGCGCCGTTGAGCCGCAGGTTTCCAGCCGGGTCCATTCGAACCGCGTTCGTCATGTTGATGCCCGGTGCGACCGATAGACTCGCTGAAGCCTGAAAAGATAAAGTCCGGATTCGTCGAGCTGCCCCCGCATCAACTGCTCAATCCACCATCGATCATGGAGACCCGATCATGCTCAATCCGGTAGCGAAGTTGCGAGCACGGTGGAAATTGTGCGTCGCGGTTGCGGCCGCCACCGTCACGCTGTTCGCAGTGCCCCAGATCGTCAATGCGCAGCTGGTGCAGGGCGTCGAGAAGGGCGCACGCGAGGGCAACAAGGCCGCCGGACCGGTCGGCGGCGTCCTGGGCGGCGCGATCGGTGGCGTGGTTGGCGTGGTGACGGGCGTGACCGGAGTGTTCACCGGCAACAATCCCAACAGCGCCGCGCCAAATGCCGGCAATGGCAAGAACACGCAAGCGCCGTCGTCCGGCGACAAGCAGGGCGCCAGGGGTACCAAGTCGGCGAAGGCCGCCAAGGACAAGAACGCGAAACAGCAGACGGCGGTGCTGACCCAGGATGGGGCGCCGCAACTGACGGCGGAACAAATGGTCGCCAACAGCGACGCCAACATCGAGCGGATCAAGAAGGAGCTGAACCTTACGCCGGAGCAGGAAAAGCACTGGGCCGGCTTCAACAGCGCGATGCATTATCTTGGCCACAACGGCGCCGACCGTCTCAACCTGCGGATCGCCCGGGCGCAGCGCGATCCGCCTGACGACATCATCGAGCAGATGCGCAACGAGGCCCAATTTCTCAACGACCGCGCGGTCGATCAGCGCGGTGTCGCCGACGCGGCGGAGCCGCTCTATGCGAGCCTCGACGACAAGCAGAAACAAATCTTCATCAATGAAATGGTCCGCCTCAGCCACGAGCGCGGGCTCGACTGACGATCGATTGCCGAGCTAGTGGGGACGAATAGCCGGGCCACCATGCCCTGGGGTAGGTTAAAGGCGCAGCACCCGGCTATTCTGCCGCAGCGGCGCGGCTTGGCTAACTCGTCATTCAATGTTGAAGAAAAACGGACCGGATCACGCCCGAGTGATGGCCGAGTCAGGGCCTTGTCGGGAACCGATCGCGCGCCATGAATGCGACATGAAAATGCCCCGGCAGGTGCGCCTACCAATTGTTGAGCGGATCGGTTCAGCGCGGGCGGTACAGCACTCGTCGGCTCAGACCTTCGGGAAGTTCAGCTCCACGCCGACGCCATCGGGATCGTAGAGGAAAATCTGGGTGTCGCCGGTGCGCGGCACGATCTGCTCGCGGAAGCTGACATTCCTCGATTGCAGGCGCTTGCGCACCGCTTCGACATCGGTTGCGGCAAAGGCGATATGGTCGAGGCGGCCGGTGTCCTCATATTTCTTGTCGGTGCCGCGCACGACGATGCCATCGCGTGGCTTCCGGGTGCCCATCAGATGGACAGTGGCCTGGCCGCCGGAATAGAGCCAGTAGCCGGGGAAATCGAGCGGCGGCCGGTCGCCATTCTCGAGCCCGAGCACGTCGCAATAGAACTCCTTGGTCTTTTCAAGGTCCTGTGGCTCGATGGTGAAATGCTGTAGTCCGCCCAATGGCATGGTTCTTCTCCCTGAGAATTTAGATCAGACGAAGCTGAGGTTGGCATCGACGCCCAGCATCCAGGCGCCGACGGTCTCGAAATGGCTGAAGCGGCCCTGCAATTGCTGGGTCACGGTGTGGATGTCGCGGAAGCGCCGTTCGAGCGGGTGGCCGTCGAAGATCGCGGTGGCGCCCGCCGTGCTGTAGGCGAAGTCGACCGCCTCGCGCGCCTTGTGGATGGCATGGGTTGCCGCCATCCGGATCGTCATGCGTTGCGCGACCGTGATGCTGTGGCCGGCGACCAGATCGTTCCAGATGTCGGCCATTGATTGCAGCAGGAAGCCGCGGGCGGCGCGCAGATTGACTTCGGCCTGGGCCAGGCCGGACTGCACCACGGCGTTGTCGCGCAGCGTCTTCGTCATGCCGCGCGGCACCTTGTTGCGGGCGACGTCGACGAAATTGTCCAGCGCGCTACGCGCAATGCCGCAGGCGACGCCGGCAAAGCCGACCTGGTAGCAGGTGTGGTTGCTCATCCGGTACAGCGGACCATCTTCGCGGCACTCGCGATCGAATTCGCGGGTGATCGAATGATCGGCGCGGACGTAGAAGTCGTTGAGCGCGAACTGGTCGCTGGCGGTGCCGCGCAGCCCGACCGTATTCCAGATGTCGGTCCACTCGACGTCTTCGGTCCGCACCAGCATGGTGCGCTCGGCCTGCTCGCCATTGGCATCGCGGCGTGGCGAGCCGTCTGCCGCGTAGATCGGGCAGTGCGCGCCGAGCCAGGTGGCGTGCCGGCCGCCTGACGCAAACGACCAGGTCCCACTCACTCGGTAGCCACCCTCGCACTCGACCGCCTTGACCTTCGGGCCAGGCCCCCAGGCCAGCACGGCGCGCGGATCGGTGAACACTTCCTGCGCGACCGGCAGGTCGAGATAGGCGGCCGACATTGCACAGCCGCCGGCCTGGCTCAGGCACCACGCCGTCGAGGCATCGGCCTTGGCGATGGTCTCGATGGCATGGAAGAAGGTGACGGGATCGGTTTCGATCCCGTCGGTCGAGCGCGGCAGCAGCAGTCGGAACAGCCGGGCCTCATGCAGCCGGTCGAGCAGGTCGGCCGGCAGACGGCGCGTCGTCTCGATCTCGTCGGACGCGGCGGCAACCGCGTCCCTGATCGCCTCGGCGCGAGCGATCACGTCGCGATCGCCGGCAATATCCGCTGAAGTCAGATTCATCTTCGCCTCCCTCAGGCGCGTCGGATCGTTGCCGGGGCCTCGACGTCAGCCGCCGCATTGAGCTCCTTGTCGATCTGCTCGATCGACTTGCCGCGGGTCTCGAGCCCGAAGAGCAGATAGACCGCGCCGGCCATCAGGAACCAGCAACCGAGATAGACGAAGGCGGTCGGAATCTGGGTCAGCGGCACGTCCGGCTTGAGATAATTGTTCGAGCCGACGATCAGGGCAAGGCCGACCGGGCCGATGATCTTGCCGATGCCGCCGAAGCCGTAGGCCGACCCCATGCCGGTGGTGCGCAGATGCGAAGGCCAGACCTCCGCCGCATACGGACCGACGATCGCAAAGCCGCCGTCAGCGAAGAAGAAGGCGGCACCGAGCAGCAGCCAGAATGCCGACATGCCGAACAGCGTCGCGTCATAGTGATAGCCGGCAATGATCGTCAACGCCCCGGCGCCGAGGCCGAGCAGTCCGCCGGCGACGCGCCGCCCCAGCAATTCCGAGAACCAGGAAAACGAGATGCGGCCGAGGAAGCCGGTGACGCTGAGCAGGATCATCATCTTGGCGGCCTCCTGCGGCGTGACCTTCAGCAGCAACACGAACAGGGCAGGCGCCCACAGCGTGATGCCATAGACGCCGGTCTGCGCACCGGCGTTGCCGAGCCAGGAGACGATCAGGCTGCGCGGATATTTGAACAGGTCGAACCAGCTCGTCTTGACGATCGGGCCGGCGTCGGCGGCGCTCGGCAAGGGCAGTTCGGATGGTTCGACCTGCAAGGCCCAGGCAAGCGACTTGCGCGCTTCGTCATAGCGTCCTTGCCGGCACAGCCAGCGCGGCGACTCCGGGACCCAGAGCCTGACCAGCAGCACCAGGACCGCCGGCAGCACGCCGATCGCGAACAGCAGCCGCCACTGGTCGGTGCCCATGATCGCGCCCAGCACCGCGCCGAGACCGACGCCGAGCGGGATCACGCAGGTGACGAGCCCGCCCACCCAGCCGCGCTTGTGCGAGGGCATGAACTCCTGCACCAGCGGCAGGTCGACACAATAGAGGCCGCCGACGCCGGTGCCGACGAAGAAGCGCAGGATCGCGAGGTAAACCCAGCCATTGTCGGGGGTGAAGTAGAGCAGGCCGGTCGCGATCGAGAAGTTCAGCACGGTGCCGATGAAGACGACACGGCGTCCGATCCGGTCGGCGAGCCAACCCCAGAGATAGGCGCCGATAATGGCGCCGATGCCGGAACTCATCAGCACGGTGGCTGACTGGCCGAAGGTGAGTTTCCACGGACCGATCAGGAATGCGAGCACGAAGCCGATCAGGAAGTAGTCGAAGAATTCCAGCGCATCGCCGATGATGGCCGCCGCAAGGATCTTGATCTGGTTGCCGGTCAGAGTCGTCCGGCGATCGAGAATCTCGAACATGGCGCGTCTCCCCTTGGCGCCTGTTCGTTGTTATCGGGAGCGAGCGTCGCGCCAGCGCATCGCTGATGCAAGAAAGCTATCCTCCCGGGCTTGCGACCGACAAGCCCGGGCTGACGCGGGGCTCGTCTGCATCGACGCGATAAGCAATTCGGCTTACTGCCGCGCACAAATCGTGGTGCGAAAACCCGCTGCGAGCCGCTGGAGCCGTTGACTCCCGCAAGGCCGATCCCCAAGGGTTTGCCTGGGGAAACGCCAAGGGGCAGGCTGGATGGACGAGAAGCGCAGGCATCCGCGAACCGAGGTCAATGAACCCGGCTATGTCTCGTCGGGCGGTTCGGTCATGCATTGCACGATCGTGAACATTTCGCCGGAAGGTGCGGCCATCGAGGTCGAGAACCCGGCTTTCGTTCCGCATCGCTTCCGCCTGGTGATGGCCAACGACGCCTCGGTTGTCTACGAGTGCCAGGTGATCTGGAGAAAGAAGACGCGGATTGGCCTGAGCTTCGTGCCGACGGCCTGAGCGTGCCACACCGGTTCCGACCACGTTCCGAATAGCCTCGACCGACCTGTTAGGTGTGCTTCGCGCGGCATGACGCGGCGCAAAAAAAGACGGCCCGCGCTTGCGCGCCGAAGCCGTCTGGGATGGTCGTTTGCCGATTACGAACACCGCTTCAACGCGAGGCCAACGGCTTCGTTCCCGGCGGCCCGGAAGATCTGCCCGGGCCGGTTTCAGCGCCACATGCCGCGCATCCGGGCGCCGATGTCGATCGGCGCTGCCCGATTGGCGGATGAAGCCTGTGCGGCGGCGGCGCGCGGCCAGGTGGTCCGCTCGAACATCGGAAGCAGCCGTTCCGGGATGAACCGGGTGCGCGAGGCGTACATGTGACGGTCGCCTTTGGCGGCCTGGCCATGGACGAAAAAGCGCTGCGGCACCAGCAAATGGAGATCGTCCTTGGCCCGGGTCATTGCGACATAGAGCAGGCGGCGCTCTTCCTCGAGTTCGGCGGAAGTGCCGGCGCCGAGGTCGGACGGCATACAGCCGTCGACGACGTTGAGCACATGGACCGATTTCCACTCCTGCCCTTTGGCGGAGTGGATGGTCGACAGGATCAGATAGTCCTCGTCGAGCAGCGGCACGCCGGCCTGGTCGCTGGTCGCATCGGGCGGATCGAGCGTGAGCTCGGTGAGGAAGCGTTCGCGCGACGGATAGCCGGCGGCGATCTGTTCGAGCTGAATGAGGTCGGCGCGGCGAACCTCGCTGTCCTCGTGAATGCGGTCGAGATGCGGCTCGTACCAGAGCCGGGCGCGCTCGATGTCGACAGGCCATTCCGAGTAGCGGAGGTTCTCGATCGCCTCGACGAACAACCGCCAGTCGGCCCCTGCACGTGGCGGGGCGGGCAGCGCTGCGAGCGCGGCGATCGGATCGGCGCCTTCAGCCATGCGGTCGAGCACCCGTTGCGCGGAGGCCGGTCCGACGCCGGGCAACAGATGCAAGATACGAAAACCGGCGACCCGATCGCGCGGATTGGCGGTGAACCGCAGCAGCGCCAGCATGTCCTTGACGTGCGCGGCGTCGAGGAATTTGAGGCCGCCGAACTTCACGAACGGAATGTTGCGACGGGTCAGCTCGACCTCGAGCGGGCCGCTGTGCGACGAGGTGCGGAACAGCACGGCCTGGTGCTTCAACAGCGCGCCTTCCTCACGGTTCGCCAGCACCTGCTCGACGATGTAGCGGGCCTGATCAGCCTCGTCGCGGACCGTGACGAGCAGCGGCTTGCGGGTCGAGGTCCGGTCGGTCCACAGGTTCTTGGTGAAGCGTTCCTTGGCGAGCGAGATCACGCCGTTGGCCGCCGACAGGATCGGCTGCGTCGAGCGATAATTGCGGTCGAGCATGACGATCTCGGCCGCCGGGCTGAACTGGTTCGGGAAGTCGAGGATATTGCGCACCGTGGCGGCGCGGAATGAATAGATCGACTGCGCGTCGTCGCCGACCACGGTCAGTCCGCGCCCTCCGGGCTTGAGCGCGAGCAGGATCGAGGACTGCAAGCGGTTGGTGTCCTGATATTCGTCGACCATCACGTGGTCGAAACGGCCGCCGATCTCTTCGGCCAGCGCCGCGTCTGTGACCATCTGTGCCCAGTAGAGCAGGAGGTCGTCGTAATCGAGCACACTCTGCCGCTGCTTGGCTTCGACATAGGCCCCGAACAACTGTTTCAATTGATCGGCCCAGCCGGAGCACCAGGGAAAGAACTGGCCGAGCACGGCCTCGATCGGCATCTCCGCGTTCACGCAGCGTGAATAGATCGCAAGGCAGGTGCCCTTGGTGGGGAACCGGCTCTCGGTGCGTGAGAAACCAAGATCGTGGCGGACCAGATTCATCAGATCCGCGGAGTCCTCGCGATCATGGATCGTGAACGCCGGGTCGAGGGCGATGCGTTCCGCGAATTCGCGCAACAGCCGCGCGCCGATGCCGTGGAACGTGCCGGTCCAGTTCAGCGCGTCGGTCATGACGGAGGCCCGGTCACCGAGCACCCGCCGTGCGATGCGCTCGACGCGGCCGGCCATCTCGGCGGCCGCGCGGCGCGAAAAGGTCATCAACAGGATGCGGCGCGGATCGGCGCCGGCGACGATCAGATGCGCGACGCGATGGGCGAGCGTGTTGGTCTTGCCGGAGCCCGCGCCGGCGATCACCAGCAGCGGGGCGCCGACGGTGCAATCCTTGCCAACCCCGTGCTCAACGGCGCGGCGTTGCTCGGAGTTGAGCGCATCGAGATAGGCTGTGTTGGCTGGATCAGGCACGAATCACCCCCACGAAACGCTAACAGACATTGCGATTCAGAGGGGCGAACACGCCGGGGTGCGGGCCGAGAAATTAGATTGACATTAACGCGGTGCGGAGCACAACCGCGCCATGGGTGATGTTTATGGGTGACGTATCCAAATCCGACACGCCGCTGAAGGCGACGTTCAAGGTGCGGCTGAACGGCGAGACGGTAACGCTCGCGACAGTCGGCCAGGCCTACCGCTTTATCAGCAATCTCAGCGCTGTCGAATGGATGGAATTCCGCTCGCTGCATGGCGACGCGGTGGCTGCGTTGGAGAGGGCGGCCGGCAACGCCATGCTGACGGTGCAGGCGACGAACGCACTGCGGACGCTGTTCGTCCGCGCAAAATTGCTTTGAAAAGACAAGATTGCCTTGAAAAGAAATGGACCGCCTTGGCCCTCCGAGGCGGCCCGAGAGTGCGGCCGAAGCACATCAGCGCCCGGCCGTCATGTGTACCGCCGTTACCTTGTTTGCGGCCATAACGGACAGCGCCTTACGCAACGACCATCGATTCGGCTGTAGCTGTCACGCCACAATCATGAACCAAGGTCCTCGACAAGGCGGTCATACACAAGGGCAGAGCGCAGATTCATGGTCGCGATCTTCAGATAGCTGGGTTCGCGCATGGCGTTGTTGAACATCATGATCGCCGACTTCCAATAGCTGCGCTCGCGCTGATCAACGTTCAGCTTGGACAGGTAGTCCGCGGCGTCGCCGACGGTTGCGAGTGTTCGCCCATCCTTCAGCGTGATCGAGAACGCGAGCGGCGATCGCTTCTCCAACTCCAGCACGTGAGGCCCCCCAAAGGCAAAGCAGCAACAGCAATAAAGCCGCAACAGCAATAATGAAAACAACCAGCTGTGCCGCTATATCAAAGCCTTGAGGGAGTGTCCGGCCCGAACCGCATGCGCGGCCCGGAATTCAGAATGAGTCCGCAAGCGCGATCTCGGCCCTCAGGGCATCGATGCGTCGTTCCGCTTCCTCTGACGTCAGGTCGCGCGCGTACTGGTTTGGCTGGTAGGCCTCCTCGGCGAGGCTCCTCAACCGCAATGCCTGGGCGCGGCTCATCAGACCGCTCATGCGCTCCGCAACCCCGCCAAATCTCACCGCTGCCATGCTCATCGCTCACCTCGCTTGCCGGAACGTGACTTGACAATATGTTCTATTTTTGTTCTAACAAGCCATGGATAACAAAATCAATGAAATTCGGCGTAGGATCAGCACGTTGCGGGCTGAAATGACCCTGATCGAGGCAACGATCCGGGATCAGGTCAATCACGATCTCGATTGCAGTGAAGCGTCCTATCGGCTGCTCGCGATGCGCGCAGAAGTGGCCGAGTTGATCGGCCGGTGGAGGGCCGCCGGCGGCGGCGATCGGCTCCCGACGGTCCGGGAGCGGCTGAGCCGGAGCTACGGAGATCGCCCCGCAGCGTCGGCAAAGTCAGACAAGGCCAAGGCGGCGCCGGGCCAGAGGAACGCCAGGGGGCGATCCGACCGGCCGGTCGACAGGATCTGAGGGAAGGGCGGATCGCGCCCAAATGAGGTTTCGGGGCAGGAACCCGATCCGCAGGATCTGCATTTCCTTGTGGTGAGAGCCAACACCACAGCATCGTCCATGATCGCCGACCCGACCGCGCCGCCGCGGTTATCGATGAATGACGATCGCAGTCCGCTGTTGACGCTGATCTCCTGCGTCAACTGTGTCAGGACGATGCGGCTCGAGAGCAGTTATCCGGGTAGCGAGGGCAGGGATATTCTTCAATATCGCTGCGAGCAATGTAGCCGCATCGAGCGGGTGCAATTGGTCCGGCGAAGCTGGCCGGCGGACCGCTAGCCGATCGGGTGTGAACTAGGAGCGGGCTTTCTCAGTTGGCCAAGCCTGGTCGTCAGATGCGGCGAAATCCAATTCGCTCGATGGGTCGTTTGCTGTATCGCCCGGACCTTTGCCCGTCAGCTTGGAGAGTTCGCGGCTGAGGTCGTGAATATGGTAGGGCTTGCGCAGAACCGGAAAGTCGGCCCGCGCGTCGCGCCCGCTCTCGCTGTAGCCCGTCGTCAGCAGGATCGGCAGCTCGGGCTTCCTGTCCCGGATCGCGCGCGCCAGCTTCAGTCCATCCATCCGGCCCGGCATGACGATATCAGAGAATACGATGTCGATCCCGTTGGCGTCGATTTCCGACAAGGCTGCCTCCGCGTTCGACGCCCAGCGTACGGTGTAGCCGAGCTGCTCAAGCAGGCCGGTGCTTGCGTCGGCAACCGCGGGGTTATCCTCGATCAACAGCACCGTGGCCGATCCATGCGGGCCATGACCGGTGGTCGCGCGAGCTGCGGCCGCGGTGCTGCGTGGCAGAAAGATGCTGACGGTCGTACCTTTGCCCAACGCGCTGGCAATCTCGACACGGCCCTCAGCCTGATGCGCAAAGCCGTGGACCTGGGATAGCCCGAGGCCGGTGCCTTTGCCGACCGGCTTCGTCGTGAAAAACGGGTCGAAGACCTTGGTCAGCACGTCGTCGGGAATGCCGTGGCCCGTATCCGTTACACTGACGACAACCTGGGCGTCCGCAGGCACATTGCGTGCGGCAACGGTCAGCGTGCCGCCGTCACTCATCGCATCCCGCGCATTGACAGCGAGGTTGATGAGAGCGGTTTCAAACTCCGTCGGGTCGGCGAAGATCGGCCAGACGCCTGGCTCAATCTGGATGTCGAGCTCGATCAGGCTGCCCAGCGCGCTGGTCAGGACCTGGCGCACCGACGTGATCCGCTCGGCGACATCGATCGCCTGCGGATTGACATTCTGACGGCGCGCGAAGCTGAGCAATTGACTGGTCAGGGATGCGGCACGATCGGATGCGGTTTCGATCGCACTGAGTGCGAGCTGGCCGCGCTCGCTCATCACCTCGCGCTTGATCCGGTGCAGATTGCCCGAAATGATCATCAAGAGATTGTTGAAGTCGTGTGCGACACCGCCGGTCAACTGGCCTAGCGCGTCCATCTTCTGGGATTCAGCGAGCTGACGCTGTACCTGTTCGAGCTTCTGTTGTGCCTCGCGCCGTTCCGAAATGTCGCGCGTGATCTTGGCAAAGCCGACCAGGCTGCCATCGGTGTCGCGGATCGGATCGATCACGACGCTTGCCCAAAAGAACGAGCCGTCCTTGCGGACGCGCCAGCCATCTTCCTCATAATGCCCGGTCTCTTCGGCGATCTTGAGCGCGCGGGCCGGCTTGCCGGCGGCTTGGTCTGCGGGCGTGTAGAAGCGCGAGAAGCTCTGGCCGATGATTTCGCCGGGGGAATAGCCCTTGATGCGCTCGCCGCCGGCGTTCCAGTTGGCGACGATGCCGGCTGGCGTCAGCATGTAGAGCGCGTAGTCGGTGACGTTGCTCACCAGCAGGCGGAATTGACTTTCGCTGGCATCGAGATCCGCGCGGGCCTGGCGACGCTCGGAGATGTCCCGCGTGACCATCGCGTAGCCGACAAGCTTGCGCTTCTCGTAGATCGGATCGATGACCACGGAAGCGTAGAATTGCGATCCGTCCTTGCGGACGCACCAGCCCTCGGCCACAGCGTGCTTTTCCCTGCGCGCGATCTGCAACGCCCTCGCGGGAAGGTCCGCTACCTGATCTTCAAGAATGTAGAAGACCGAGAAATGCTTGCCCAGGATCGCGGTGGCCGGGTACCCGGTGATGCGCTCAGCGCCCTTGTTCCAGTTGGTCACCCGTCCATCGGGCCCAAGCATGCAGATCGCGTAGTCGATCACCCCTCCGGCCAACAGCCGAAATCTGCGCTCGCTCTCGAAAATGCCGCGCTTGAGCTGGTCCGATTTCTTAACCATCACCAATCCTGCCAACGCCCAAAACGCGCTGGGGCGGCCAATGTTCCAATGCGATCACTGTGCCTTACGCCGTTCCGCGAAAAGTTCCAATGCACATTGGAACTTTTGGTTCCATCCGCGATTAAGCTACTCGGCTTGCGTCACAAATCGTGGTTTTGGCGTTTTCCCGCTTGAATACATCAAGGGCAATCATTCTTATGGTCACACTGGCCCTTCCGAGTCCCTGGATTCGTGGCCAGCGCGTAGGGGAAATTCCATGACCGATCTCGGTTCGCCGTCTCGTCCCCGTGCTGATGCCCGCCGCGCCCAATCATCGAACGGAAGTCTCGATTCCTCGCACGATCTGCTGCAATCCCTGCAGGCGATGCGCGGCGGCGACTTCTCGGTTCGGATGCGTGGCGACTATCTCGGCATCGACGGCAAGATCGCGGACGCCTTCAACGAAATTGCCGCAGCGAACGAGCGCATGGCGCAGCAATTGGCGCGCGTCGGGCAGGTCGTCGGCCGCGAGGGGCAGACCCGCCAGCGCGTCAATTTCGGCCTCGCCAGCGGCGCCTGGGCCGATATGGAGAGCTCGGTCAACACCCTGATCGACGATTTGCTGTGGCCGACCCGCGAGGTGACCCGTGCGGTGGCGGCGGTGGCGCAGGGCGATCTGCTGCAGACCGTGCAACTCGACGTCGAGGGCAGGCCGCTGCGCGGTGAGTTCCTGCAGTCGGCGAACATCGTCAATACGATGATCAAGCAACTCTCGGTGTTCACTTCGGAGGTCACGCGCGTGGCCCGCGAAGTCGGCACCGAAGGCAAGCTCGGCGGCCAGGCCCAGGTGCCGGAGGTGACCGGCGTCTGGAAGGACCTGACCGAGAGCGTCAACTCGATGGCCAACAATCTGACCGGCCAGGTCCGCAACATCGCCGAGGTGACGATTGCGGTCGCCAATGGCGACCTGTCGAAGAAGATCACGGTGGACGTGCGCGGCGAGATCCTGCAGCTGAAGGAGGCCATCAACACGATGGTCGATCAGCTGCGTTCATTCGCCTCGGAAGTGACGCGCGTGGCGCGCGAGGTCGGCACCGACGGCAAGCTCGGCGGCCAGGCCATCGTGCCCGGCGTCGCCGGCACCTGGAAGGACCTGACCGACTCGGTGAATGCGATGTGCGGCAACCTGACCGCCCAGGTCCGCAACATCGCCAACGTCACCACGGCGGTGGCGCGCGGCGACCTGTCGCGCAAGATCACGGTCGACGTCAGCGGCGAGATCCTCGAGTTGAAGGACACCATCAACACGATGGTGGACCAGCTCAACTCCTTCGCCTCCGAAGTGACGCGCGTGGCGCGCGAAGTCGGCACCGAGGGCAAACTCGGCGGCCAGGCCCAGGTGCCGGGCGTCGCCGGCACGTGGAAGGACCTGACCGACAACGTCAACTTCATGGCATCGAACCTGACCGCCCAGGTCCGCAACATCGCCGAGGTCGCAAGCGCGATCGCCGGCGGCGACCTGTCGAAGAAGATCACGGTGAACGTGTCGGGCGAAATCCTTCAGCTGAAGGAAACGCTCAACACCATGGTTGACCAGCTCAACGCCTTCGCCTCGGAAGTGACGCGCGTGGCGCGCGAGGTCGGCACCGAAGGCAAGCTCGGCGGCCAGGCCAATGTGCTCGGCGTCGCCGGCACCTGGAAGGACCTGACCGACAACGTCAACTTCATGGCGTCGAACCTGACCGCCCAGGTCCGCAACATCGCGGGCGTCACCACCGCGGTCGCCAATGGCGACCTGTCGAAGAAGATCACGGTGGACGTGCGCGGCGAAATCCTCGAGCTGAAGGACACCATCAACACGATGGTGGACCAGCTCAACGCCTTCGCCGGCGAGGTGACGCGCGTGGCGCGCGAGGTCGGCACTGAAGGCAAACTCGGTGGCCAGGCCGAGGTGCGCGGCGTCGCCGGCACCTGGAAGGACCTGACCGACAGCGTCAACTCGATGGCGTCGAACCTGACCGCGCAGGTCCGCAACATCGCCGAGGTCGCGACCGCGGTGGCGAAGGGCGACCTGTCGAAGAAGATCACCGTGAATGTGTCGGGCGAAATCCTTCAGCTGAAGGAAACGCTCAACACGATGGTGGACCAGCTCAACGCCTTCGCGGGCGAAGTGACGCGCGTGGCGCGCGAGGTCGGCACCGACGGCAAGCTCGGCGGCCAGGCCGAAGTGCCCGGCGTCGCCGGCACCTGGAATGATCTGACCGACAGCGTCAATTCGATGGCCGGCAATCTGACCGCGCAGGTCCGCAACATCGCCGAGGTCGCGACCGCGATCGCCGGCGGCGACCTGTCGCGCAAGATCACGGTCGACGTCCGTGGCGAGATCCTTCAGCTGAAGGAAACGCTGAACACGATGGTCGACCAGCTCAACCGCTTCGCGGGCGAGGTGACGCGCGTGGCGCGCGAGGTCGGCACCGATGGCAGTCTCGGCGGCCAGGCCAACGTGCCGGGCGTGGCAGGTACCTGGAAAGACCTGACCGACAACGTCAACTCGATGGCCGGCAACCTGACCGCGCAGGTCCGCAACATCGCCGAGGTGACCACCGCCGTGGCGCGCGGCGACCTGTCGCGCAAGATCACGGTCGACGTGAAGGGCGAGATTCTCGAGTTGAAGAACACCATCAACACGATGGTGGACCAGCTCAACGCCTTCGCCGGCGAGGTGACGCGCGTGGCGCGCGAGGTCGGCACCGAAGGCAAGCTCGGCGGCCAGGCCGAGGTGCCCGGCGTCGCCGGCACCTGGAAGGACCTCACCGACAACGTCAACTTCATGGCGTCGAACCTGACCGCCCAGGTCCGCAACATCGCCGAGGTCGCGAGCGCGATCGCCGGCGGCGACCTGTCGAAGAAGATCACCGTGGACGTCCGTGGCGAGATCCTGCTGCTCAAGGACACCCTGAACACGATGGTCGAGCAGCTGCGCTCGTTCGCCGCCGAAGTGACGCGCGTGGCGCGCGAGGTCGGCACCGAGGGGCGGCTCGGCGGCCAGGCTGTAGTGCCCGGCGTCGGCGGCACCTGGAAGGACCTCACCGACAACGTCAATCTGCTGGCCGCGAACCTGACCACCCAGGTCCGCAACATCGCGGAAGTGACCACCGCGGTGGCGCGCGGCGACCTGTCGCGCAAGATCACGGTCGACGTGAAGGGCGAGATTCTCGAGCTGAAGAACACCATCAACACGATGGTGGACCAGCTCAACGCCTTCGCCGGCGAGGTGACGCGCGTCGCGCGCGAGGTCGGCACCGAAGGCAAGCTCGGCGGCCAGGCCGAGGTGCGCGGCGTCGCCGGCACCTGGAAGGACCTCACCGACACCGTCAACGTGATGGCGGCGAACCTGACCGAGCAGGTGCGCGGCATCGTCAAGGTGGTGACCGCGGTCGCCAACGGCGACCTGAAGCAGAACCTGACCGTGAAGTCGAAGGGCGAGGTGGCCGCGCTCGCCGACACCATCAACAACATGACCGAGACGCTCGCGACCTTCGCCGAACAGGTCACCAGCGTGGCGCGCGAGGTCGGCGTCGAGGGGCGACTCGGCGGTCAGGCCAACGTGCCCGGCACCGCCGGCACCTGGAAGGACCTCACCGGCAACGTCAACCTGCTGGCGGCCAACCTGACCTCGCAGGTGCGCGCGATCGCGGAAGTGGCGACGGCCGTGACCAAGGGCGACCTGACGCGCTCGATCCAGGTCGACGTCCGCGGCGAAGTCGCCGAGCTCAAGGACAACATCAACACGATGATCGGCAACCTCCGTCTCACCACGGAGCGCAACACCGAGCAGGATTGGCTGAAGACCAATCTGGCGCGCTTCACCAACATGCTGCAGGGCCAGCGCGATCTCGCGACCGTCGGCCGCCTGCTGCTGACCGAGCTGGCGCCGCTGATCAACGCGCATATGGGCGTGATCTACCAGGTCGACAATCCCGAGAATGCGGAACTGCGCCTGTTGTCCGCCTACGCCAGCGACAGCAGCAATCCGCATCCGCAGATCGTGCAGTTCGGCGAGGGATTGATCGGCCAGTGCGCGCTCGACAAGCGCCAGCGGCTGGTCGCGGATATTCCCAGCGATGCGGTACCGATCAATTCGGCGCTGATGCGGATCATGCCGAAGAACCTCG